>NZ_JAHCAS010000001.1:2191080-2504092 GCF_019634775.1 Dokdonella sp.
ACGTTCCATCCGATGGGCTTGCCGGTCCGAGAAGACCAGCTCGCCGTTGCCATCCATCAGGTTGATGAACTCGTGGATGTTGTCCCCGAGCATCGACGCGAGGAAGGCGTCACCGAACTTTTGCATCAGCTTCTGCGCGGTGACTTCCCCGATGGTTGGAATACGCTTCAGTGCCTTGAGCACGGTCGAGGACTGGTCGCTGGCGGACAGGCCTCTGGGACGGATCAGCGTCCACAGCGGTGAGGTGCAGTGGCTGCATTTACGGCGGGACTCTTCCGCTTCTAGATCGATGGTGTTGACAGGCTCGCCGTCCAGGTCGGTGATGACATGCCCGCAAGCCGGGCAGGCCCCCACGTCGCCGTGAGGCGTGCGCCGCCGAACGAAGACAGGCTTCCAGTGGAACCCCATCCGCATCCGCACGCGGCCCAGGACGAAGAACTCCTGGCCCTGCGCCGGCACGCCCAACTGCTCACGCAGTTTCAGCAGCTTGACCAGCGTGTCCGGGCCGTTGAGCACCCAGACCTTGGCCCCGGCCACCGTCTCCTGGATTTCGCGCCGCCACTTGTAGACCAAGTGGGGTGGCGAGAGCACCAGGGTGCGGCGGTAGCCTTCGGCGTTGAGCACGGCGGCGGTGGCAATACCCACCGTCGTCTTGCCGCAGCCCATCTCGCCATTGACGATCGCGGCGCGTTCGCCGCGATCGACCAACAGCTCGGTGACAGCGTGGACCACATCGGCTTGCGCCGGGAACAGCTTGCGCTTGAGCGCGGCGAGGATCAGTTGCCGATGCACCCGCACCTCGCCGGTGTAGACCGGAGGATTGGCGCGGTTGAGCGAGTCGAGCAGCTCGTCGCCGAACTCGGACACGAAGTCCTGCAGGCTGAGCGTGAGGGGTGAAGCGGCCGCTTCGAGCAGGTCGCCCTGCACAGCGGTTTCGGGAACGGTTTCGAGATCGAGGGACATGGTGATGCTCCAAAGCAATGGGGCATGCACCTCCCCCACGGGGCGGTGACATGCCCCTGGGTGGGAAGAAAGAAGCGGCGCGAGGCCGCTGGATGCGGATCAGTATTCGCTGGGCAGCAGCAGTGTGGTGACGCTGCGATCCCATTCGGTGATGATCCAGAGCTTCAGGTCGCGCGTGACCTGGTAGGACGAGAACAGACGATCCTCGCCAGACTTCAGCGCGGCGTCGTTCTGCCGCCGATCGCTGTCGCTCAGGTCGCCCCATTCGCCATGAAGATGGCGGCTCAGGTACGGCGTGGGGTTGAGCCGGCCCTGTCGGACCAGCTCGTCGACGCCGGCGGTCATGACCACCTGCCCGGGCGAAAAGCGTGCTTGTGACGCGAGGTTGAGGACTGCGAGTGCCATGGTGGTATCTCCTTCTGGAAGAAGGGGCCACGGCACCCCATCGGGGCAACGTGACCCCGGTGGGTGGATGAAAGCGACGGTGAACCGTCAGGGAACAGCGATCAGCGGATAGTCAGCACTTCGCCCCACGTGGGCGAGCCCAGCGTCAAATCCCATGCACGAATGACCGGCACGAACTTGTCGGTGAGGATGCGCGTCTCGGCCACGGAGCCGTCGTCGCGCTCGGTGTACTCCGTCTGGAGGGTCTTCTCCTTGTGGGTATCACCTTTGACGACCAGCACGCGCCCGCTCTTGGACGTCACCACGCCGGAGATCGCGCCTGCGGCCAAGGCCAGGGCGAGATGCCAGTGCGACAAGGCCCGCGCGGGCGGACGCAGCGATTGCTGCGCGGCGCCCAGGTGCGTATCGAGCGCCGGCCAGAGTCCTTGTAGCCGGCCGACTTCATCGGCGAACTGCTCGGGCTCCATCGTCACGCGATAGAAGTGCTCCGGCTCGGCCGGGCTGGCAGGGACGGTGTACGGCAGGAACGGCCATTCGAGCGGCAGTTCCTCGGCTTCGGCGTCACCCTCTCCGATCTGCAGCAGCAGACCGCGCACGGCTTTGACCGACTCCGACGCCTGGTCGCGTTGACGAATCCTGCGACCGAAGATCACCACCTGCTTGAACTGCGTTTCCACCGCACGGTAGATGCGCAGGTCGGCGAAGTGGCGCGTCAGCCATCCGACCAGCTCGGGGTCGAGCACGTAGGACGGCACGATGAAGATCAGCACGCCGCCGTACTGCAGCAGCGGCAGCGCGCGCTGATAGAACAGCTTTTCCAGCCGCGCACGGCCCTGGCCCTGATAGCCGATGTTGCCGTTCACGTCCTTGCTCAGGTCGCCATACGGCGGGTTCAGCCACAGCAGCCCGAAGGACTGGCGCGAGATCAGCGTGTCCATCAGGTCACCGTGGATGCAGCGATCGACCAGTTGCCGTGCGTGGCGGGCACGCTCGGCGTCGTACTCGACGACGAAGGCCTGGACCTGCTCGCGCCCGAGGGCGTGGGCGGCTTCGGCAATCGCCACGCCTTCGCCGGCGCAGGGATCGAGGATGGACATGGAGCCGGGAGACGGCGCCAGTGCGGACAAGGCCCGCTCCAGCGTCGGCTCGTCGGTGGGGAAGTAGCCGTTACGAATGAAATTGCGCGCCAGGCGCGGAAACATGAGTGTCATGGATTTCTCCTGGTGATGGATGAGGGAAGGCGGGCACGCGCGGCGCGCATGCCCGTGGGGATGGCTCACGCCACACGCCGAAGCGGTGCGTTCGCGGCCAGTTCGTACTGCGTGGCGCCGAGGGTGCCGTTGCGGATCAGCTCGCCCAACGCCTTCGTCAGCGCCGGGACATCGAGGGCCAGCCGATGGCCTTCCAGCGGCCCGAGGGCCAAGGGAAGACCGGTCAGCATCCGCCGTGTCTGCAACAGCTCCAGCACGGTGTCGCGCCAGTGGTCGAGCAGTGGCAGCGGGCAGGTGTCCTGCACCAGCGTCCACAGCCGGTCGAGCCGGTGAGCGGAATCCCTGGGCAGAAGCGCCAGCGCGCTGGCGTTGGCCTTGTCTGGCTTCACGCAGCGACGATCGAACAGCCACACATTCGTCAGCGAACCGAACAGCGTTCGCCGATAGGCACGGGTGATGCGCTTTTCCAGGTTCTCGACGTTGCCGACGAAGACCGGGATGGATGCGCCCTGCTCGGTGATGACGTGGAACTGATCCAGTCCCTGTTCATCCCGGCCGAGGGTCAGGCGGGCGAGGAACTCCTGAACGGCGGTGTCGCGCGCCCAGATCGAGAGAAAGACGAGATTGCCCTGCTCGTCACCGACGCAACCGTCGGCCATGAGGTCGGGGCATTCGTCGATGCGGTACAGCGGTTTCGCGGAAGAAGGTGCAGGCATGGTGATGTCCTCTTGAAAATGAAGGAGCAACCACAGCCCGCGGGGCCATGCTCGCCCCGGTTGGGTGGAAGGAAGATGCGTGCCGCTAGACAGCGCGCCCCGCGTGGAAGCGGTGAACCCGCTCGCGCCACGCGGGGCTTTGCACCGGCGCCATGTCGAGATAGCGCAGCGGACACGAGTAGTAGTACGGATGCACGGACTCATCGAGGGACTTGTAGCCCCACTCGAGGCCCGCGCTTTCCAACAGATGGCAGCCGATGTAGGCGACGGACTCACCGGCCGCGAGGCCCATGACGCCCGTCTGCTTGGCGGTGACGCGAACCACGGTCCACAGAACGTCGCCGTCCAGCGTGTGGTCGATGACTTCGCAGCAAGCGCGTTCGGACGCCTGCGGAGCGATCAGCTCGCGGATCAACTGATCGCGCGTCTGACGAACGAAGGTCCAGCCCATGAGGGTCTCCTTGAAGAAATGGCCGGAGCCCTCCCCGTCGGGGGAGAACCCCGGCGGGTGGCGGAATGCCGCGCAAGGCGGCGGATGGATCAGGCAGCTTGGAGGTGCCAGTCCTGGGATAACGGAGCGAACTCGTAGCCCAGCTTGTCGAGACGGTCGCGCTGCTGACGCAGCACACGACGATCCACGGTCGCATCGAGCTTCACGGTCTCGCCCAGGGGCCACAAGGCACCGAACAGCGCCGCGTCGTCTGCCTCGGCCGAGGCCGCAGCGGACACGGGAGCCGGTTCGCTGCCGAACGGCGTGGTATCGACCAGGGGATCGCGCGGACTGCGCGGCTTCGCCTTCGGCTTGGCCGGGGGCGTTGCCGGCACGGGCGCCTGCGCCTCCTCGTCGATCGGATCGACTTCCTGCGGACTCAGCCGGCGGGCTTCGTCGCGGCTCAGGGCGTCGATGTTGGACAGTGTCATCCCGCCCAGATGGGCGCGGATCTCGATGACCATGCGGCCGTTGGCGTTGTACGTGGAGGGACGAATCTCGACGATGACGAAATCACCGTCGTACTTGCCCTCGCGGTACTGATCGAGTTCGGCGTTCTTCACGACGAACTCGCCGATCGAGGTCGCCAGGCGGCCGACGTTGAAGTCGCCGTTCCTGCCGTGGATGGTCTTGATGGCCAGTTGGCCGGGGATGGTGATCATGAAGGTCTCCTGGGACGAAGAGAAGACAAGGCCCCGGGGATGGGGCCTTGCGGATCAGAACGACTCGGCAACGGCCAATGCGGGGGCATCGGCTGCGTCGTCGGCAGCATCGGCGACGGGCTCGGAAGGCTCCGGTGCCGAGGCTTGCTGCGCAGCGGGCGCGTCGGACGTCACAGGGACTTCCGGCTCCCGCTCGTCGGTCTCGGTCGGCTTTGGTTCGGCCTTGTAGACGAGCTTGCCGTCGACCTTGATCCAACTGACGAACAGCAGGCGGGCCTTGAGGCTCACACCCTGCTCGCCGGCACGCTTGCCCTTGGAGTAGGTGAAGGTGTCGGTCCACAGGTCGCCCAGGCGAAAGCCGATCATCACCTTCTTCTCGGCGTCGACCGCCTGAATGCAGCGGCGCACCAGGTGCTGCGCTTCCGAACCCGATACGCGCGTGTCGAAGCGCACATACGAGACGTCATCGCTGGGACCGTTCAGGGCTGCGATGTCGCAGGCCAGGAACGCATCGCCTTTCTTGGGCTTCACTTCGCGGATGCGATTGAGATACCCGAGGCCGGTGATGTGCAGATCGAAGTAGGACTTTTCGGTGGAAGTGGTCATGGTGAATCTCCTGGGAACAATGAGGCGGAGACACACCCGACCCAAGGCGGGGAAGGTGTGGAACCCCCGCGTGGGTTGATGGAACAGCTTGGTGGCATCGCCATCGAGAACCGATGGCCGTTCGCGCATGGATGCCGGTGCGAACTGGAGTGATCAACGCGGCCGGAACCGCATCGCAGCCTTGAAGATCGTGGCTGCCTGGGCATGTCGCTGACGGACGTCAGCGGAACATGGCCGGAAGCGTGGCGCCAGGACGGCGCGCAGGCGAGCGGCAATCGGCACTCGCGGCTGTCCGCATTGCCGGGAAGAATGAGGCCCCCGGAGCGGGGGCCAGGGATGGGCGGTCAGTTGCCGCTGGGGGTGGAAGGAACCGCCTGCAGCGACAGGTGTGTCGCGGTGGCGGACACGTCGAGGTCGTCCTCGCTGCGCAGGATGCGCGCAAACACGCCCTCCTGCGGATCGAAGACCTCGCCGAAGTCGTCGCCACCGACCTCGGCACGCGCCAGTTCCCACCAGTCGTCGAAGGCATCGACATCCGGGTTGCAGCCGGCGGCATAGGCGATGGTCTTCTGGCGACCATCGGGTCGGCGCTCGCCGCGCTCGGCCAGGAAGTACACGCCGTGATCCTTGACCAGGATGACGCGGCATTGATTCGCCACCGCTTCGGCGAGCACGGGCCGCAGCTCCGTGCCTTTGAATCGAACAGTCATGGGTGTGATCTCCAGGGAGGCAGGAAGAGAGGCTTCCCGCCGCGAGGGCGGGAAGCTGCTGGGAGGTCAGTGCCGGACAGCCTTGCGACCCGACTGACACTGCACGCGAATGCGTCTCCAGCTCCCGTCGTCGATCAGCCGTTCCAGCGTCTCGCCGAGGGTGTCGAAGAACACCTCATCGACCCGTTCGACCAGCTCGCCGTCGCGGCGCAGCTCCACCGCGTAGAGGTCGAGGCCACGCTCATACAGCACGGTGACGCGACCCTGGAACTTCATCGTGGCGACGGTGAAGCCGATGGCCGGCGGCGTGCGGATGATGTCGGCGGGCAGCGGATCGACCCAGGTGATGTCCCGCGCACCGGCATCCACCAGCATGTGGGTGATGCGCCGGAAGCCGTCGGGAGCAGGCAACTGCTCCAGTTGGTCGATCAGTTCCTGCAGCTCGGGGCAGCGCGGCTCGGGGATCGGCAGCTTCGCCGGTGCGGAACCGAGCACGAACCGCTTCACCGTGTAGGGCTGGCCGTCGGCGGTGAACTCGGTCTGCTCCTCGGGCGTGTCCGCCCGCTGACCGTCGAAGCGGCGTCTGACATAGGGTTCGACCTGCACCTTGGCGCCCTCGTCGGGCACTTCGGTCACGAGCGTGCGATCGAGTACCGCGAACTCGGCCCGTCCCGTCTTGACGACGATGGCCTCGTCGGTGGTGGCGATGACCTTGCCCTCGAATGGCTTCGGGTCGATGTGAAAGCCCAGCGTCGAAACCTTGGGCTGGCCGTCGAAGATGTTGAACTTGAACGAACGGACGTTGGAAGGCACATGACCGACGACGAGCGCCGGCATCTGTGCGCGGATGGCTTGCGTATCCATGGGGAGACTCCTTGTGGCAACCAAGGGACTCCCGCCTGCAAGGGAGGTCGGTCCCTTGAGGGTGAGGTGGATGGACGCGGGTGCGCCCGGAGAACGAAGCAACCAGCACGGCGAACCGCGCCGCAGTCTCGAAGGTCTCGACTGCCTGGGCATACTGCCGGCAACGCCAGCGAACATGCGGCCAGCGTGCGGCACATGGCGGCGACCGTCCGTTGGGAATCGGCAATGCGCCGGCACCGCGTTCCGCGCAAAAGAAGAGCCCCGACGTGGGGGCTCGAATGGGTTGCGGGTTACTCGTCGTCGTAGAGCGTCAGCCCGTCCAGCACGGGCGCGTCGGCATCGAACACCAACATGCGAACGTCGGCGAGCGCAGCCAGGTGCAACACTTCCACGAGGGACTCCGGCACGCCCTTGGCCCGGTGCTCCTGCCGCAGCTCTTCGGCGGTGATGCCCTCGACATGCTGCAGGTTCGCATCCGTCCAGGGCGTGGCGATCAGCTTCACGCCGACCGCCGGGCTGTAGGGAATGCGGAAGGCCATGAACAAAAAACCGCTCGGCGTGGCGATGTCCGCCAGTTCGGCGAGGAAGCGGCCGGCCTCCTCGGTGATATGCACCGAACTGATTTCCCAAGCACGGCTGTAGAACCCGGTCTCGAAGCGCAGGCGGCGTACCACCTCGCGCGCGGCTTCCTCGGAGTAGGTATCGCCGACGTGCAGCGGCTGGCCGGCTTCTTCGGCCATGACGGCGTAGACGAGGTTTCGGGCGATGCCGTGGCTGGGGCACTGCGCGTCCAGCTCGGGCGGCACGTTCTGGCCCTCGGTGATCAGCGCGAAGTCGTCGCAGAAGACGCAGGCATGGCGCTCGACCTGGCTGTCCGGCAGGTGCGACTGCGAGACGTGCAGCGGCAGATAGCTCAGCGGGCAGTCGTCGTCGTAGGAAATCGCCAGCAGCCGCTGCACGGACAGGCCACCGTAGCCGCGGACGAAGGGGTTTTTGGAATGAGACATGGGATTGCTCCAGCAGAGGATGGCCGAGGCAATCCCCTGCCGGGGATTGAACCCCAGCGAGTGGATGAAGTGGCAGCCGGTCAGCCGGCCGCGGCGTCGGGCCGCCCTGGTGGCGGGCGGTGCAGGTCAGTGGAAGATGGTGATTCGGGACATGGCCGCTCCTGCGAAAGGAAGGAGGGACATGGCCCCGAACGGGGACGCATGTCCCTCGTGGGGTGGGATGAAAGGACGGTGGGTTGCCAGGCGCGGTTCACCAGCCGTTGTAGTGCAGCGTGAGATCAGCGATGACCTGGCGCCGTTCCAGATCGAGGCCGCCGAAGTCGGACAGCCCCTCGAAGCCGCAACGCTTGAGCATCGCGCCGCCCTCGCGGGAGTTGTAGAAGCTCACCATCGCGGACAGGAACATGCGTTGACCGCTGCTCAGCACGCCCAGGGCGTCGTTGAGCATCAGCATGTTGGGCCGCAGGTCCCACTTGGTGGTGGCACGCTGCAGACCTTCGCGTGTGCCGTCGCCGAACCACTCGTGGCCGGCGATTTCGGCGCCGCGCTTCCATGCTTGGAAGAACGCTTCGGGCGCTTGGGAAAAATGCAGATCCTCCAGAGCGATCAGGTCGAGTACGTCTTGGGGCAAGGACTGGTTCATGAGGAATCTCCTGGCGAGAGGGTTTCAAGGCTTAAGCCGCTGTTGCCAGTGGCCTGTCTCCAGGGCATGGCGGGCGGCCTGGTACGAACGGAAGTACTGGACGGACTCACGCGAGACCGGACCTTCTGCATCGGTGGTGCCGATGTAGTGGCCGGCGGCGCTGTGGCAGACCTGCAGGGGCAGGCGCTTGCCGATGTGGACCAGGGCCAGATGGCCGATGGAATCGGCACAGGCCTGTGCGGGGCTGGGAAGCACCGCTGGGGGCGGACGGGGCATGGCAATCTCCTGGCGAAGGTCGGAGGCCACATCCCGAACGGGAGCGGAAACCTCCCGGTGGATGGAACAAAGCAGGCATCGGCGCCGCGAGGGCGTGCGTCCGCGGTGGTCGATGCGAAGCGGACTGGGCGGGTCGCACGGAGGAGCTCCGCGGCAGCCGGATGACCCTGGCTGCTGGCATGGTGCTGACGAGTCAGCGACGCATGATGGGAGGATCGGCGCGAGGAGGGTCGCTGTGGTCCAAGAAACAGAAATCCGTCATCACCGCAATGCCGCCGAATCCGGCTAGTGCCCTATGCACCAGGACCCGGTTGGGTACGACTGGTGCTGCGACGAAGCGATGGCGTATTGCGTATGAAGGCTGCGCCAGATGCTCCAGTGCTTGAATGCACCGAAAAGTCACTGCCTGACGGGATGAGATGGCTACACTGCGAGCGTTGCACCATTACGGCGATGGGGGCACATGGAGCGGAATGGACACAACGAGAGACTTCGACTTAGTGGAGCCGCTGATCGGCGAGACATGGGTGGTGGATGGGAAGGTGGCGGCCTCACCACCTGGCGAGATCGATGCGCTGTATATCCGGCCGATGCTGCACCAATGGGGATCGGTGCCATCGGGCTCGAAGGTGCTGCATTCACTGGTGCTCGACAACAATGTGCTGACCGACATGGTCGAAGGCCGTCGTTCGGCCAACACCGACTATCTGGAGAACCTTCTGCGCTCGAAGCCGTTGGAGCTGAACCCGGTGATGGCCATGCTCGAACAGCGGCAGAAGTTTGGAGGCGCCAGCCAGGCACTGCATGATTTTGCCGAGTTGCTGGGGCAGCGCTTTGGTGCCTGGGCGGCCAAGCAAAATGCCGGATACTTCGACAGGTTGCTGGAGGACGGCAAGCCTGAGCTTGCGCAGAACATAGCCCTGCTGTCGGGCTACCTGCCAGCCATTCTGTACATCTACCACCAGCCTGGCAGTGCGGAATCCAAGCTGGAGTGGTTGAGTGGCCTGATCCAGGCGGTGGATCTGCCATTCCTGCAATTGCCCTTCTATCTTGCTGCGTTGTTGTTTCTCGTGAAGGAACAACCTGCGCTGTTCCGCAACAAGGTCATCCGCAAGGTGAAGAGTGACACCAAGTTGATGGCCAGCCTTGAGGAGCAGAAGAAGGCGGTGCTGAATCTTGCGCACGATGTGATGCTGCCTGCGGTAGCGATTTTTCCTGCCGGTGTCGAGGGCACGATCGTGTTTCCATACATCGCCACCCGCGACTACTTGTTGCAGGATTTCCTGGGGGAAATCCGTTGCCGTGCCGTCGTGGCGATCCCAGGTGGTCGAGCCAATGGCGCTTGGGAGTTGAATCCAACCGGTCATATCCATGCGCGACTAGGCGAAGTCGTCGCCCGCTGTCTACCCAAACGCGCGGGGCCTGGAACTGTGGCGGAGCAGTCGGTGCGTCGCGCGAACCTGCGAGCGTTCTCGGACAGCTATCTGGCGAAATGCCTGCTGCTGAAGAAGCAGCCCGGCACGCTTGAGTGAAAGCTGGCAGGTCGGCAGATCTCCATGAGTCGTTGAGGTCATGGTGTTTCCTGTTCGGGTTTCGGGAAGGCTGGAAAAAGGCGCCGAAGACCTGCAGGTCTTCGGCTATCGAACAAGAAACCACCCGTGGGCTGGCACAGCGCCTGGCCGTCGTCGGAGCCGTCCGCTGTCGCAGCATTCACACCCGACCCGTGTCGTGGTTGGGGCCGAAATCCTTTGGCACGCATACGCGCACAAAGGGAGCCCGTTGTTCCGCCGGCGGGCACCGGCACGGAATACCCTCGGCCCAAGGGGCCTCCTCACGGCTCGCGCGGCGGCAAGGCGTCAGGAAGCCCCTCGTGACCGAGGCAAGGCACACCGATCAAGGGAATGGCGGCGGGCGCGATTCGTGGGAGCAATGACCTTCTCGCCCCGTCGCCCGATGGCGGGCAGACGGGGCGCGCACACCGTTGCAGAAGGAGACGCGCGCTTTGGAGTCCCGCGCGGTGCGGGACGTTTGCCTCGCCGCCAGTGAAGTGGCCGGCGCGGCAGGGGGAAAGCGAGGATCAGGACGCCTTGGAGGCAGCGCGCCGCTTGCGCGGTGCGCTGCGCCGGCCCGTCGGGGACTCGATCGGCAACGTACCCTTGCAGTCCGGGTAGCGCGAGCAGGACCAGAACGCGCCGCTCTTGCCCGTGCGCTGCTGCATCGGTGCGCCGCACTGCGGGCAGGCCGGCGCCGGCGGCAGCTTGAGCGAGAGCGTTGCGCCGCGGTACTGCTGCACGAGCTGGCCGACCCACACGGACTGCTTCTCGATGAAGGTGTCCAGCGCCATTTGGCCGGCCTCGATCATGTCGAGCGCCTGCTCCCACACCGCCGTGGTGCCGGGGTCGGCGATGGCCGAGGGCACCGCGTCGATGAGCGTGAATGCCGCGTCGGAAGCGCGGACGGCGCGGCCTTTCTTGACCAGGTAGCCGCGACCGATCAGACCGTTGATGATGTTGGCGCGTGTCGCCTCGGTGCCGATGCCGGTGGTATCTCGCAGCTTCTGTTTCAGGCGCGGGTCGGTCACGAACTTGGCGACGGTCTTCATGGCCTTGATCAGCTCGCCCTGCGTGTAGGGTTTGGGCGGCAGCGTCTTCAGCGCCTTGAGATCCACCTTTCCGACCGGGCAGGACAGGCCCGCATGCAGGGCGGGCAGCACCTGGCTGCGCTGCGCATCCTCGCCATCGGCATCGTCCGGCCCCGGCGTCGCCAGCACCTCACGCCAGCCGGTGACGGCGATCTGCTTGCCCACGGCCGCCAGCGACTGACTGCCGCACGAGAACTGCGCTACCGTCCGGTCGAACTCATGGTGCGGGAGGAACTGCGCGAGGTAATGGGCGCGGATCAGCCGGTAGACGGCCAGTTCCTTCTCGTTCATGGCCGACAGGTTGGCGGGCTCCAGCGTCGGGATGATGCCGTGGTGAGCCGACACCTTGCCGTCGTTCCATGCACCCGAGCGCTGTTGGCGATCCAGGCGGTCGATCAGCGGCCGCAGGCTGGGGTCGGTCTTGACCAGGCTGTCGAGTACGGTCGGCACCTCGGCCAGCATGCTCTCGGGTAGGTAGCCCGAATCCGAGCGCGGATACGTTGTCGCCTTGTGTGTCTCGTACAGCGCCTGGGCAATGTCCAGCGTCTCCTGCACGTCGAGGCCCAACTGCTTGGAGCACACCTCCTGCAGCGTGCCCAGGTCGAACGGCAGCGGCGGTGCCTCGCGCACGCGCTCGGTGTCCACCGACACGACCTGCGCATCGCGTGCCGCGCGAATGCGATCCGCAGCCTGCTGCGCCACCGGCTGCTGAAGGCAGCGACCCGCTGCATCCGTGCTGCCTTCGGGCGGTATCCAGCTCGCGGTGAAGGATTGGCCGGCATGGGATAGCAGCACATCCACGGCCCAATACGGCATGGAGACGAATCGCGCGATCTCGCGATCACGATCCACGACCAACTTCAGCGTCGGCGTCTGCACGCGCCCCACCGACAGCACGCCCGTATAGCCGGCCTGGCGCCCCAGCAGGGTGAACAAGCGGCTCAGGTTCATCCCGATCAGCCAGTCGGCACGCGAACGGGCGAGTGCGGAGAAATACAGCGGCAGCGTCTCGGCGGACGGTTTGAGCGCGCCCAGCGCCTTGCGGATCGACGAATCGTTGAGCGCCGACAGCCACAGGCGCTGAATCGGCCCGCGGTAGTCGCATAGGTCGATGATCTCGCGGGCGATCATCTCGCCCTCGCGGTCGGCGTCGGTCGCAATCACCAGCTCACCCGCCTTGGCGACGAGCTGCTGCACGACCTTGAATTGCGCTGCGGTCGCCGCCTTGGGCTCGACACGCCAACGCTCAGGAAGAATGGGCAGTTGCTCGATGGCCCAGCGCTTGTATTGCTCGCCGTAGCCTTCGGGCGGAACCGCCTCCACCAGATGACCGATGCACCAGGTCACGACGACACCCGCGCCGCTGTAGCAGCCGTTGCCGCGTTGAACGGCGCCCAGCACACGGGCGATGTCCTTGCCCTGGGACGGCTTCTCGCACAGGAACACGCGCATGAAGCCTCCTTGGAAATGTGCGGTTCATCGGATGGGCGTCAGCTTGGCGGCGCCAGGAGATGCCGACAGCAAGGAAGCCGATTGATGCAGACACCGCTTTGTGATCGGCAGGCGGGCCGTTGCCGCAGCGGTGCGCATGGACCGCAGGAGCTGGCGCAGCAAGAGCGTCGTTTGGGGAGGGTGGCTGGAACTCCGTGGACGACCTTGGAGCTATCCCCCGGGGATAGCTCGCTGGTGCATCGCGGGCGTATGACGGTTGCTACAGCCGCCCTCGGGGGAGCGGCGATGGGTGAACTACTGTCCTCCGGCCGGCTTAGCGCTCAGCGCCACCGACTCGATGCGGTACGGCAGGATGCCCACGCGCCGGGCCTCGACCTTGAAGGTCACCCGTTCGTTCTCGTCGGCGTCCTCCCATTCGTCGCGCACGGTGCGGCCCTCGACCAGCACCCGCATACCTTTCTGGTACAGCGTCTTCCAGTGCTCGGCGTCGCGGTGCCACAGCTCCACGGGCGCCCAAAAGCCGCCGCGATCTTCGTACTCGCCGTCCTTCTTCGGGATCGGGTTGTCGAAGTAGACGTTCAGGCGAAGCAGCCGGCGCGGCTCGTCGTTGCCGTTCGGAAATTCGCGGTAGTCCGGCGCAGAACCGATGTTGCCCTCGCCGACGAAGTGCGTGCTCATGGTGACTCCTTGGTGGTGGGTGGAACGGACGCGGTATGCCCGTGGACGCGCCGCAGGTAAGCCGCTTCGGCCTGCGCGGCCTTGTTGGCGCATTCCAGGGCTTGGCGAGCGATGCTGTGGGTCAGGCTGATCTGCATGTTCAGCACGATGCGCTGCAATTCGATCGCGTACAGCTCGTCGATCAGCGAGGCCGGCGTCGCGGGGTTGGCCAGCAGGGCCTCCCACAACGCCACGCCCATGGAGGAACGGTCGAGGTTGCGCCAGCGCAGGAAGGTCGTCCCTGCGCCAGTGGCCTGCTGGGCCAGTTGCACGTCGAGCAGACTGAATGGATAGGCGCGCGCCTGGGGCAGCACGCGCCGCTGCGCCAGGCCAATCACGTCGTCGCGCAGCGCTGCGCACTGGCTGGCCCAGGTCTCCAGACTCCCCTTACCCTTAAAAGGCTGTAAAAGGCCTTTTAGGTAGCCTGCGTGTTCCAGCCGCTGGAAGTCCGCCTGTTCCAGCGCCACGAAGCGCGTGGAGTGGCTGATAGGGGGTGATGCTGTCATGCGCCAACACCCTCATCGCCCGCGGCACCATCGGCTGCGCCACCCGTGGGAGCCTGCGCATCGGGCACGATGGCAGGCGCAGCAGGCGGCGTGCCGGGCTTGTTCGACCGCCGCGCGATGGGTGGCGCGAAGCGCGAGCGGCGCGCGCCTTCCAGCACGTCCTGCGGCAACTCGCCGAACTTCTCCAGCGCCGCTCGCGCCGCCGCGTTCTTCGCCGCGAAGTCGTCGCGCGTCGTGCCCGAGTAGCGGTACTGCTGGGCCAGCGAGAACAGGCTGCGCAGCGCGTGCGCGCCATCATTGAGCCAGCGCTCCAAGGTGCTGCGGTCGATCAGCGCCGTGTGGTGGGCCAGGATGAGCTTGCGTGCCAGGTCGTCGTAGTCGGCCAGCAGGTACACCGCCATGAAGCCGAGTTGTGCATTCACGAACAGCGGCAGCTTCACCGGCTGCACATTCATGTTCTCGCCCAGGGACAGCGCCGCTGGCACGTCGGCCAGGGCCTGATCCACCTGTTCGCGCAGGGTCTGCAAGCGGGTCTTGGTGTCGGCGAGCTTGTCCTCGATCCGCAACATCCACCAGTCCGAGTACGGGTCGTCCTGCTCGGCGCCGCGCTTCATCTTGTTCATGGCGCCGATGAAGCCGTTGAGACCGATGATGCCGGGGCGCCCCTCGGTCGGCGCGCGGCCGTGCCAGATGCGCGAAGCGTGGTGCGTGTGCAGCGTCAGCGACATCGCGCTGCGCAGCGATCCCAGATTCAGTTGCAGGGGTTCTGTGCGTTCGTTGGCCATGTGAGCGACTCGCGGTGAAGGGGCGAGTCGCCAGCATCGGCATCGGCCGGAAGGCTGTCAGTCAACAAACCGCAGCCCATGCGTGCCCGGATTGTTCCGCACGGAAGGCTGTGTGTGCCGGCTATCCCCTGGGGATAGGTCTTGAGCCCGCGATGCTTGATGTCTGGGCGTGAACCATGACAATGACTGGGGGTGCATCGCACCTGGGTTGCTGCGCAGAAGAACGAGGGGAAAACATGCAGGATGGGAAAGCCGTTCAGTTGCTGTTGAACGGGGAAGAGCACGGGCACGGCCACGTAGTCGAGAAGCTGCTGAAGCGGGCGGAACGCCTGGAATGCTTGGTGGCCTTCGCGAAGATCTCGGCCATCGGCGACTTGTTGAAGCCCTTGCGCAAGGCGCTGGAAGGGGGATTGAAGGCCAGGTTTGCGATAGGTCTGGACTTCTACCTGACCGAACCCGAAGCACTCCGACAGCTCTTTGCGCTCGCCGAGAAGCACGCGCTCGTCCTGTACCTCAGCAACGCCAGCGACACCTTCCACCCGAAGATCTACGCCTTCCAGAATGGCAAGCAATGCTCGGTGATCGTCGGCTCGGCCAACCTCACCCACGGAGGCTTCTACGGAAACTACGAGGCATCGGCCCTCATCGACGACGCGAGCGGCGCGCTGATGGCATCTGTCACGCGACACCTCGATGCGCTGGTCGCGGACAGGATTCTCGTGCCAGCGACCAAGCCCCGGATTGATGCCTACGAGCGGGAGTACATCATCCACGACACTTGCCGGAAGGTGGCCAAGAAGCGTGCGCAGAAGGCGAGCCGAACCGAGGGGCCGGACTTCACGATCCTGGCCGACCTCCTGGAGCTGATGAAAAGCGACGATTCAGCGCATGGATTCACCGCGCAGAAGACCGGCCGCAAGGGAAACCTGCGCCAGGCAAGGCGCAGGCTGGCAGAGCTGGCGGCCCTGAGCAGCAATGCCAGGCGGGACTTTCCGAGTAAGTACGACGCGCTGATCGGCCTGTTCCATTCCGGCGGGCTGCACCGCGGCAAGAGCCGGATCGCCAACCACCCAGGGCAGTTCGTGGCCGCAGTGGCGGACATCCTTGACCGGCGCAACCTCTCGCCTGCCGAAGCGTTTACCGTTCTACATCGACATTTCGGCGCCATCACCGGAGCAGGCATCAACCTGCTGACTGAGATTCTGCACGCGCTGGACAACAAGCGGTTCGCCGTGATGAACCAGAACGCGGTGTCGGGACTGGCGCTCGCCGGCATCCGGGACTACCCACTGCATCCAACCAAGCAGAACGTCAGTGCGGAAAGCTACGCAAGGTACTGCGGGCATGCCGATACGGTCAGACGATCGTTGGGCCTGGACGACTTCACGGAGCTGGATGCACTGTTCAACTACGCCTATTGGCGGGAAACGGAAGAAGACGAAGCCGCGACCTGACTGGATCACCCCACGGAAGGCGACCTGTTCCGTCTATCCCCTGGGGATAGCTCAGGGATCGCGCAAGGCTGAACGCAGCCGTGCGAGGTAGGCGCGCGCCACCTCGGGGTCGGCTGGGCGGGAGGCCGAAGGCGACGACGATGACGCGGGCCCCGCAGCTCGCGGCGCGGGCGGCGCTCCTGCGTCGGTGCCCGCCCACGCCTTGAACTCCCCGCGGATCGCCTTCTGGATGATGCCAAACAGGTAGCCGGCCGGGTTGCGCACCGCGCTGTTGTGGCAGCGTGCCGCCCACTCGTCGAGAACGGCCTGCCGCTGCGCCTCGTCCACCTGCTGCAGCGCCACCAGCGCGCCGGCCTGCTGCTCGTCCTTCAAGCGCAGGAAACGCTCGGGCAGTCGCAGGTTCTGCAAGGCCCTCGCGCGCGGTACTGTACGTACTTCATTTATACGATCATTACGTACTGTACGGTCCTCCTTCGGAATCCGAAGAGAGCTGTCCGGCGCGGGTTTCGGCCCTGCTTCGGATTCCGAAGACGGGCGCGCAGCATTCCGAAGAAGGGCTTCCTGGCCTTCTTCGGATTCGTGGTCCGCACCCTCCTGTGGATAACCTGGCGTCGTCCAGCCATGCCGCGCCATGCGCTGCGCCAGCACTTGCAGACGGGTCGGCAGTGTGCGCCCGCTGAGCAGCGGGTCTTCGGCGATCTCCCGCAGCGTGTTCATGCCCACGACCTGCACCGCCTTCGCCGCGTGCGTGAGCGCCTGGCTCACCAGGCCCAGGTAGTCCGGGTCGAGCTGCATCGCCTCGAAGGGTGACAGCGGTTCGTCGTGCAGCACGTAGAGGTTGCCTTGGATACGGCCGGTCTTGGGATCGCGCCGCCGCCGCACCAGGCTGAGCCAGCGCGTCAGCCGCAGCAGCGTCAAGGCGCGCGCCACGGTCTCGTGCGAGGCTTGCGCCGCACAGGGCATGGACGCCAGATATGGGCGGAGCTGGTCGTAGGTGGGAAAGGCGGTCACGCCGTCGTCGTTGAGCTGCAGGCGGAACACCTGCCAGGCATTGCGCTCCAGCGGCGTCAGGCGCCGGTCGAGGAACAACGCGCGCGGCACGCTCTCGTGCCGGTTGCCGCTGTAGAGAAAGCCGTCCTGGCTCGGCGCCGTGCCCTGCGCCGGTTCCTTCGGCTCAAGGTGCCGCAGCGCCTCGTCGAACAACGCCGACAGCGCAACCGGGCCATCACGCCGTGGAGCGTCGCCCGTCGTCATGACCTACACCAGCCCCTGGTCGACCCAGTTCCGTATCGCCGACCAGATCACCGACATGGGCAGGGTCATGGCCTCGGCCAGGTCCATGGTCAGCGCCAGCATCGCCATGTCGTCGTTCAGTGCGATGTGCCGCTCCGTGATGCCGGCCTTCCAGCGTTCCCACAGGGCCACGTCCTGCGCCTCGTCGAGCACCGGATGCCGACCCTTACGCTTGGGCAGCCCGAGGATGTCGCGGCGCAGCGCCACTTCCTGATGCGTGAGGCCGTAGAACTTGCTGACCATCTCCGTGCTCGCCCCCAGGCGCAGCATGCGGTCCACCGTGGCGATCTCCCGCTCCACGTCGTGCACCTGGCTCAGCAGCCGCTTCAACACTTCCCGGTTCACCGACACCGAACACCACGACACCGTGGCATTCACCAGCATGCTCACGAGTTCTGGGTGCTTCAGCGCATCCAGTTCCTCCTCACCGAAGCCCATGGCCTTGCAGCGGCGCAACTGGCCGTTGCGCAGGTCATGCAGGGCCTGGGCGATCACGGCCTGGTTGAGCGGGTGCGGTGCCGACATACGGGAGCCTCCTGCGCTCAGGAATCCTGGCTCGCTACGCCGGCTTCCAGATCCAGCAGCCGGCGCGCCAGGCGCAGCAGACGGAACAGCTTTACCAGCCCGGCATCGCTCAGGCGCGTGACCAAGCCGCCGTGACCATGCAGCAGCGGCCCAAGGTCATCGGCCAGCCGCGCGCTGTCCAGCCCGGTCGCGGGTGCCGGCGCGGTGCTCAGCGCGTGCAGCAGGGTCAGCATCGCACGCGCGAACGCCGGGAGCGCCTTCGCCTGGCCCACGGCCGGCGTCACGCAGACGAAGCCGATGCCGCCATCGCTGGCTTCGATGTGGTCGCCCACCGCCGCTTCCCCCGCGATCTCGCGAGCGAACTGCGCGATATGCACGCGCAGGCGATCCGGCACGTCCAGGCCCGGCTCGATGTACCAGACATCCGAGATGGGAAAGAGCCCGCCAACCTGCACCGGGATCGCACGCAGCGCGTCGGCCTCGAAGTCGGGTAGCTTGTCGCCGAGCTGATCCGCGACCATCCTCTGGATGGACTGCAGGCGCTCGGTGGTTGGGGCCGGCGTCACGATGTGCCCCTGCAGGCGCTCGTCGCGCTGCCCGTCCCGGGCGTTTGGTGCAGCGGCAGGTGGTGCCGAGGGTGTCTCTGCCGGTGGCGCGACGGGCGAGGTGTCCCGTGGCGTTGGCGCCGCGGGCGACAGTTGCGGCGTGATGGCTGGCGCCGCAGGTGCGACAGGCGTTGCCGGGTTCGGCGCGGCCGGCTCGCTGGTCAATACTCGCTGACGGCTTTCGCTGTCATCGACCTCCAATGCCAGCGTGTCGTAGTCCGCTTCCAGCAGCTCGGCCATCTGACCCACCAGTTCGTCCTGCACGCGCTGGGGCGAGAAGCCCTCCGGCTGCGTGTCGAACTGCGACAGCACATCCTGAAACAGCGAAGCGAAGTCCACGGTCAGCGGCCGGCCCAGCGCACGCCGCTCCCAGGTGCGCTCGCACGCCTTGCGCAGCACTGCGAGCCGGTCCACCTGATGCCGGCCCAATCCGCCGTACAACAGCGTCGGGATCGCCGGCAGCAGATAGCGCACCGCATCGTTCATGCGGCTGATGTGTGACTGCGGCACCGGATAGCCGTCGGCCGTCAGTCGCCGCGCGAGTTCGCTTTGCGACAGCGCCTGGCCGCTTTCCTGCTCGTAGAACTCGCGCGCCTTCTCGATGCCCAAGGCCCGCTCGATAAAGGTCAGGCCGCCGCGCAGCTCGTTCTCGGCCAGATGCCCGGTCAGCGCCACGATTTCGCCGCGCGCCGGCCACGGGCGGAACAGGCACGCAATGCGGAAGAAGCGTTCCTCCTTGGTCTCGCTCCACAACTCGCGCAGGATCGCCAGCCGCGTGTTGCCGCCGTTGCGAATGATGTAGTGCGCCTCGCCCGGCCTGCGCGTGATCGCGGGGGGCGCGTCCAGCCCACGTTCGCGGATGGACGCCTTGATCTCCGCATAGGCCGGGTTGCGCGTCACGCGTGGGTCGTGGTCGTAGGGCCGCAACTGGTCCAGCGTCACCACCATCGGCGTGTCGGCGATGGGGTCGCTCAAGGTCGCGGCCGAAGGGCCGCTGCGCTCGAAGCCGGTGGCCAGCAGCTTGGCAGCCATGTCCTGCGGCGTCAGCTCAGCCACGGCCATTCTCCTGCGCTTGCCGGTCGGCGCGGCGAAGCTGTGAGTGGGCATTGCGGTCGGCACGGTGGTCGCTCGCCGTCGAGCTGGTGTAGATCGACGCGCAGCCTTGCTTCGTGAATTTCAGGTGCCCGCCGGACGTGCGAACCACGCGCCAGCCTTCGCCCAGCGCGAACTCGATCAGCGCGCGCAGCCGTTCGCGGCCGCGCGCCAGTTCATGCGCGCTCGCCATGGCCGGCCCCTCCCGCGTCGGCCCGACCGGTGACCAGCGCGAAGCGCTCCCGCCACACGGGGAACAGCTCGCCGGCCAGCGTGCGCATGGTCTCCAACGCCGCGGGCGCCGTGCGCCCAGCCGGCTGCCGGTACTCCACCCGGTGCACCGGCAATCCTCGTGTCGCAGCGCGCGGATAGGCTTCGATGGCCGGTACGTCGGTGCCCAGCACCTGCACGCCGGCCTGTTCCTGAAACACCTGTCGCAGCGCCTGCTGGACCAGCCGCGCATTCGACGACACAGGATGCACACGGTTGATGAGCAGACGCAGCGGCGGCGGCTCGATGCCCAGGTGCCGATACGGCGCGATGTCCTCGATCAGTTGCAGCGTGCCGCGCCGCAGCTCGCGCGCCGCGAGGATTTCCGGCGTCACCGGCGACAGCGCCAGGTCGGACGCCAGCACCGCCATCTCCAGCAGCACGCTGCGCGCGCCCTGGGTGTCGATCAGCAGCAAGTCGTAGTGCGTGCGGAAGACGGGAAGCAGATGGCGCAGTCGCAGGCGCCCATCCGGAGCGTGCAGCAGCAGCGTGTTCAGTTCGCCGCTGTCGTCGTTGGAGAGCACCAGGTCCAGGCCCGCGATCACGGTACGCGACACCAGTTGCTCGATGCGCCGCTCGTTGAAGGCCAGCATCTGGTAGATGCCGCCGGGCGCGCGAACGTCCAGCGTGAAGTAGCTCGACAGCGTGGGCTGCACGTCCAGGTCCAGCAGCAGCACGCGCAGCCCGGCATCGGCGATGAAGCCGCCCAGGTTGGCCGCCGTCGTGGTCTTGCCCACGCCGCCCTTGGTCGAAATGATGGACACCACCTGCATGGGCTTCTCCTCGTCGAATGGCATGAACCGAGAAGAAGCGTCAGGCGCGTTCTTTGAGGCGATCGGCGATCCACTGTTCGATCTCCACCGAGTCCCAGCCCACCGCGCGCACGCCCAGGCGCAGCGCCTTGGGGAACTTGCCTTCCTTCATGAGGCTGTAGATGTGCGCGCGCTTGAAGCCGGTCTTGGCTTCGACCTCGGCGCGGCGCAGGATGCGGTGCTCGGGCGGCAAGGCCGGCGCGATGGTCTGCGAAGACATGAGAGGCACTCCTTGACGCTCGATGGCGTTGTTCAGAAAGTGCCTCGCATTCCATATGCTGCTGCTGCGAGATTCACTGCAACTGCAGAACACGCAACTGCAATTGCAGTCTGCTGTTACAGGCTCAGCGCGATGCATCCAGGTGGCGACGCGCCTGTGCCAGCTTGCTCCACAGCGTTCGCTCGCTGATGCCGGGCCGCCCTTCATGGTGGGCCAGTAGCGCACTGATCACCGCATCCATGTTGCGGAAGGACGAGTAGGCAGAGCCCGCGGGGGACTTGCCCAACAGCAATGTCAGCAGGCCGCCAATGATGTTCAGGTAAGTCGATTCGCTGCGCAGGCCCGGTTCACTCGCATCGCCCTCACGAATGCTACTGGCATGCTCCTTCGCCAACGCTTCGTGCTGTGCCTTCAGCGCCGCATGTAGTTGTGCGAGTTCGGCAAGCTGCAGCTTGGCGGCCTCGCGATCGGCCAGCAACACGTTCAGCATGGCGACGCTCACCGAAGGATGCAGTTCGCGCTCGATGCCGTCGAACAGGAATGGAGGCCGCTCACCGGGGTAGTAATGCGACATCCACGCCTTCAGGTCGACGTGGCGCACGATCAACGCAGGATCGTCGAGTGCGGGGCGCTGAGGTTCCTGCGCCATGCCTGCCTTGCCGTAAGAAAGCTCATCGTGTGCCAATGCGTCGAAGATGCGCTCGGAGAAAAGGCGCAGCAAGGGCCAGCGCGGAAAGTCGTTCGGCTCAGGCATGGCACGTGGCCCGAGCGTTTCCAGAATCCGCGGCTCAAAGCGCAACAGTCCCGCCCAACGGACGGCCGCCTCGATCGGGCGGTAGTAGATCCTGGCGCCAAAGGCAAGGCAACTCGATTTCTCCATGTCGCGTGCGTCCCATCGTCGGATCGAACTCTGGCAGACGCGCACCGCCCAAGTGGGCGAGGCGATTGCCCAGAAATCCGGATGAAGCGCAGGACCGGCCGGGATCGTGGAAGGAAGCGTTGCATCGGCGCTGACGGCCGGCTAAGGGCGAACTACATCTTGCTACGCTTGAAACTCCTCAACCATGATGCGGGCGCTTTGCCTTTGGACCGGCACGCGGCTTGGTGGTCGCGCTCCCCTGGGGTCAAGCATGGGTGCCGCGCTTTACCCGAAACCTGGCCAAAGTTTTCCGTAGGAATTCCAACGGCGTAAAGTGCCAATGCGTCAACAGGATGAGCCGGTTTGCAACCAGCAAAAGCTCATGCGTTCCGCGTCAGTGAAATGACCGCGGCGGCGAGCCCGCAGGCGAGTGCCGGAGTACGGAAGGGCGCAGCAATTGCGTCGAAACTGGAATCAGTACAGCGCATGAGCCATGCAGATCGGGTCAGCCGCAAGACCAAAGATGAATCGCGCAATCCGAGAAAACTAGCCGCGCACCTTTCGATAGATCTGCGTCAGATCGCGCGTGATGTGCTTGCGTCCTGATGACATACACGTTCGGCGCGTTCGATGAACCGCTGCAACGGCTCCGTCATGCCACCCTCGGTTCGTAACAGATAGGTGGTTATCGATGCGCTCTGACCGGCCAACGGGCGGACAACAACATCCGCCGGCTGGCAAGTTGCCAAGTGCGCGGCAGTGGAAAAACTTAGCCCGTACCCTGCGGCCACCAACGTCAGCATCAGCCCGTGAGAAGCGGCATACTCAGCCACGATCGGTTGGACATCGACAGAGCGGAACAGTCGTTCGCTCTGCCGACCGCAACCTTGGCATGCCCGTGGATCACAAAGTACCAGCGGATAGCTCACCACTTCCTGCAACGGCACTTCCTTGAAGGCTACAAGCGGGTGCCGTGCGGGCAGGATCACTACCAAGAGGTCGGCCCACAGCGGCTCAGCAATGATCCCGTCCTCCACTTCATTGACCATTGCAAAGCCGGCGTCGAACAGATTTGCGTTCAGCCCCTGCACGAGTTCGGTCAGCGGTACTTCGGAGAGCCGGATGTTTACCTGCGGCGACTCTTCGCGGCACAGTGCAAGCAGTGCTGATAGCCTCGCCCGTCCTATGTCTCTCGACAGCGCGATTCGCAAAATGCCCTGAGAACCGGAGGCAGCAGCCTTCGCGCTGGCCACTGCCTGCTCAACGCTCAACATGATGCGGCGGGCGTCGTCGAGGAAGACTCGCCCTGCCCAAGTCAGGGTTGCGCCCCGCGGCGTGCGACTGAGCAACGTCACGCCTAGAGTTGTCTCCAACTTGCGGATCGTGCGTGATAGGGGAGATTGTTCTATATGCAGCCGCCTAGCGGCTCGACCGAAGTGCAGTTCCTCGGCTACAGCAATGAAACAGCGAAGATGACGTAAGTTCATGCGCAGTCCCTCGTGACGTGACCAGTCCTTATGATCGTAGGGAGCCGCATGCGTGCGGAGAAGAGGCCGGCATGTCTTGCAGCGGCTGCCGTCGCCGGCTCACAGCACGCGGGCAATGGTGTCCGGAGTTATTGCAACGCTGCTTGAACGCGGGCGGCGGTCATGGCGGATGGCTAGCTAGAGCACTCGCGCCAGCGCGCCTCGGCTATCTTCTGTGGCCGCAGCGACCCGAGGAAGACAGTCGCGGCGTCTTACGTCACTCCCCGAGGGCGAGCGATTTGGTCTGTCGACACGGGCGGCGGCGCAGCGTCTGAAGTTCGCGCCAGCGGGCATCGCGCCGGATGAACTGTCGATGGGCATGTTCGGCGAATTCGAGATCGCCACCTGTAACCGCGCTGCTGAAGCACTGCGGCCGGAGCAGTCGCAGCAAGCGGCTGACGCGGGCGGACAAGCAATTCCTGCAACATGTGCCGCGCCTCTTCACTGCCTTGCAGCAAGCCCGCGACAGCGTGAGGGGAGCGGCCAACGGCTTTCACGGTCAGCAACGCATTACGCTGTCCGATGGCATCACCCCGTCGCGCTTGCCGACCTTGCTGGCGTTAAGCTGGCAGGAGGAGCCCGACGTCGAGTTGCGCCTGTTCGAGGTGTCACTGTCGCAGCAAATCAAGGGGCTGCATGGCGATCTGTATGACCTAGGGCCCAGTCTGGTGAAGTGGGTGACGACATCGTGGCTAAGGCGCTTTGGAGCGCCCCCCCTCATGGTCGCGGCGCCGGCATGGCATCCGCTGCTCAAGCACAAACGTATCTCACTGGACGAGGTGCTGCGTTATCCGCTGGTGCTGGTGACCCACATGCATACGGGAGTCATGAACGTCAGATCCAACGAGTGCTGCCGCGGGTGAAGCAGGAACCCGTGATCGCTGCACGGGTGGCTTCCTGGGAACCTGAAACGCGTCGAGGTATATTGATTGGACAGAAGCTAGTCTTCCGTCAACAGGTGTAGCCATCCCTTGCTAGCGGCTTCCATAGAACTTTTCCACGAACGAGCGACGGTAACTCTGGTGGCAGGCTAGGCAGCTTTGCTGGGTCTTGGAGAAAGCCGCGATGACTGCTTGGCCGTCATTCCGCTGTGCAGCCTCGCCCATGGCGGTCGCGGCGTCATGGACCTGTCCATCAAGACCCCGAAACTTTCCAGCGTCTGCCCCAAGCCAAGCAAGGATGCGCATCTTTTCCGACATGGGCGGCTCGGCATGCTTGGCGATTCGTGGTGCTAGCTCGGCGACCAGCGGCCAGTCTTCTTTGGAGATCGCGCCCGTGACGGCTTGCATGTCGCGACCGAGTCTTTCCATTATGGTACGAAGCGCCATTGGCTTTGCCGCCTCTACGGACTGCGCACCGAGTGCCGTGGCGAAGGTTGCCAAGAGCACGGACAGCGGGACGGTGAAAAACGATCTGGGTTTCAAGGGCTGGTTCACGAATTTCTCCATTGATGTTGTGACGAATGCTTTGGGTCTAACGATTGGTTGCAGGTGTCCTCAAAATTCCAGACTCAGCGCGATCGATCCGAATGCGTGATGGCCCGCCTGCTGGTCGAACTCGCGGGTTCTCCAAACGCGCATCACGGCGAGCCGTACGCCACGTCCAGCAACGATCCATTGGCTACTGATGCCGAGAGCTGCTTGCGCGATCCAAGGCCGCCGGCTGACGTGATGGCTATGCCGGAACATGTTTCCGTCGAGTGAGAAGTCCCAGGCGACGGCTTTACCCTCCAGATTCAGGAAGACATGTGCCCCAGGTTTGGGCGCCAGGACCGACTGCGGCGTTGTCGTGCGCAGATCGGCAACACCAGAGGGCGGGCGGTTCTCTGCGCCAGGGCGGATCGGATAGCTGCCGAAGTCGTTCGGTATATTCCAGCCCGCGCGAAACTCCACGCCGGTACTGGCGGCGGTTTCGATGTTTCCGACCCGCAGGGCATAGCTGCCGATCACGTCGCTGCCCCATCCAGGGCGGACCGCACCCTCCATGTACGGCTTGAACTTGCGGTCCATGGCCATCTGAAACGCCGGCTCGTTGCGCAACTGGTTGTCCCAGCCGCGAAATCGCTCAATGCCGCGTGCCCGATGCACCAGATCCTGAGATTGCTCGGCCAGCGACCAGGGGCCGATCACGCCCAGGGTCAGCTCACGCACGTCAAGCATTTCGTAGCTGGCGGCTTGTGGGTGGATGCGGCGATTCCACGCCAAACCCAGGTAGAGCAAACCAGCGTACGGTCGGTCATCTGGAATCACGTCGGTGCGCGTCTTGTTCTCGGGCGTGTACATGGACTGGCCAAAGCGCACGACGAGGTTTTGCGACGATGTCTGGGCGCCGGAATCGCGCCAGAACCCGGGATCAGCCCAGCCGATGAAGCGGGCGTACAAACCAATCGGCTGAGGCAGGCACTCCGGACGGAGCCCGCCTTGCAGATCACGTGAGACTGCTGTTAGCGCGACACCGTTGGTGTAGTTGCGATCGGAGCCGGTGAACAAATCGTTCTCCAGACGCAGGGTGCCGCCCCGCCAGCGCAGGGATTGCTCTGGCGAGCAGGAGGGAGGATTTGCAGAGAGTGAGACTTCGGAACCAAAAGCAGAAATCGGGCTGAACAATGCACCCGCAATCAACAAGATGACGCACTGCATCGGCTGCCGCACCTTGGTGCCGCGCAGGCTCCAGCGATACCCGCCGATGCCAATCATGTTGCCCCATCGCCTGCCGCCCTGTTGACGTAAAAGCGTTCGAGGGCACTGACGATTTCCTCCGCATCGTCTACGCAGGTGAACAAGTCGAGATCGGATGAAGAGACATAGCCTTCGTCGAGCAGAAGATCGAAATCAACTACGCGACGCCAGAATGCACGGCCGACCAGCACCACCGGAACACGCTGCATCTTTCTGGTCTGGATCAAGGTGAGCACCTCGAACAGCTCATCGAGCGTTCCATAGCCACCGGGGAAGGCCACCAAGCCCTTGGCGTGCAACAAGAAGTGCATCTTGCGCAGCGCGAAATAGTGGAATCGGAACGCCAAATCCGGGCACATGTAGGGGTTGGGTGCCTGTTCGTGGGGCAGCGTGATGTTGAGGCCAATCGAACGTGCGCCGACCTCGAAAGCACCGCGGTTGGCGGCCTCCATGATGCCGGGCCCACCCCCGGTGACGACGACGAAATCACGGCGGTTTTGCTGCTGGAAACGCGCCGAAATAAGGCCCGAGAAACGCCTCGCTTGCTCGTAGTGACGTGCCTGTTCGACCCGGCGATTGGCCCGCGCAAGCTCTTGCCGCAGCCCGACATCCTCCGGAGTGACGAGCGCCTGACGCTCCAGAACGCCAAGACGGGCTTCTGCCGTCTCGGCATCGCTCACGCGTGCGCTGCCGAAGACCACTACCGTCGAGCGAATGCCTTGCTCGTGCAGGATGCGCTCGGGCTTGAGCAGTTCGAGCTGTAGTCGCAGCGGCCGCAGTTCGTCCTGGCCAAGCAGCTCGATGTCTTCGTACGCAAGCCGGTACGTTGGCGACTCGCGGATGGCGCGCAGGCGTTCATCGAGATCTTCTGCGGGCTTCATCACTCGTGCGCCAGAAAGTCCGGCCAGCGCAGCGCATGGCCATACTCGGGCACCGTGACCTGCCAGCCGAGTTGCTGCTGCAAGAGGTCAGCGAAGGTTTGCGCGGCCGACGATTCCCCATGCACCACGAAGGTTTGCGCCGGTGCTTGAATGAAAGCACGGGCCCAATCCAGCAGCGCCTTCTGGTCGGCATGCGCCGAGAGGCCGTCCACGCTGTGGATCGCCGCACGTACCGGGATGTCCTCGCCGAAGATGCGTACACGTTCGGCCCCCTCGATCAGGCGTCGGCCAAGCGTCCCCTGCGCCTGGAAACCGGGAAACAAGATGCTGCATTCGCGGCGTGGCAAGTTGTGGCGCAGGTGGTGCCGGATACGTCCCGCATCGCACATGCCGCTGGCAGAAATAATGATGGCCCCGGAGCGAATCCGGTTCAGCGCCATGGACTCCTCAGCGCTCGCTGTGAAATCCAGGTACGGGAGGTTCTCGCCGCGCGCGTGCCATCCGGCCAACCGCTTCGCCTGTTCGTCGAACAATTCGAGATGTTCACGCGTGATGCGTGTGGCCTCGGTGGCCATCGGCGAATCGACAAACACCATTGGACGCTGCAGACGCCCTTCGCAGGTGAGACGATGTAGGTGGTAGAGCACCTCCTGGGTTCGGCCGACCGCAAAGGCCGGAACGATGACATTGCCGCCGCGCTCGAACAGGGTTTTCTCGACGATGCCGATCATGTCCGCTTCGGTCGCCGAAAAATCCTTGTGCCGGCGGTCACCGTAGGTGGACTCGATGACGAGGATGTCGGCTTCCTCAATGGGTGTCGGGTCGCGCAGGATGGGGCGTCCCGGCTGACCCAGATCGCCGCTGAACACGATCTTCGTGGGGTAACCGTACTCGGTAATCCACACTTCCAGGATGGCCGAACCAAGGATGTGTCCGGCATCACGAAAGCGGGCGCGCACCCCGACGCGGGGTGCGAACTCCCGGTCGTATTCGATACCTCGTACTTGCTGCAGGCATTCGTGTGCATCCTGCAGGGTATACAGGGGTGGCGGCACGGTCTTTTCTTTGAGCCGCTTGGCAACCCGCTTGGCATCGATTTCCTGGATGTGAGCGCTATCGGGCAGCATCACCCCGAGCAGATCAACCGTCGCTGGCGTGGCGTAGATGGACCCCTTGAACCCGGCGCGCGTGAGTTTGGGCAATAGCCCGCTGTGGTCGATGTGGGCGTGGGTTAGCAGGACGAAGTCAATGGACGCCGGGTCGAACGCGAACGGCTCGTGGTTGCGTGCTGCTGCTATACGCCCACCTTGAACCATGCCGCAATCGACCAGGAAGCGGACATTAGCCGCTTCGACCAGAAAGCACGATCCGGTGACTTCTCGGGCTGCGCCCAAAAAACTGAGTTTCATAGGGCGTTCACTCGGGTTTTCGCATCGGGCAAGTGCTGAGGCCGAGCAGGCGATAGCCAGGACAGCGGCCTGCCAGGCCGGTGAGGAGTGGCATGATTCCAATGAGTCCCAGCCAACGCCAGGATGAGTCCAGCCACAATGGGAGACTGAGCATAATCAGTCCGATGACGATGCGCACAATGCGGTCGAGATTTCCAACGTTGATTTGCATGACGGTCTCCTTGTGTTGAATCAGCGGCTTGAAAACGCGACGGGGGCGGCAGCGCCCCGCAGCGGATGGGTTGCGGTCGATGCCGTCGTGGATACGTCCCAGCCACCACCAAGGGCCTTGTACAGCGCCACCAGTTGCACGGCGGCGTTGGTATGCGCGCGTGCGGCTGCGGTTTCTGCCTCGTGCAGACTGCGCTGGGCAGCCAGCAGTTCGACCAGCGCAATGTCGCCCGCCGCGTAGCGCGCCTTGGCGTGGCCGTAGCTGGTGCGCGCGGCATCCAGTGCCATACCGCGGCGCTCCAGTGTGTCCAGCCCGCCGTGGTAGTCGCCAAGCGCGCGCTCGGCATCGCCCAGCGCCGCCAGCACGGCCTGCTCATAGGCCAGCGCGGCCTGTCGCTCGGCCGCCTCGCGTGCCCGAATTTCGGCTCGCACACGGCCACCGTCGAACAGGCGCCAGGAAATCAGCGGCAGGATGGAAAAACGCGAGCTGGATGCATCGAACCAATCGCCCGTACTGAGCGCTTGGAACCCGCCGCCGACACCGATGGAGAGTTTGGGGAACAACTCGGCCGTGGCCACGCCGATGTCGGCGGAACTCGCTGCCAGGTGACGCTCCGCAGCCAGCACGTCCGGGCGCCGGCGCAGCATCTCTGCGCGCTCGCCCACCGGCAGCGCCCGCAGCGTGCTCGGCGTCAAGGGGCCATCCAGCAGTGCCAGCTCCCGCTCCGGCGGCGCGCCCAGCAGCACGCCCAGGCTGAGTATCGCGGCGCGCTGACGCGCCTGGATATCCGGGATGAGCGCGTTGACTGCTGTCCATTGGGCGTACGCCGCCTCCACGTCGGCGGCCGACGCGTCGCCCAGCGCATGCCGCAGGCGCACCAATTCCAAGGTCTGCTGCAGCGTATCCAGTGTGGCCTGTTGTGCGTGCAACTCGTAGCGGGCGCCGACGGCGGTGAACCAGGTGCGCGCGACCTCGGCCACGATGCGCATGCGTATGCCCTGCGCCTCGGCTTCGGTCGCCTGCAGGCGGGCGCTGGCGCCTTCCAGCGCCCGCCGCTTGGCCCCGAACAAGTCGGCCTCCCAGGCCGCGTCGAAGCCCGCGTCGTAGATGGTCTGCGTGGCGTCAAGGCCGGGGATCGAACCTACGGGCAGGGGTCCGTTCTCGCTTTGACGGCGCCGGTTGACGCTCGCGCCAGCGGCGGCGGTGGGCAATGCCTCGCCGGCCACACGATCGCGCAGGGCGCGTGCCTCATCGATGCGTGCCGCAGCGTGGCGCAGATCCAGGTTCTGTGCCAGCGCCGTGGCCATCAGGCGATCGAGGATGGGATCGTCCAGTGCAGACCACCATTGGCTCAAGTCTGCGGACTGGGATTCGCTTGCCAACGGCAAGCTCCAGCCGCTGCCGACGTCGACCGGCGGCGGCTCGCGGTAGTCGGGGCCCACGCTTGCGCAGGCAGTCAGCAGCACGCAGGACAGGGCCAGCACGAGCGGACGCGCGCGCCCAGGGGTCAGGCCGGTGACGGTTGCGCGAAGAAAGGGAGTGCGGGGCTTGGATTTCATTGCAGGCGTCCTCGGACGAATACGGTGGCCATGGTCAGCGTGGCGAGGGCGATGACCGCCAGCGGCCACAGGCTGGCGAGAATGTCACCGGGCGGCATGGCCTTGAGAAAGCTGCCTTCGACGATGATGAGGAAATGGGTCAGTGGGATGGCCTGAGCCAGCCATTGCAGGACGACAGGCATGTTTTCCACAGGCGTCGCAAAGCCGGACATCAGCACCGCCGGCACGCCGATGGCGAACGCTCCCAGGATGGCCTGCTGCTGCGTCATGCTGACCGCGGAAATCATCAGACCGATGCCGACCACCGAGGCGATGAACAGCACCAGGCTGGCAAGCAGGAGTGCAAACGAGCCCGTAAACGGGATGCCGAACAGGAAGACGCCCGCGCTGATCATGAACAGGCCCAGCCCGGTGCCAATTGCGAGTGCCGGCAGCGACTTGGAGATGATGATCTCGGGCGTCGAGGTGGGCGACACCAGCAACTGGTCGAAGGTGCCCAGCTCGCGCTCGCGCGCGATCGACAACGAGGTGATCAAGAGCGAGCTGAACAGCGCCAGGATGCCCGTCAGGCCGGGCACGATGAACCAGCGGTAGACCAGATTCGGGTTGAACCAGTGGCGCACGACCACGGGCGTTGGTGCCTGGGCGTCGGGCACGACCTCGGCGCCGACATCGGCGGCGATGGTGGACAGATAGGCCACGGTGATCTGCCCGGAGTTGCTGCGCCGGCCATCGACCAGTACCTGCGCGCGGCCACTTTCGCCGGCGGCGATGGAGCGCGAGAAATCCACCGGGATGGCGAGCGCGGCGATCACCTCGCCACGGTCGATCAGCTCGTGGAGCTGCTGTTGGCTGTCGACATGCCGGACGTGGGTGATGAAGCGGGCGCTGTCCAGGCGTTGTACCAACTCGTGCGACCAGCGCCCCGCATCCTGATCGTAGACGGCGATATCGACGTTGCGCACTTCCAGCGTCGCGGCAAAGGCGAACACCAGCAACTGCAGGATCGGCGGCACGAACACCACCATGCGGCTGCGCGGGTCGCGCAGGACGCTGAGCACTTCCTTGATGAACTGGGCGCGCAGGCGGGTGAACGAGAATGCGGAAGTCAACATCGCGTCACTCCAGGTTCTTGCGCGTGGCGCGCTTGGCGATCACGAAGAACAGCCCCCCGATCGCCGCCATGGCCGCCAGGTTGGGCAGGAACACGGCCCAGATGTCGCCGGCCAGGAACACCGTCTTCAGCGAATCGACGAAGTAGCGCGCCGGAACCACCAAGGTGATGGCGCGGATCGGTGCCGGCATGGCGTCGATCTCGTACAGAAAGCCCGACAACATGAAGGCCGGCAGGAAGCCCGTGAACAGCGCAATCTGCGCTGCCAGGAACTGGTTGCGTGCCAAGGAGGAAATCAGCAGACCCTGACCCAGCGCCGGCACCATGAACACCGCCGACAGCAGCAGCAGCGCCGCCAGCGAGCCCCGCATCGGGACCCCGAACACGAACACCGCCAGCGCCGCCGCACCCAGCGTGGACAGCATGCCGAGCACGAAGTACGGCAGCAGCTTGCCGATCAGGATTTCGGCCACCGAGGCCGGCGTGGACAGCACCGCCTCCATGGTGCCGCGCTCCCATTCACGCGCCACCACCAGTGCAGTCAGCATGGTGCCGATGATGGTCATGACGATGGCGATGGCACCGGGAATCAGTGCGCGGCGGCTTTCCAGCTCGGGGTTGAACCAGTAGCGCGGTTCCAGCATGACGGCCTGCGCTGGTGCTCCGACGTCCAGTCCGGCACGCCAGGACTGGACCACGCCGCGGGCGTAGTTCTCGACGTAGTTGGCGGTATTGGGGTAGGAGCCGTCGGTGACGATCTGCACCAGCGGCTCGCTGCCACGCTGGGCCAGCCGCTGCTCGAAATCCTGCGGGATCACCACGTAGCCGCGCAGGTCGCCTGAGACCAGCTGGTCGGCCACTTCGCGCCGGTCATGGGCGAAGTGGGCATCCAGGAACTTTGTGCCGGCAAAGGCCGCCGCAAGCTCCTGCGCTGCAGCGCCGGGCGACTCCAGCACCACGCCGACGCGGACATCCTTCGCATCCAGCGACACCGCATAGGCGAACAGCAGCAGCAACACCACCGGCAGCACGAACGCGATCAGCAGCGTCGAGGGGTCGCGCAGCGCCTGGTAGCTTTCCTTGGTGACCAGGGCGATCAAGCGCCGCAGATCAAAATGGCGCAGGTCGGTCTGCTGTGGTCCATTCCCGTCCTTGTGCTTTGTGGTGCCGTTCATGTGGCGGCCTCCAGCTCGCGGTCCGCCGACTCCACCAGGTGAATGAAGGCGTCCTCCATCGTCGGGTCGGGTCGTTCGGGGCTGACCGCCGAACGTTTGAGCGCGTCGGGCGTATCCAGCGCAATCAGTTGCGCACGCGAGAGCATGGCCACGCGGTCGCAGTATTCGGCCTCGTCCATGAAGTGGGTGGTGACCATGATGGTCACGCCCTTGCGGGCCAGTCCGTTGATGTGGGTCCAGAATTCGCGCCGGGTGATCGGGTCCACGCCCGAAGTGGGTTCATCCAGGAACAGCACGGGCGGCCGGTGCATCAGCGAACAAGCCAATGCCAGGCGCTGCTTGTGGCCCAGCGGCAGGGAATCGGGCGTGGCGGACAGCCAGTCGCCCAGATCGAAGGTTTCGATCATCTCGGCAATGCGCTCGCGCCGGGTGTTGCCTTCCAGTCCGTAGACGCCGGCCGAGAATTCCAGGTTCTGCTGCACCGAGAGCAGGCCGTAGAGCGAAAACTTCTGCGCCATGTAGCCGAGCCGGCTCTTGGCTGCGCCGGTGGCGCGGCGCAGATCATGGCCCACCACATGCGCTTCGCCAGCAGTTGGTTTCAACAGGCCGCACAACATCTTGAAGGTGGTGGACTTGCCGGCGCCGTTAGGGCCGAGCAGGCCGAAGATTTCGCCCTTTTGCACCTCGAAGCTGACGTTGTCGGTGGCGGTGAACTCGCCGAAGCGCTTGGTGAGGTTTCGGCACGACACGGCAATGTCGGAACCCAGCTCAACCGGCGGCAGACGCTCGGCCAGCGTCGAAGTGCCGCCGGGGCCGCCACCGAGCAGATCGATGAAGGCGTCTTCGAAGCGCGCGGGCACCTGCGCCAGCTCCACTCGCGCCTGATCGGACAGGGCCTGGAGCTGCTCCGCTTGAGCGCCCTCGCGCAACACCACGCGCACGCCGGCGCCCTGGATCACGCCATCGCTCACGCTGGGCAGGTCGAGTGCCTGGGTCAGGACCGCTCGGCGCTCGGCACCGACGTCTTCCAGACGGAAACTGCGGCCTTCGAGCTGTGCGGTCAGCTCCTGCGGCGGGCCATCGAACAGGAGCTGCCCTTGGTTCAGCAGCAGCACGCTCTCGCAGCGCTCGGCTTCGTCGAGATAGGCGGTGGACCAGACCACGGCCATGCCTTCATCGGTCAGCGCCTGCACCATGCGCCACAAGTCCTGGCGGCTGACCGGGTCGACACCCACGCCCGGCTCGTCCAGCAGCAGCACCTTCGGCCGCGCCATGAGCGCACAGGCAAGGCCCAGCTTCTGCTTCATGCCGCCGGAGAGCTTGCCGGCCAAACGCTTCGTAAAAGGCCCCAGTCGCGTGAAGTCCAGCAGCTCGGCAAACAGATCGGCGTTGCGGTCCGCATCCATGCCGCGCAACTGCGCATACAGGCGCATGTTCTCCATCACCGACAGGTCTTCGTACAGTCCGAAGCGTTGCGGCATGTAGCCGCTGGCGACGTGAATGGCGTCGTTGTCCTTGACCACGTCATAGCCTGCCAGGGTGACGTGGCCGGCGTTCGGCACCAGGAGGCCGGTCAGAATCCGCATCAGCGTCGTCTTGCCGGCGCCGTCCGGGCCGACCAGACCCGTCAGCCGCCCATAGTGGATGCGCGCGCTCAAGCCCCGCAGCGCCTTTATGTCGCCGAAATGCTTGTCCACGTCTTCGATGACGACGGCAGCGTCTTCGCCCGCACCCGCAGGCACGGCGGCGATAGCAGGGCTTGCCTGCATTTCAACGCTCCCCCGCCGGGATACGGGTGCCGGCTTTCGCATCGACCTCGATCGTCACCGGCATGCCCTGGCGCAAGGCACTGTCGCTGTCGGCTTCGTCGATGACGATGCGCAGGCGGTAGACCAGATCCGTGCGCAAATCCGTCGTCTCCACCGTCTTGGGCGTGAACTCGGCGCGCGGCGAGATGAAGCCGATCTGGCCGCGATAGACCTTCTCTGATGAATCGCTTTTGACGCGCACCACAGTACCGGGCGCGATGCGCCCCAAGTCCGACTCGCCCACGTAGGCGCGCACGTAAACCGGCTTGTCCAGGCTCAGGCTGTAGACCGCGCTCTGGCTTGCGACCATGCTGCCGGGCTCCCGCACTCGTGCGATGACGGTGCCGCTACTGGGCGCCATCAACTCGGTGTCCGCCAAGGCTGTCGTGGCTTGCGCTGCGGCAGCCTGTGCGGCCGCAAGGCGAGCTTCTGCCGCGGCGATGTCTTCCTTGCGAAAACCTTCGGATGCTTGCGACAGGGCCGCCTTGGCCGCTTCGACGCCAGCGGCTGCCTGGTCGCGCGCCGTGCGGGCTGCATCGACCGTGCGCTGGCTGCTGGCGCCCGATGCCAGCAGGCCACTCTGGCGCTGGAAATTGCGCTCGGTCTCGGTGGCGAGCGCCTGGGCCTGCCTGAGGGCTTCGCGCGCCTGGGTGATTTCCTGCGGTCGCAGACCGCGGCGCAGCTTGGCCAGTTCCGCCTGCGCCACCTGCACCTGGGCCTGTGCTGCCGCAAGTGCTTCCCGATAGGGTTGCGCGTCAAGCGCCGCCAGGCGCGCGCCCGCGCTGACGGCATCGCCCTCATCGAAAGCCATTTGCATCACGCGCCCGGGCTGACGGAAGGCCAGTTGCACCTCGCGGATGTCGACGTTGCCGTAGAGGCGCAATGCATCTTGTTGTCCATGGTCGCGCGACAACCAGAACGCCAGTGCGCCGCCAAGAGCGAGCACGACGACGGCGATCACGACCCAACGGGTTTTCTTGAAGAGGAGGTTTGGAGTTTTCATCGATGGGTTTCCGCTGGATAAAGGTGCTCAGTGCTCGCGTGCGACCGGCGCATTCGCCGCTGACCGGCGCCAGGCGATGGCCGCTATGCCAGCCCACACCAACGTGCGCAGCGTCATGGCGACCACCGTGCGTCGCTCCCAGGCGCCACCCAGAGCCACATGCACTCCGAAAGCGAGGAACACGAGTGCGGTCGCCACCGTGATGACAATCGCTAACCACGCGGCCCAGCGCCGGCGCATCCACAAGCCGACGCCGGCGATGATGTAGGCGAACCCGGCCAGAAAATTGAACCAGAGCACGAAGGGCACATAGTGGCCGGCGGCTTGGCGCGCCGCGCCGTCGACAAACAGAACGGCGCCGCCCTCCCGAAGAGTGAGCAGACCGAAGCCGATCGCAAGCAGGGAGATCAGCCAGTGCCAGATGCTGCGTTGTGGATGAGTGGTCATCTTCATGGCCTTTACTTGATCGGGGAAACTCCCAGGCCTTCGTCGTCGTCGCGGCGTGCGTGTGCATTCCGCCGGGCGGTCGGGCTGAGTGTTGAATGACGCGGATTCGCGCTGGAGGCGCAACGCGATCGCATGACCGTGGTGTGCCTCTCGGCTGACCGAGGAACTGCGTGGCGGCAGGATGGAAGGCGTTTCATCGGGTGTGCGTGATGCCACGGAGATAGATGGCAAACACGGCTGGCGCGTCGCGGCGGATGCGTGCTACATCGCCCGCCAGCAACGACTGCATCACCAGCCCTTGAATTGTGCCGATGAACAAGACGACGGCCGCGTCCACATCCAGTTCTGAATGCAGCTCGCTTCGCGCCTTACCGGCTTCGAGCAGTCGACGCAACCGCTCACCATATTGACGGGTCAAGGTCTGCACCATTTGCTTGGGCAGGGTCTCCCCCGGCCGCTGTAATTCGCCGAAGAGCATCCTCGGCACCCCCGGGTGCTCGGCCACGAAGTCGATGTGCGTCTTGAAGATCGCTTCAAGAGCTGCGAGGGGGGACGTAGCACCTTCTGCGGCCTTGTCTACTCGAGCGAGCAGGCGTTCCGTAACCCAGGACATCACCGCCTGCAGGATTGCGTCCTTAGTCGGGAAGTGACGGAACAGTGCTCCCTGGGTCAACCCCATGCGCTGCGCGATGGCCGTGGTCGTGATGTCGCTGGGGTTCTGTTCGGCAGCCAAGTCGACCACTGCCTCGACGGTGGCCGCGCGCCTCTCATCAGCCGGTAGATGCCTGGAGTGTCCGCTCATTGCTTGCATCCCAAAAAGGGAGTAATCTATTACTATCTTACCACTGTGCAGCCAGACCGCAAGAGGGGAAGCACGAAAAAGAGGTCTCGATGAACAGCAGAACTGCTATCTCAGACGGCTGCCAACGGTCGATTTCTGGCGGGCGCAAACGTCGCCCTCCGCACCTCATTGGCGGAAGGGCGCCGGCACATCGCAAGCCTGGCGGGGCGTAAGTGGGCGGGATGTGGATGGAGATGCTGGCGCCCGAGAGGCCGAACCAGAAGAAGACGAACAGGAGGTGGCCTTGGATTTCAGATTGCTGCGCTACTTCATCGCAGTCGCGGAAGAACTGCATCTGGCCCGGGCAGCCGAGCGTCTGGGCATCGAGCAATCGCCTGTGTCACGTGCGATGCGCGACCTAGAAAGCCAGCTTGGCGTGCAGTTGTTCGACCGCAGCACACGCCTGACGCGGCTGACCTGGGCCGGCCAGGTGTTCCTCGGCGAATGCCGGCGCGTGCAGGCCACCGTGGAGCAGGCAGTCAAGAGCGCCAAGGCGGCGGCACAGGGCTACCAGGGCCATCTGCGCATCGCGATCTGCGACGGCCTGGCGCAGCCCCGCATCGCCACCTTGCTGGCACGCAGCCGCGAGGAGGAGCCCGAGATGGAGATTCGCGTCTTCGAGCTGCCGTTCGCGCAGCAGCTCAAGACGCTGCACGACGATCTGCTGGACATCGGCTTTGCGTTGTCAAACGCGGTACATGATGGCCTCGTCGCCGAGCCGGTGTGGACCGATCCGCTGTCGGTGATCGTGCCCGCACGCCACCCCTTGCTGGCACACGTGCAGGTGCCGCTGGCCGAAGCCCTGAAGTTCCCGCTGGTTCTGTGCCATCCCGAATCGGGATCGGGCTGCCGCCATCAGATTCAAGCGCTGCTGCAGGACGCAGGCACGCCGCTCAAGCTGGTCGATGAAGTGACCAGCCTGGGCGTGATGCTGACCCTGGTCGGTGCCGGCTACGGCATCGGCTTCGCCATCGCCTCGCAGGTGCAGACGCTACAGCGCCCGGACATCTCCATTCGTCCCTTGGCCGGCAGCCCACCGGTGCTCTCTACCTACCTGCTGCGCCGCCGGGGCGAACCCTCGGAGCCCATGAAGCGGTTCATCGAGCGGGCGAAAGGCGGGCGGGACCGGGCCTGTCGATGATGAGTCAATCCTTTGAGGACGCAGATCACCTGTCCGTAGCGGCCTGTGGCGTGATGTGCCAGTAGACAGATAGACTTCCGAATGAAATCCGATGCTCTGGCTGTTGATGGATGTGCTTGGCTCGCTTTGGATCACCCGCAACGGCCTGCGTTGACCAGGCCGAAGACTTGAGTCCACAATCGAGTCCATTCCGTGACGCTTGGATCGGAAAAAACGTTCGTAATAAACGAGTTAGCGACCGGGTGCTGTTCCCATCACCCGCTCCATTCCTCCATGACCGCAGCCGCCGCGCAAGGGCGGGTGCAGGTGCGCGTGTCGCACGACTTCGATGAAGATCGCGATCCTCTCCCGCAATGCCGCGCTGTATTCGACGACGCGGCTCGTCGAGGCCGCACGTGCGCGTGGCCATACCGTGCGCGTTCTCGATCCCTTGCGCTGCTACATGCGTATCGCCGCAGGCGCCTTCGAGATGCACTACAAGGGCCGCGCGCTCGGCGGATTCGATGCGGTCATCCCGCGCATCGGCGCCTCGATCACGTTCTACGGCACGGCCGTGCTGCGCCAGTTCGAGATGATGGGCGTATACACGCCAAACACGTCGGATGCGGTGCTGCGGGCGCGCGACAAGCTGCGTTCGCTGCAACTGCTGGCACGTGAAGGCATCGCCCTGCCAATTACCGTGTTCGGCGACTACCCGGATGACACCGCCGACCTGCTCGGCATGCTCGGCGACCCGCCGCACGTCATCAAGCTCAACGAGGGCACGCAGGGGCAGGGTGTCCTGCTCGCCGAGAAACGTTCGGCCTCGCAGGGCATGATCGAGGCATTCCGTGGCCTGTACGCGAACTTCCTCGTGCAGGAGTTCATCGGCGAGGCGAAGGGTGGCGACTTGCGCTGTTTCGTGGTCGGCAATCGGGTGGTCGCGGCGATGCAGCGTCAGGCGCCCGAAGGCGATTTCCGCGCCAACATCCACCGTGGTGGCAAGGCCACGCCGGTGCGGCTGTCGAAGGCCGAGTCGGCGATTGCCCTGGCGGCCGCCTCGACCATGGGCCTGAGCGTGGCTGGTGTCGATCTGCTGCGCTCGAACCGTGGGCCGCTCGTGCTCGAGGTCAATTCGTCACCGGGTCTCGAGGGTATCGAGGCGGCGACCAAATGCGATGTCGCCGATGCCGTGATTGCCCACATCGAGAGTGGTGTCGCGCGCATGCCGGCCAGACCGGCGAGGACGCGCACGCCGCGAGCGGGGTATTGATCTACGACGATCCTCGTTGACAAAAGTACGAACCTCTTCCTACTATCGCCCGCCTGCACTGCATGCCGCCATTGTTTTTCGGCTTGCTCGCGGTTCGCGCCGCGGTTCGGCGGTGCCCCGATTCATTTGCCATTTCCATCAACCAGGAGTTCTGATGAAGTCGTCACTCGTTTCCGTATTGGGCATCGCCCTGGCCGCCATGGTCTGCCTGCCCGGCGTTGCCGAAGCCAAGAAGACCGGCAAGAAGGACGATGGCGCCGTCACAGCCACCACGGCGGCGACCTTTGCAGCACAGGCTGAAGAGGTGCGCCGGGAAATGAAGGCGGGTGGGCGCTATACCGAAATCAGTGCTGACGAGCGCGCGCGCGTCGAGAGGAATCTCGAGGTCATCGCGCGCTTGTTCGCGGAACGGAACGAACTGTCCGCGATGAGCGATCGCCAGAAGCTCGAGCTCATCAATGCTCAGGAAGACGCCAACGCCATCCTCACCAAGAACGACGATGATCGCCTCATCTGCGTATCGCGCCGCCCGACCGGATCGAACTTCAAGCAGAAGCAGTGCATGACGGCCAAGCAGGCGCGCGAGGCGCGCGAGCGGTCTGTCCAGGGCATGGATCGCTACACGCGCCCCGGTGAGTCGAGGGAGTTGCAGGGCAGGCCATGACCCGGTGCGGGAACCTCGAAGGATCCCGAGCCTTCTCGTCATCCCTGCGACTCTCGACAGCCGAACGCTCGGGTGGGCCGGATCCCGGCGTCCAGTCACTTGAATCAAAGTCGCACTGGGCTCCGGCCTTCCCGGTGCGGCGTCCCGACTGCCTGACGTCCGGTGGCAGGGTGGCAACCGCAGGACCCACAGCGCCGCGCGCGTGCCCGGGCCAGGCGACCGGCCTGCGTTTCGCCACGCCCACCCTGCTGCGAACCACGCGGATGTCATGACGCCATTGCGGGATTGATCAGAGCATCCTTAACGGAAGCCTGAGTCGGACTTAACAGGGGTTTAAGCCTTCGGTTCCTATAGTCGGCGGCACTGTAAGTCCTGCTCGACACTCCTAAGTCAGGTTCAGTGACTGGCGGATTACGGTAATCGGGGCAGTAGCTTTTGGCCCAGGCGAGGTGCGTTCCCCCAATGGCGCCTCCCTTGGGCCATTTTCTTTTGCGCGCATCCTGCGCGATCCTGGACCAGAATAGCCTTCGGCTGAACGATCCCTTTCCGGGGATGTCCAAGGCCGTTGCCCGGCTGTCGGGTTCCCACGCTAATCTATCGCCATGCGCATACTCGTCATCGAAGACAACAGCGACATCGCCGCCAATATCGGCGACTTCCTCGCCGACAGGGGCCACGTGGTCGACTTTGCTGGTGACGGTGTGACCGGGCTGCACCTGGCCGTGGTCAACGAGTTCGATGTCATCGTGCTCGATCTCAGTCTGCCTGGCATGGATGGCCTCGAGGTCTGCCGCAAGCTGCGCCAGGACGCCCAGCGGCAGACGCCTGTGTTGATGCTGACCGCACGTGATGCGCTCGAACAGAAGCTCACCGGCTTCGAGTCCGGTGCGGATGACTACATGGTCAAGCCGTTTGCCCTGCAGGAACTGGCCGCGCGCATCGAGGTGCTCGGGCGCCGCGGCAAGGGAAGCAAGAGCCGCCAGCTCCAGCTTGCCGATCTCACCTACAACCTCGACACGCTCGACGTCACGCGGGCCGGCAAGGCGATCCAGCTCAATCCGATCGGCCTCAAGCTGCTGCAGGCGTTGATGGATTCGGCACCGTCCGTGGTCACGCGCCGCGAACTGGAGACGCGAGTCTGGGGTGAGGAACTGCCCGACAGCGATTCCCTGCGCGTGCACATCCACGGCCTGCGCGCGGCGATCGACAAGCCCTTCGACAAGCCGCTGATCCAGACCAAACACGGCATCGGTTACCGCATGGTCGATCCCGATGCGGTCGCGGCGTAGGCTCCGCAGTCGCATCATCATCTCGTTCGCGCTGTTCGGCCTCGGCCTGACGGCGCTGTTCGCGGCAGCGACGATCTACCTCCGTGTGCGCATGGAGGATCAGCTCATCAATGACACGCTCACCCGCGAGCTGCGCCACTTCGTCGATTTCAAGCGTGAGTACCCCGAACCGGACGCGCGCTGGAGCATGTCTCTTTTCGAGGCGCAAATCGTCCGTGCGGGACGCCTGGCGACCGTGCCATTTGCCTGGCAGGGTTACGATTCAGGTGTTTACGACATTGACGACCCCGATCGCGGAGGGCTCAACCAGGCCTACAAGTTGGCCGTCTACAAGGACGCCGACTACTGGGCCTACCTGCGTTTCGACGTCAGTTCGCAGAAGCTCAGCGAGCGCCAGCTGCTCCTGGTTCTCGGCAGTGCGGTGGTCCTGTTCGGCCTGCTTTCGCTGGTCATCGGCGTGTGGCTGTCGGCACGGGTGATGAGCCCGGTGGTGGATCTGGCCGCACGTCTGCGCGAACTGCGCAAGCGCGGTGACTACAAGCCACTTGCACCGCATTTCGCCGACGACGAGGTCGGCCAGGTGGCCGAGGCACTCGACGACTATGCCGCGCGTCTGACTCATCTGGTCGAGCGCGACCGCGAATTCAACGCCGACGTCAGCCACGAATTGCGCACGCCGCTGGCGGTGATCGCGACCACGACAGAACTGCTGCTCGGCCAGAACCTGCCCGACAAGGCGCAGGAACGCCTGCATCGCATCGAGCGCGCGGTACGCCAGTCGACCGAACTCACCGATGCCTTGCTGCTGCTCTCGCGCAGCGAGCGTCGGGGGCCGACCGATGGGGAAGCGACCGATGTGGCGCGCGTGGTCGAACAGGTCATCGACATCAGCCGGCCGCATCTTGGCAGCAAGCCGGTAAAGGTGCGCCTCGACGTCGAGGAGCCCTTGCACACGGCGGCACCATCGTCGGTCGTCGCCGTCGCCCTGACCAACCTGATCGGCAATGCTTTCAAGTACACGCAGGAAGGCGAGGTGGTGGTCATCGTCGGTCATGGCCGCGTCGCCGTCGAGGACACCGGCCCCGGCATCGCCGCGGAAGACGCCGAGCGCCTGTTTGAGCGCGGCCAGCGCGGCACCACCACGGTCAAGGGGGCCGGTCTCGGCCTCGCCATCGTCAAGCGACTGTGCGAGCTGTATGGCTGGAAGGTGTCCCTGGCGCCACGGCCACAGGGCGGGGCGGTCGCAACCCTGAGTTTTGGCAGGGAGTAGAGGGCAGCATCACCGCTGACGAAAGGCGAGCCGCCAGGGATGCTCTGATCACTCCCGCAATGGCGTCACGACATCCGCAAGGCCCGCAGTGGGGCGGGCGCGTGGTGGTTCCGCAGGAAGCGGCTTCACGATCTCCTCATTTGCAACGAGTGCAACGAGGCGAGATTGTCGCGCCTTTGCACCTCGTCTGTCGGGCGATCACACCGGATCGAGCCAACCCCATTCGTCCTTCGTGCGGCCGTCGAACAAGCCGAAGAACAGGCCCTGCAGCCTGCGCGTGAGCGGGCCGGCAACGCCGCTGCCGACCGGTTTGGCGTCGACCGAGCGGATCGGCGTGACTTCGGCGGCGGTGCCGCACATGAAGATCTCGTCGGCGAGGTACAGGTACTCACGCGGCAGGTCGCGTTCGATGACCTCGATGCCGTTCGCGCGAGCGAGCGTGATCAGGGTGTGGCGCGTGATGCCGTTGAGGATTGCTGCGCTGGCCGGCGTCGTGTGCAGCGCGCCGTCGAAGGCCAGGAACAGGTTCTCGCCGGCACCTTCGCTGAGCAGGCCGGTGGACGCCAGGGCGATACCCTCGCCGAAGCCGAGGCGGCGCGCCTCGCGCGCGATGAGCTGGCCGGAAAGATAGTTGCCGCCGGCCTTGGCGCCGGCCGGGATCGTGTTCGGCGCAAAGCGCTGCCAGCTCGACACGCAGGCGTCGATGCCCTGTTCGAGCACGCCGGGACCGAGATACGGGCCCATTTCCCAGGTGGCCACGGCGACGTCGATCGGCGTTTCCGCCGACAGCCCGAAACCACCGAGACCGCGGTACGCGACCGGGCGCAGGTAGGCCTTGGTCAGGCCGTTGCGGCGGATCACCTCGCGGCAGGCTTCAGCCAGCACGTCCTGCGTGTAGGGAATCTCCATGTCGTAGATCTTCGCCGACATGTACAGGCGCTTGAGATGGTCGCCGAGGCGGAAGATCGCCGGACCGTTCGGTGTCTCGTAGCTGCGGATGCCCTCGAACACCGACGAGCCGTAATGCAGGGCATGCGCCATGACATGCACCGTCGCCTCGGCCCACGGCTTGATCGCACCGTTCTGCCAGATGTACTCGGGGTAGTTCGCGGCCATGGTCGGTTTTCCTGCGGAAAGAACCGCCAATGATAGCTGGGAGGGGAAGCTGTTGCGAACGGTGCGGCCAGGAATGGCCACGCCTGGACTCGGCAATGAAGCAGCCTCGCATACGCGTGAAACGCGGTTGACGCAGCGATCCGGGACGACGGCACCAGCCGCGATTCATGAATCACCAATCCACCAACCTCAACCACCAGCAACCGCGATGATCGACGACCTCGAAGCTCGTGCGCGCTTCATGCGGCACGCGGTCGAGGTCACGCGCGGTGCGCACGATCAGCAGCGTGTCCATCGGCGCGCGCGGTCCGCGGCGGCGGGCGTAGGGATCGCCCCAGGGCGCTGACGACACCTGGTCGAGTTCGATCGTGATCAGCGGTTCCTCGATCAGGCGTGCGAGTTCCCGCAGCGTCGCCGTTGCATCACCGCGACCATATCCGTCCCACAGCATCAGTCCCGACAGCGCAATCGCATTGCGTCCGTCGAAGGCAGCGGCGACACGGTCGCGAAGCTCCTGCGGCGAAGTCGGGCAGGTCTGCATCGGCGCAACCAGGGGCAGGGCGTAGTCGATGTCGTCGCCGCGTTCCGGCACGGGAGCCAGCTTGCACGGACGATCGGAGAACACCGGCTCGCCATTGGCGCCGATGCAGCGGCGGACGCCGCCCTGCGCCTGCGCGCTCATAGCCAATGCCGCCAACAGCAAGGCCAGGCATGGTTGCAGGCGCAAGCATCGACATCGTGCGCGAGGCTTGCCGAAGGCGCGGCGATCTGCTCTAGTGCGGGCCATGTCCACGTCCGCCACCCTGCTTCGATCCTGCGCTGCCGTCAACGGCGCGAACAATAATGGACGCATGCAGGCAGGGGCCGGCGTGGGATAGGTGGTTGCATCCCGATTCACGCGCAGAAGGCCCGCCACCGAGCGGGCCTTTTTGCTATGTGCCCTTGTGATCGTCGGTGATCGCTGCTTCGTCTGCCGGTGAGATGTAGGTGAGGTGTTTCGGTACCGGATTCCGCAAGCAGCCATCCATGGCGGCACTTTTCAGAACAGCATTTCCAATCCAGTTTCAGAACAGCAGTTCAAACCCAGGAGTTTCAAGATGTGTTCGATCCTCGGCCTGTTCGGCCTGCAACCCGGTGACGACGTGCCGTCCCTGCGTCGTCTCGCCCTCGAGCTATCGCAGCGCCAGCGCCATCGCGGGCCGGATTGGAGCGGCGTGTACACGGACGATAGCGCGATCCTCGTGCACGAGCGCCTCGCCATCGTCGATCCGGCCGGTGGCTCGCAGCCGTTGCGCTCGCAGGACGGCCTGCTCGCGCTCGCCGTCAACGGCGAGATCTACAACCACCGCGAGCTCGAGCGCGGCCTCGCGCAGCCGTACGCTTTCCAGACCGGCTCGGACTGCGAGGTCATCAACGCGCTGTATCGCGAGCACGGTCCCGAGGGCGTGAAGAAACTCAATGGCATCTTCGCCTATGCGTTGTGGGATGCCGGGCGCAAGCGTTTCGTCATTGCCCGCGATCCGATCGGCGTCTGCCCGTTGTATTGGGGACACGATCGCGAGGGCCGCATCTGCGTGGCCTCCGAGATGAAGGCGCTGGTCGGCGTCTGTGCCGACGTCGCCACGTTCCCGCCCGGCCACTACTACGACAGCGAGTCCGGTGAACTCGTGCGCTACTACGACAAGCCGTGGCGCGCTTATGCGGCGACCGAAGGCGTGACGATCGAGCCCGCTGCGCTGCGCTCGGCCTTCGAGGCGGCCGTGCATCGCCAGTTGATGACCGATGTGCCGTACGGCGTGCTGTTGTCGGGCGGCCTCGATTCCTCGCTCGTCGCCGCCTGCGCAGCACGTTTCGCCCGCCACCGCATCGAGGAAGACGACAACGCCGAAGCCTGGTGGCCACGGCTGCATTCGTTCGCGATCGGCCTGAAGGGGTCGCCGGACCTCGCCGCCGCCGAGATCGCCGCCAAGGCACTTGGCACCGTGCACCACGGCTTCGAATACAGCTTCGAGGAAGGCCTCGACGCGCTGCCCGAGGTGATCCGTCACATCGAGAGCTACGACGTCACTTCGATCCGCGCATCCACGCCGATGTACCTGCTCGCGCGGCGCATCAAGGCGATGGGCGTGAAGATGGTGCTGTCGGGTGAGGGTTCGGACGAGATTTTCGGCGGCTACCTCTACTTCCACAAGGCGCCGAATGCGCGCGAGTTCCATGAGGAGACCGTGCGCAAGCTCGATGCGCTGCATCTCTACGACTGCCTGCGCGCGAACAAGTCGATGATGGCCTGGGGCGTAGAGGCGCGCGTGCCGTTCCTCGACCTCGAGTTCCTCGACGTCGCCATGTCGATCGACGCGAAGGCGAAGATGGCCGGCAACGGCCGCATCGAGAAGGCAATCCTGCGCGAGGCCTTCGAGGGTGCCTTGCCCGAGTCGATCCTGTGGCGGCAGAAGGAGCAATTCAGCGACGGCGTCGGTTATGGCTGGATCGATGGCCTCAAGGCGCATGCCGAGGCGCAGGTCAGCGATCGTGAATTCGCCGCTGCGGCGGCGCGTTTCCCGGTCAATCCGCCGCAGACCAAGGAGGCCTATTTCTACCGCGCGATCTTCGAACAGCACTTCCCGGGACAGGCCTGTGCGGAGACGATTCCAGGCGGCAAGTCGATCGCCTGTTCGACACCGGCGGCGATCGCCTGGGATCCGGCCTTCGCGAACTCCGCCGACCCGTCCGGGCGCGCGGTGGCGGGAGTGCATCTCGCCGCGACGGGTTGATGGCTGCTCGTGTGTCCAGGCGGCTTCGATGGGGTCCAGAGCAGGAGCATCGCGGCTGAAGCCGCTTCCTACGGGTTTCGATTACAGGCGTTCGAGGATGGCCAGGGTCGGCTTCGCGCGGTTCAGTGTGTAGAAGTGCAGGCCGGGCGCACCGCCATCGACGAGACGGCGGCACAGGTCGGCGACGACGTCGGCACTGAACTCGCGAATGGCCGCGGCATCGTCACCGAGTGCGGCGAGGCGTTTTCCGAGCCAGCGTGGGATTTCGGCGCCGCACATTTCCGAGAAGCGCCTTAGCTGGCTGAAGTTTGCGATCGGCATGATGCCCGGCACGATCGGCACATCGACGCCGAGCCGGCGCACGGCGTCGACGAAGCGGAAGTAGCCATCGGCGTTGTAAAAGTACTGGGTGATCGCGCTGTTTGCGCCGGCATCGATCTTGCGCTTGAAGTTGGCGAGGTCGGCGAGCGCGTCCTCGGCCTGCGGATGGACTTCCGGGTAGCAGGCCACGTCGAGATGGAAATGGTCGCCGGTTTCGGCACGGATGAAGGCGACCAGGTCGCTGGCATAGCGGAAATCGCCGAAGCTCGCCATGCCCGATGGCAGGTCGCCACGCAGGGCGACTATGCGGCGTACGCCGAGATCGCGGTACTCGTCGACGAGGCGGCGGACTTCCTCGCGCGTGCCGCCCATGCATGACAGATGTGGCGCGGCGACGAGGCCGTGCCGGTCGAGCAGGTCGCGGACGGCCTCGACCGTATAGCTCAGCGTCGAGCCGCCGGCACCGAAGGTCACGGAGACATATTCGGGTGCATGCGCCTTGAGCGCTGTCGCTGCGCGCGCTAGCCCCTCGCGCTGTTCGTCGGTCTTGGGCGGGAAGAACTCGAAGCTGACTGCCGCCATCGGGAAGGTCCGGCCGGGTGGGGCAGGCAGTCTATCTTTTCATCGCGATGAAAGGTAAGAAGACCGGCCGGGGGCATATGCAGCGGGTGGCGCACTCGCCGGCATGCCGACATGTGTCGCTGGCGTCTGCGTCCGTGCACGCCGCAACGAAAACGGGCGCCTTGCGGCGCCCGTTTCGTCCACGCATCGGCCAGACAGCCGATCAGTAGCGGTAGTGCTCCGGCTTGTACGGCCCGTCCACGCGCACGCCAAGGTAGTCGGCCTGCTCGGGAGTCAGCTTGGTCAGCTTCACGCCGATCTTCTCCAGGTGCAGGCGCGCGACTTCCTCGTCGAGCTTCTTCGGCAGGATGTAGACCTTCGGGTCGTAGAAGTCCTTGTTGGCCCACAGGTCGATCTGCGCCAGGGTCTGGTTGGAGAAGCTGTTCGACATGACGAAGCTCGGGTGGCCGGTGGCGCAGCCGAGGTTCACCAGGCGACCCTCGGCGAGCAGGAAGATGCTGCGGCCGTTGGGCAGGTCGAAGCGGTCGACCTGCGGCTTGATATTGACTTGGGTGACGCCGGCCAGCGCCTTCAGCGCCTCGACCTGGATCTCGTTGTCGAAGTGACCGATGTTGCAGACGATGGCCTGGTCCTTCATCGCCTGCATGTGCGCGACGGTGATGATGTCCTTGTTGCCGGTGGTGGTGACGTAGATGTCTGCGGTGCCGAGGGTGTCCTCGACGGTCTTGACCTCGTAGCCTTCCATCGCCGCCTGCAGCGCGCAGATCGGATCGATCTCGGTGACCACGACGCGCGCGCCGTAGGCACGCAGGCTGTGCGCCGAGCCCTTGCCGACGTCGCCGTAGCCGCAGACCACGGCAACCTTGCCGGCCAGCATCACGTCCATCGCGCGCTTGAGGCCGTCGGCCAGCGACTCGCGGCAGCCATAGAGGTTGTCGAACTTGCTCTTGGTCACCGAGTCGTTGACGTTGATCGCCGGTACCAACAGCTTGCCGCGCTCGGCGAGCTGGTAGAGGCGGTGCACGCCGGTCGTGGTTTCCTCGGAGACGCCCTTCCAGTCGGCGACCACGCGGGTCCAATAGCCTGGACGCTCCTTGGCCACGCGCTTGAGCAGGTTCTTGATGACCTGCTCCTCGTGGCTGCCGGAGGGTGAGTTCACCCAGCTTTCGTCACCCTTTTCGAGTTCGTAGCCCTTGTGGATCAGCAGGGTCACGTCGCCGCCATCGTCGACGACGAGTTGCGGGCCAGTCAGCGTGCCGTCGGCCAGGGTGAAGGTCAGCGCGTCGAGCGTGCAGTCCCAGTATTCCTCCAGCGTCTCGCCCTTCCAGGCGAAAACCGGCGTGCCGCTGGCGGCGATCGCGGCGGCGGCGTGGTCCTGTGTGCTGAAGATGTTGCACGAGGCCCAGCGCACGTCCGCGCCGATGTCCTTGAGCGTCTCGATCAGCACGGCGGTCTGGATTGTCATGTGCAGCGAGCCGGTCACGCGCACGCCCTTGAGCGGCGCTTCGGCCTGGTACTTGCGGCGGATCGACATCAGGCCCGGCATCTCGTGCTCGGCGATGTCGATTTCCTTGCGGCCCCAGTCGGCCAGCTTGATGTCGGCAACCTTGTAGTCGCCTTCGGTCGAGAAGGTCTTCAGTACAGCGTTCATGGTTGTTGCTCCGGTTCGTGACCGCACCGCGCTCGCGCGCCGGCTGGCCGGTGGCGGACGCAGGTTCGGATCGGGTTGGCCGGGCGCCGTTGCACGGGAATCGCCTGTCGAGCCTGGGTTCGCCACCGGATGGCGGACGACGTGCAGCGCCCCTCGACAGGGAGGCCGGGGATTATACCCGCCGGCCCAGCGGAAACCGGAAGGTGCCGCGCGCCGGTTGCAGGTTTTTCCCGCGGACTGCGTTTCCTTCCATGCCGGGACTTGCCGTCCCCCGGGATTCACGCGCGGTGATTCCGGAATCCGTCATGCAGGAGATCGCCATGCAGTTTCATCGCCGCCTCGCTGCCGCCCTTGTCGTCGGCAGCGCAACCGTCCTTTCCTGTCCGGCAGAGGCGGGCGATTTCGTCTACGCCCGTCTGGTGCCGGGCGTGGGGATGCAGCCCGACGGCCCCTCCGAGACAGTCGACATGTCGGCCGACGGTCGCACGGTGGTCTTCTCCAGCAGCGCGGCCAATTGGGCATCGAGCGGCTCCTTCATCGGCAACCGCGCACTCGCCATCGATCTGCATACCGGCGCGATCGACGTCGTTTCCCGAAACTCCGGAGCCGGCACCACCATGCGCGGCGAACGACCAGCGGTCTCGGGCGACGGTCGCTACGTGGCCTTCCTGACCTTCGATCACCCTCAGGCCCCGAACTGGCAGGTGATGCGCAGGGATCGCCAGACCGGCATCCTGGTCATGGCCAGCCGCAACGCGGCCGGTGTGCCCTCCAGCGGCACCGACGACGACACGGTGTCGATCTCCACCGACGGCCGCTACATCGCCCTCGAGACCAACTCCGAGAACTTCGGCCTGACGCCCGGCGCCTGGCAGGAAATCTTCGTCAAGGACATGGACACCGGTGCGGTGGAGATGGCCTCGGTCAAGGCCGATGGCACGCCGTCCGGCGGCCAGTGCGACCTGTATCCGAAGGCGCTGTCGGGCGACGGCCGCTACATCGTGTTCAAGTGCAACCAGCCCATCGTTCCCGGCGCCACCTGGGGACAGGTCTATGTCCGCGATCTGGTCACCGACACCACCGAACTGGTCAGCCGCTTGGGGGCGGCCGGTGCCTCCTCCACCGCCGGAACGACCCGGCCGGCGATCTCGCCGAACGGCCGCTACGTCAGCTTCCAGAACGGCGCCCACGGCGGCCTGGGCTATGCCAACGGCGCGAACGTCAATGGCAACAGCGGCATCTACGTCCGCGACCGGCAGACCCAGACCACCATCGCGATTCCGCGACCGGCCATCATTCCGGCCAATGACTACGACAGCTGCACCGTTTCGTCGGTGTCCAACCTCGGATCGCTGACCATGGCCTGCACGATGGACACCCCGTCTGGCCGGCTCTCGCAGGTGTTCACGTACGTTCCCGGCCAGCCGTCACCGACGCTGGTCTCGGTCAACGGCAGCGGCCAGCCGGGCAACGGCCACTCCGGCAACACACTGGCGGTGAACGGCTCGGGCCTGTCCATGGCCTGGGAGTCGCGGGCCAGCGACCTCGCTCCGGGCGACAGCAACGGCTTCTCCGACATCTTCGTGCTGGTGCATTCCTCGCTGCTGAGCGATGTCATCTTTGCCAGCGGTTTCGACAACTGATCCGATGCGGGCCGCTTCATGGGTGATGCTCCGCTGAAAGATGCATCGCCCCTGAAGGGGCTCCCGCGGGTGCTCCGTTTTTCCGCAGGAGCCCGTTCACGGGCGACCTCGTGCGATCAGGCGAAGCCGTAGCGCACCACATGGAAGAACACCGGTGCGGCGAAGGTCACCGAGTCGAGGCGGTCGAGCATGCCGCCGTGGCCTTCGATCATCTGTCCCCAGTCCTTGGCGCCCAGGCTGCGCTTGACTGCCGACAGCGCAAGACCGCCGAGGAAACCGCACAGCACGATCAGGAGTGACAGCATGCCCGACTGCAGCGGCGTGAACGGAGTGATCCACCACAGCGCGGCACCAATCGCGGCGGCCGAGAGGCCGCCACCGACCAGGCCCTCGATGGTCTTCGACGGGCTCACCTTGGGCGCCAGTTTGTGTCGGCCGAACAGCTTGCCGAACACGTACTGCAACACGTCGCTGATCTGCACGACCAGCAGCAGGTAGAGCAGCAGCAACAGGTTGCTGCCCTCGAACCCCGGGATGCGCAGCAGGAGCAGGGCAGGGGCGTGGCTGATGCAGTACACGGTCAGCATCAGGCCCCACTGGATCTTGGTGTTGCGCTCGAGGAAGTGCTCGGTATCTCCAGCCAGTGCAGACACCGCCGGCAGCAGCAGGAAGCCGTAGACCGGAATCAGGATCACGAACAGGCCGTACCAGTCGCTGCCGATCAGCCAGTACTGCAGCGGGATCGCCACGTAGAAGCACAGGCACAGCGGCAGATGGTCGCCGGGGCGCGTCGGCGTCAGCGTGATGAACTCGCGCAGGGCGAGGAACGACGCCAGCGCGAACAGCACCAGGGTGGCGATGCGACCGAGCAGGAAGCAGGCACACAGCACGGCGACCATGACCCACCACGCATTGATGCGCGCGACGAGGTTGTCGACCACCGCGCCGGGGCGCATGCGCCCGAGCACGAAGCCGATCGCGCTTGCGACGATGAGCAGGGCGAGCACGCCACCCATGACCCACCAGAACTGCGCCGGCGTGTCGGCGACCAGGGCCGCGAACCAGGATTGCGGATTCATGCGAGTTTCACCACGGCATTGCGTGCGCGTTCGAGGAAATCGGCTTTGCTTTCACCATCCATGCGCTGGATCACCTCGCCGAAACGCACGGTGCAGATCAGCGGCACCGGCAGCAGGCTGCCTTTCGGCAAGCTGCGACGGGCATTGTCGAGATACACGGCGACCAGTTCGACCTGCGGGTGGCGCTCGGCGAGGTGGTACAGCCCGGACTTGAACGGCAACGGCAGTGCTTCGGCATTGCGTGTGCCTTCCGGGAACAAGATCAGTGAATCGCCGGCCGCCAGCGCGTCATCCAGCGGTTGCAGCGGATCGCCCTCGGCCTTGTCGCGGTTGCGCTCGATCAGCACGGCGTTGAGGCCGCGTCGCGCGACCAGCGCACGCAGGCCGCGGCTCCAGTAGTCCTTTGCGGCGACCGGTCGCGTGCGCCGACGCAGCGTCGGCGGCAAGGCCGCCCACAATGCCAGCGTGTCGAGATGGCTGGCGTGGTTGGCAAAGTAGATGCGCTGCGCGGCTTTTGGCTGTGTGCCGATCCATTGCGGATATGCGCCGACCAGCAGGCGCACCAGGGCGACGAGCAGGCGCGCGATCATCAGCCCTTCGCCCGCAGTTGCGCGGCGATCGCGCGCGTGCGCGTGACGCAGGTCAGCGCGGAGCCGACGGCGATGATGACCGCGGCGGCGAGCAGCGCATGCCGCGTACCGTTGAAATGTCCTTCGAGCGCGCCGACGAGGCAGCCGAGCGTGAGCACAGCCATGCGGTGCGGCTTGGCCATCGGCCCGCGGAAATCCTGGGCGAAACCGAGCGCGCCACCGGTCGCGCGCACGTAGGCGGTCAGTGCGGCGAGCAGGGCGCCGAGCCAGCCGAGCCACGGCATCTGGATCGTGTAGCCCAGCGCGACGATGAACAGCGAATCGGCGATGCGATCCGGCAGTTCGTTGTACAGCGAACCGACCGGCGACTGCTTGCCGCCCTCGATCGCGACCATGCCGTCGAACAGGTTGCAGGCCAGGCGCAACTGCACGCAGACGGCGGCGAGCACGAGGCCGGCCGTGGTCGGCCATTCGACCAGCAGCCAGGCACCTGCGATTGCAAAGACGATGCTGACCACCGAAATCTGGTTCGGCGTGACGCTGCTGCGGGCGAGCGTCGAGGCGATCGCCTTGGCCCAGCCTGTGCTGCGCGAGGTGAGTGGGCGGCGGGTTTCGGTGGGGGGCATGGGCATATGGAGTCGATGCGGGTTGATGCAGCATAGCGATCGTCGTGGGCATTGGGGGTTATACCACCTTCAATTATTTGGTGGTATAACTCGCGCGTGTCATGCGAGGACGATCGAATGCTTCACTACCGCGAACTCTCCGCCTCCGCACAAACCGCCTATGCGGAATTGTACGAGCGCGTGCACGTGACGGAGACCCTGCGCTCGCCGGCCTTCGTCACCGGCAATGTGGCCTACAAGACGATCAAGGGCTCGCGCTACGCCTATTGGGCCTTCAAGGAACTCGACGGACGCAAGCGCGAGTACTACCTGGGGCCGGCAGGCCCGGCCATCGACGCGATCGAGCGAGCGCGAAGCGAGGGTGCTCCTGCGCTCGAGTCGGTGGGGCGACAGGCGGCCTCGGCCCTCGCACTGGGTTGCACGGCCACGCCACCAAAGCACTTCCGCATCGTCAAGCGCATGGCCGAGTACCAGTTCTTCCGGGCAGGCGGGCTGCTGGTCGGCACGCATGCCTTCCTCGCGATCGGCAACCAGTTGGGCGTGGCCTGGGACGGTGCTACGCGCACGCTGGATCTCGATTTCGCCCATCCCGGGCCTGGAGGCAACGTCGCCTTGGCGCTGCCGGCGAACCTGCACGTAAACATGCACGACGCATTGACGTCGCTCAGGCACGGATTTCTGCCTGCCATGGGGGGCAGCAAGGGAATGGCTTGCCTGAACGTGAGTACCCGCGAGCCCGACCTGCGCATCGACTTCCTGACCGTACGGCGACGCGCTTCATTCGATGGCGTGCCGGCCCCGGAACTGGGTGTGGCCCTCAGTCCGTTGAAGTTCCTCGAATACCTGATCGAACGTCCAGGCCAGGCGGTGCTGCTGGATCGTGCCGATGCCTGCCTCGTCAACCTGCCGGATCCGGCGCGCTACGGCCTGCACAAGCTGATCGTCGCGCACGAACGAGGCGCCAGGCATCCGAAGCACGGCAAGGACATTGCACAGGCCGTGGCCCTGATCGAATGGCATTTGCGCGAGTCGCCGCGCGCGCTGGTCGATGCGTGGGATGACCTGACCGCGCGCGGAACGGGTTGGAGCAAACGAGCCCGCGCATCCCTGGCTGTTGCCGCGCGGACCGAAAAGGAGATCGTGCAGGCGTTCGAGCGCCTGGTTGCGCCGCGCAAATGAAACGGGCCGCACAAGGCGGCCCGTTTCGCGTCGCGAGGCATCGCGCCTGAAGGCGCTCCTACAGTTTTGCGTCCGCACGCAGCGCCTCGGCCTTGTCGGTCTTCTCCCACGAGAAGGCCGTGAAGGTTTCGCCGTTGGCCAGCTTCACCTCGTACGGCGCGCGGCCGAAATGGCCATAGCTCGCAGTCGGCTGGTACATCGGATGCACGAGGTCGAGCATCTTGATGATGCCGTACGGTCGCAGGTCGAAGTGCCTGCGGATCAGCTTCTCGATCTTCTCGTCGCTGATGCGGCCGGTGCCGAACGTCGTCACCGAGATCGAGGTCGGCTCGGCCACGCCGATCGCGTAGCTGACCTGCACCTCGCAGCGGTCGGCGATGCCGGCGGCGACGATGTTCTTGGCGACGTAGCGCGCGGCATAGGCGGCCGAGCGGTCGACCTTGGACGGATCCTTGCCCGAGAACGCGCCACCGCCGTGGCGTGCCCAGCCGCCGTAGGTGTCGACGATGATCTTGCGGCCGGTCAGGCCGCAGTCGCCGACCGGGCCGCCGATGACGAACTTGCCGGTCGGATTGATGTGGTACTTGGTGCCCTTGTGCAGCCACTTCGCCGGCAGCACGGGCTTGAGGATGTGCTCGCGCACGGCTTCGACCAGATCCTTCTGCTTCACTGAAGGATCATGCTGGGTCGACAGCACGACGGCGTCGATCGCCACCGCCTTGTCGTTCTCGTAGCGCAGCGTGACCTGCGACTTCGCGTCCGGGCGCAGCCACGGCAGCGGCGAGTTCTTCTTCTTGCGCACCTTGGCCTGCTGCTCGACGAGGCGATGCGAGTAGTAGACCGCCGCCGGCATGTAGTCCTTCGTCTCATTGGTCGCGTAGCCGAACATCAGGCCCTGGTCCCCGGCGCCCTGTTCTTCCGGCTTCTTGCGGTCGACGCCCTGGTTGATGTCGGGCGACTGCTTGCCGATGAGGTTCAGCACACCACAGGTAGCGCCGTCGAAACCGACGTCGCTGCTGTCGTAGCCGATGTCGAGGATGACCTTGCGCGTCAGCGCTTCGAGGTCGATCCACGCGCTCGTGGTCACCTCGCCGGCGACGATCGCGACACCGGTCTTGACCAGCGTTTCGCAGGCGACGCGCGCGCGCTTGTCCTGGGCAAGGATGGCGTCGAGCACGGCGTCGGAGATCTGGTCGGCGACCTTGTCCGGATGGCCTTCGGAGACCGATTCGGAGGTGAACAGATAGCTGCTCATTTTCGGCAAATATCCTTCAATGCGGATGGATGGATGAAACGGGCGCGGATCATACACGCCTCGTTTGGGTTTTGCAGGCGCATGGTGCCATGATCGTCGGCGTCCGTTCAGGGCTGCGGCGGCGCCGCGTGGCAACGCTACCGCCGCTGTGCGAAGGTGGCGCGCTTTCGCCGCCCGCCGCAGGGCATCCATCTCGTGCACAGGTCATCCGCCATGCGTTCACCCGTCACCGGTTTCGTTGTCCTCCTTTCCCTGCTCGTCGCCCCGGCGGTCGCGTTCGCCGGCTACTGGCAGGACGTCGCCGCGCGCGCGCCGCAGGTCCATGGCGAAGCGCCGTCGGCATATCGCCAGGTATCGCTTGACTGGCCCGGACTGCGTCAGGCGCTGGCCGCGCATGCCGATGGTGTCGGCGCCACACTCACACTGCCGGCTCCGGACGGTGGGCTGCGCGAATTCGTGCTGGCCGATTCTGGCGTCATGCCGGCTGAACTGCAGGCACGCTTCCCCGCCATCCGCAGCTACCTCGCCACCGATGCCCGCGGAACGACCGCGCGCGTCGGTATCTCGATGCTTGGCCTGCATGCCACGGTGCACGACCGCGACGGCATCTGGCTGGTGCGACCGGAGCGTTCCGGCATGGGCAGCCACTACCTCAGTTTCCGCCGCGCCGATGCCGGCGTCGCCCCGCCGTTCAAGTGCCGCACGCATGGCCACATCGACATGGACGAGGACCACGCGATGCCGGCACAGGCCCCCGGCGTCGCCACCGTCACGGGCACGATCCTGCGCAACTACCGTGCCGCCTTCGCCGCGAACCACCACTGGGTGCAGGCGGTTGCCAGCGCCATGGATCCGCCGCAGGCACCGAGCGTCGCCATCGGTCTCGCCGCTGTGGTCAATGTCATCAACCGCATCAACGAAGTCTACGGACAGGACTTCGCGATCCGCATGACCCTGATCCCCAACAATGACGCAATCATCTATCCGTTCGCTGAAGGTGACCCGTACTCCAACGATGAAGACGCCATCGACGAGAACGGGCCCAACCTCAACGCCGTCATCGGCAGCGCGAACTACGACATCGGCCACGTGTTCACTACCGGATCGGGCGGACTTGCAGGTCTCGGAGTGGTATGCCGCATCTGGAAGGCGGACGGTACGACCGGATTGCCAAACGGTGCGACGTTGCAGACCGATGTGTTCTACATCGACTACGTCGCGCACGAAGTCGGTCACCAGTTCGGCGGCGACCACACCTACAACTCCTGTGACGGTGACAATGCCGGCGAATCCGGTTTGGAGCCGGGCAGCGGCTCGACGATCCAGGCCTATGCCGGCATCTGCGGCAGCGCGAGCGACCTGCAGACGAACTCCGATCCATATTTCCATGCGCGCAGCCTGCAGGAGATGGGGGGCTATTCGAGCGGTATCGGCGGATCCTGCGCGCAGGCCACGCCGCGCGCTTGGGTCGCGCCGACCGTCGTGCCCGGCAGCGCGACGACGATTCCTGCCGCCACGCCATACGTGCTCACCGCACAGGCCGGTTCATCCGCGCCGGGTGCGGTTTTGACCTACACCTGGGAGCAGTACGATGCCGGCCCAGCCAACATGAACCTGGCCGTCGACCCGGGTGCCGGCCCGATCCAGCGCTCGTGGCTGCCGACGATGAGCCCGCGCCGCTATCTGCCGCGCATCCAGAACCTCGTGTCCGGTGTCTTCGCCAAGGGCGAGATCCTGCCGACCACGAACCGCACGCTGAACTATCGCCTGACCGTGCGCGACAACCTTGCCGGCGGGGGTGCCACCAACAGCGCCGACCGTGTGCTGACCGTGGTCGACACGGCCGGTCCATTCGTATTGACGGCACCGGCTGCGCCGACGATCTGGACCTGGGGCGAAACGCCCGCGCAGACGATTGCATGGAATGTCGCCGCGACCGACCAGGCGCCGATTTCCTGCAGCGCGGTCGACATCGACCTCGTCGTACCGGCGGCCGACAACAGCGAGTTGCTGCGACTCGCGGTGCTGCAGACAGGGGTTCCGAACAGCGGCAGCGCAACGGTGACGGTGCCGAATGTGTCGATCACGGCGGGTCACGTGCGCGTCGCGTGCTCGAACAACATCTTCTTCAACATCAGTCCACAAGTGACCGTGATCGGCGGGGATAGCCTCTTCGCGGACGGGTTCGACAGCCCGTAGCAGCGGGATCGCTCCAGCGACCCGTGCACAGGCCTCGTTCGTTGGAGGCGGGACACTACGCGGGGATGCACCGGCGCGGTAGGATCACGGTTCTCGCAGGTTCCTGCATCAATCAGGTCGACTCCAATGCCCAACAAGCCTGTTCTGTTCTCAACCGCACTGGCTGTCGCGATCGCAGCCTTCGCCGCCAATGTCCATGCCAAGAAGCTGCCCGACGGCATGGTCGAGAGCATCACCAAGGCCTTCAACGAGGATGCCGCGATCGAATCGGCCCAAGGCCGGTTCGCCGCCGATGGCCGCGCCTTGACCCTGTTCCAGCCTGCGTTCCGGGCGCGGGTCGGCACGCCCGAGTCGATGGCACGCGAGTTCCTTGCCGCGCGCGTCGAGCAACTCGGCCTCAAGGACAACCCGACGGTGCTCGAGAAGATGTACGAGCGCGACGACCAGGCCTTCCATGTCGTGCGCTTCACCCAGCATTTGGACGGCGTGCCGGTTTACGGCAGCGACATCGCGGTAACGGTCAGGCCCGATGGCGAAGTGATCTTCGTCAGCAGCGAATTGCGCCCGGACGTGCAGCGCATCGTCACGACGTCGGCACGCGCGTCGTCGGACCTGCGCGCGAAAGTCGTCATCGACGCAGGCATGCCGGCGGCGAAGGACGAGGTCGAACCGACGCTCGTCGTCTATGCCGACGCGCAGCCGACGCGACTTGCCTGGATGTACTACCTGCGCGATGTGGTCAAGCGGGGTTCGTGGGAAGTCATCGCCGATGCTGCGACCGGCGAGATCCTCGCCATGCGCAACACCGAGTTGTACGTCGACGGCACCGCCACCGTGTTCGATCCCGATCCGCTGACCTCGGCGCGCACGACCTACGGCAGTGGCGCTGGCCAGCTCACCGACGCCAACGACGCCGATTCGGCGGGCCTCACCGCGCAGCTCATGAACGTCACGCTGCGCGACATCACGTTTGCGGGAGGCGTCTATCGCCTCGAGGGGCCGTGGGCGCGCTGTAACGATTGGGAGGCGCCGTTCGGTGGCGTCGATGACTGCCCGACACCGAGCACGCCAGATTTCAGTGCCACGCGTGCAAGCCAGGCGTTCGAGGGGCCGAACCTCTACCACCTCATCGACAAGCAGATGCGCTACCTCAACGTCACGCTCGGCGTGACCGTGGTGCCGAACAACGTGGCGGGTGGCGTGCGCTTCGATCCGCATGGGTGGAATGGGCAGGACAACTCGTCGTTCACGCCGGCCACCGACCGGCTGAGCTTCGGCGAAGGTGGTGTCGACGATGCCGAAGACGCCGACGTCGTCATCCACGAACTGGGTCACGGCCTGCACGACTGGGTTACCAATGGTGGTCTGTCCCAGGTGCAGGGCCTCTCCGAGGGTGTCGGTGACTATTTCGGTAATTCCTACAACCGCTCGACCGGCTACTGGACGCCGAGCGATCCGCAGTGGTTCTGGATGTTCCACTGGGACGGCCACAACCAGTATTGGGCGGGCCGCGTCACCAACTGGCATATCGGCCGCAGCTGGCCGAGCAACATCGGTTCCGGCATCCATGCGCAGGGCCAATACTGGGCATCCTGCAACATGGTCGCCTGGACGGCGATCGGCCGCGACAAGATGGACAAGGCGATGCTGCGCGGTCTGGCCATGACCACCAGCAGCTCGAACCAGCAGGTCGCCGCGCAGGCCGTCATCACGGCGGCGGCGACGATGGGCGGCGCCCAGGGCTACACGCCGGCGGACATCGCCGCGATCGGCGCTGCATACAACACGAGCTGCACCTACGGCGTGAGCGTGCCGCAGACCGACATCATCTTCCAGCACGGGTTCGAGTAATCCTCAGGGAACGTCTGCACGACTTGTTTTTTGCTCGTCGTCCCGGCAAAGGCCCGGACCCAGTGCCTCCTGCCTACAAGAGTTTGCAAGGCGCTGGGCTCGGGCCTGACCAGCCATTCGGCTGTTGAAAACCGCCGGAGCGACGGGTTGTGCAGTCCCGTGCTTGAGTGAGCCGGGCAGCACTGAACAGTTGCCCGCCCGGCTTCCGGTAAACTCGCCGGCCCGGGCCGATCCGCCCTTCACGCGTCGCCGCCGCCCTTGATCGCTGGACAACTGCGCGCCCACCCCGACGCCCGCTACGCGATCGTCGCCAGCCGCTGGAACCCGCGCATCGTCGATGCGCTGCTGGCGGCGGCGCAGCGCGCGTTCGCCGAGCATGGCGTGGCCGAGGCGGCGCTCGACGTGGTGCGCGTGCCGGGTGCGTGGGAGATTCCGGCCGTGGCGGCGAGGCTCGCGGCGGGCGGGCGGCATGCGGCGATCGTCGCGCTCGGCTGCGTCGTGCGCGGCGACACGCGCCATTACGAGCATGTCGCCGACGGCTGCGCAGAGGGGCTCATGCGCGTGGCCGTCGAGCATCGCCTGCCGGTGCTCAACGGCGTGCTCGCGGTCGAGCGGCATGCTGACGCCGAGGCGCGCGCGGGCGGCGCGCACGGCAACAAGGGCGAGGAAGCCGCGCTCGCCGCGCTCGAGATGACCGACCTGTGGAGACAGTTGTGAACCCGACCCGCCGACCCGATGGCATCGACCTCGCTGCGCGCTCGCGCGCGCGTCGGCGCGCCGTGCAGGCGCTCTACGCGTGGCAGGTCGGCGGCAACCGCATGGCCACGGTCATCGAGGAGTTCCGCCACGAGCAGGACATGGAGATCGCCGACCTCGACTACTTCGAGGACCTGCTGCGCGGCGTCGACCTGCACGTCAACGAGCTCGATGCCGGCTTCAAGCCCTTCCTCGACCGCGAGGTCGCCGAAGTCGATCCGATCGAGCGCGCCGTGCTGCGCCTGGCCGCCTACGAGTTCCGCTATCGTCCCGACGTGCCGTACCGCGTCATCCTCAACGAGGCCGTCGAAGTCGCCAAGCGCTTCGGCGCCGACCACGGCCACACCTACATCAACGGCGTGCTCGACCGCCTCGCCGCCGACTGGCGCAGCACCGAGTACCGCGCGGCGCGGCGCTGAATGCGCGCGCCGTCGCCACGCCCGCGTTGAGCGCGATGGCCGAATTCGACCTCATCGACCATATCCGGCGACGCTGCGACCTCGCCCGCGCCGACGTGCGCCTCGGCATCGGCGACGATGCCGCCGTGCTCGCCGTGCCGGCCGGGCACGAACTCGTCGCCTGCACCGACACCCTCGTCGCCGGCGTGCATTTCCCGCACGGCAGCGCGCCGGCCGACATCGGCTGGAAGGCGCTGGCGGTGAACCTCAGCGATCTCGCCGCGATGGGCGCGACGCCGGCCTGGGCGCTGCTCGCGCTGACCCTGCCGGAACCCGATGCCGGTTTCGTCGCCGGCTTCGCCGAGGGGTTCGCCGACCTTGCCGCCGCGCACCATGTCGCCCTCGTCGGCGGCGACACCACGCGCGGGCCCTTGGCGATCACCGTCACCGCGCACGGTTTCGTGCCGCCGGGCCAGGCCTTGCGCCGCGACGGCGCGCGCAGCGGCGACGAGGTGTTCGTCACCGGCACGCTCGGCGACGCCGCCGCTGCCTTGCGCCTGCTCGGCACCTCGCGCGCGGCGGAATTCACATTTGCCGAACTGCGCGCACGACTCGACCGCCCGACACCACGCGTCGCCGCCGGCGCGGTGCTGCGCGCACGCGCCACGGCCTGCATCGACGTCTCCGACGGCCTGCTCGCCGATCTCGGCCATATGGCGAATCAAAGTGGCGTCGGCATCGAGGTCGAGGCGGCCTGCCTGCCTGCATCGCCGGCCCTGCTGGCGATATTCGACGGCCGCGAACGCTGCGCCCTGCAACTGGCCGGCGGCGACGACTACGAACTCGCCTTCAGCGTGCCGGCAGGGCAGGCGCATGACCTCGCGCAGGATCTCGCCCGCATCGGCTGCGCGGCCACGCGCATCGGCCGCGTTGTCGACGGCACCGGCGTGCGCGCGCTTGATGCGCATGCTCAACCGATCGAACTGCCGCGCCGCGGCTGGGAGCATTTCGCATGAGACTCGATGCCGCGCAGCGCCGCGCCGTGCTTTCCCATCCGGCCGGCTGGATCGCCAGCGGCTTCGGCGCCGGCTTCAGCCCGTTCGCCTCCGGCACCGCCGGCTCGGCCGTCGCCCTCCTGCCGTGGCTGCTGCTGCGCGGACTTTCGCCATGGTGGTGGCTTGTCATCATCGCCGCGGCCTTCGCCATCGGTGTATGGGCCTCGACGGTCGTCGTGCGCCGCCTGCACATCGAAGACCCCGGCGTCATCGTCTGGGACGAATTCGTCGGCCAGTGGATCACCCTGTGGCCGCTGCTGCTGTGGCCGCGCCACCTCGCCTGGGTCGCCGTCGGCTTCTTCCTGTTCCGCATTTTCGACGTCTGGAAACCTTGGCCGGTCTCCTGGGCCGACCGCCACGTCAAGGGCGGCTTTGGCGTGATGCTCGATGACGTGCTGGCCGGCGTCTATGCCGCATTGGTGCTGGCCTTGCTGGTGCGGTTCTTCTGACGGATGTCACCCCGTCATCGGGAATCGAAAGGTTGGGGCCGTCCTGTGCGGGCGCAGCTCGGCGTTGCGCCGGCTCGACAGTCGGCCAGTCTGCCTTCGCCGTCGCGCCTTGATCTGCGCCCGCACAGGGCGGTGACGCCGTTGTGGGATCGATCAGAACATCCCAAGGCCCGTTGGGCGTCGGAGACAGGCCGGCAAGGCCGACAATCCTCGCTACACTTCTGCGCAACTGCCCCGCGGACGTCAGGGATGCCCATTCATCGCGTTTCGCATGGCCGATCGCGCCGTCAATCAGCGTGTCGATGTCGGGCATGCCCGGCCGGTTCAGTGCGTCGCGTCCGCTTCGGACACGCGGGGCCGGGCTGTGCCATGGAGGTTCGGTGCCCGTCACGGTCCGCACCTGTCGTTGCTGGGCAATCCTAGACATGGGCTTCGGCACCCGGCTGTGCTGCCTGGCCCTGTGGCCGACCCTTGCGACGGCCCTTGCGCCGCCCGTGGATGCGCCGGTGGCAGAGGTCGATTCCGACCTGGGCTGGCGTGCCTTCCGAACTTTCACCAGCGCCGACGGCCTGCCACAGAACAGCGTACTGGCCCTGCTGCAGGACCGCGACGGCTTCATCATCGCCGGCACCAGCCAGGGCCTTGCCCGCTACGACGGCCATCGCTGGACGCCGATCGAACTGCCGACTGCCGGCGTGCGCTATGCCGTCGGCTCACTGGGGGAGGACCGCGACGGAGCGCTCTGGATCGGCACCGACTCGGTCGGCGCCTGGCGGGTTCACGACGGCAGACCACAACGGGTGCCGATCGAGTCGAACTCCGGCGCGAATGCCCTCCTGCCGGCCAGCGACGGGCGCATGTGGGTGGGCACCTTCGAGTCCCTGTACCGTTGCCGCCCCGAGCACTGCGAGGCCATCGAGGCCCTCGCCGGTCTCGGCGTGCGCAGCCTCCTGGCCGATCGCGCCGGCGGTGAGGAAAGGCTCTGGGTCGGTACGAATGGCAGCGGCGTGGTGCAGCTCGTCGACCTCGATGCGCAACAGCCCAAGCTGGGCAGCCTGCGCATCAGCAAGGATGATGGCCTGCCGAACAACATCGGACTCGCCCTTGGCCATTTTGCCGGGGACCTGTGGATCGGCACCGGGCGTGGCCTGGCGCGTTTCGACGGGACGCGCCTGCACGTCTACGGCAAGGACAACGGTTTCCCGGTTGCCATGGTGTTCGGCCTGCAGGAAGCCAGCTCCGCAGACGGCCAGCCGATGCTGCTGGCCAGCCTGCGCACGGGAGGCGTGGCCGAGATCAATGCGGGTGGGCAATGGCGCCTGATCGATGCGCATCATGGCCTGCCTTCGAATGCCGCGCATGCCTTGCTCCTCGAGCGCTACCGCCGGCATGTCTGGATCGGCACCATGACCTCAGGCGCCGCGCGCATGGAGCCGGACCGCTGGGCCCTGCTCAACGAGCGCAATGGCTTGCCGGACCGCATCATCGAAGGCGTGGGCATCGGCAGCGCGCCGGCCGGACTGTGGGTGGGAACCGCCAGCGGTGCCGTGCAATGGCGCGATGGGCATTTCGTTCCATTGATTGATGATCCGCGTGCCGCGCACCTGGTCCGCGACGTGCTCGATGCGCCCGACGGCAGTCGCTGGATTGCCCACGCGCGCGGCCTGCAACGCTGGCGTGGCAACGAGTTGCTCGGTGACTTCACCGTCGACAACTCGGAGTTGCCGGCGGTTTCCTCCGATCGGCTCATCCTGCGGCGCGCGGGCATGGGCGGGCCCGAGCTTTATGTCGGTACCGGCCACGGGCTGGCGCGTTGGCGCGCAAGCAATGGCTTGCGTCGTGTCGAACTGCCGTCCGAGTTCGCGACGCATGCGTCAGTGCAGGCGCTGGCAATCCAGGCACTCCCCGAATCTCCAGACCGGGATCGCCTGTGGCTTGCCATTGGAGGAGACTTGCTGCGTCTGGATGGAGAGGCGTGGGAACCTGCCGGGGTCGACTGCATCGGGCAGGACAGCGTCGTCGACCTCAATGTCGATCCCGGCAGTGACGATGGCCTGTGGGTGGTCACGCGCGGACACCTGCTTCAGGTTGACGCCAACGGGGCTTGCCGGGAATGGCCAGGGGCATCGCGACTGGGCGCGCTCAGCCACGTGCGTTTCCATGGCGGGCATGTGTACGTGTTCGGCTCGCGCGGCATGCTGCGCCTGGACCGGAGCGCCGGAGCGGAGCAGGAAGGTGAACTCCTCGGTCGCGAAGCCGGCCTCGAAAGCCCGGAAATCATCGACAGCGTGATTGATGAGCGTGGCCGTATCTTCGCGGCCACGGCCAGTGGCCTGGCTGCGCTGGCAACCGACGCGGCACAGCGCACCACGGCTTTGCAGCCTGCGCCATTGCGACTCCTGTCCGCACGCCATGGCGAGGGCGGCGCGCCGCTCCTGCGCGGTAGCCGCCTGCCGCCGGATGACAGCAGTGTCGAGTTCGATTTCGTGTTGCTGGCTTTCGATCGCGAATACGCCGTGCGCTATCGCACGCGCCTGGTCGGCCTGCAGCAGCGGCCCGGCGAGTGGACGGACGTGGCCGAAGTCAGCCATGCGCGCCTGCCTGCCGGTGACTACGAACTCATCGTCGAAGCCCGCGATGCCGACGGCATCGAAGCCGAGCCGATCCGTTTCCCGTTCAGCGTGGATGCGCCGATCTGGCAGAAGTCGTGGGTCCTGCTCGGTGCTCCCTTGCTGCTGCTGGCCGCCGGTGTCCTGCTCGGGCGCTGGCGCCTGCGCGCGGCACGACAGCGCGCCACCGAACTCGAAGCCGAAGTTGCAGCACGCACGCGCGAACTGGCCCTGGCCAACCAGCGGCTCGAACAGACCGCGTTGACCGATCCCCTCACCGGACTCAAGAACCGGCGCTACTTCACAGGCGCGGCCGCTGCGCAGGCGGAGCGCGCGCGCCAGTCGCGCGACGGCCAGTTTCTCCTCGTGGCCCTGCTCGATGTGGATCACTTCAAGCGCATCAACGACAGCTTCGGCCACGATGCCGGCGATGCGGTGCTGGTCGAGGTCGCGCGCCGCCTGCATGCGCTGGCACGCGAGGATGACATCGTCGTGCGTTGGGGCGGCGAGGAGTTCCTGCTCCTGCTGCGTGGCGTCGTGGAAGGGGATTTCGAGTCCGTGCTGCAGCGCCTGCTCGATGGCATCGTGCGCGAGCCGGTCCGGATCGGCGAGCGTACCCTCGCCGTGGCCGTGTCGATCGGTGCGGCGCAGTTTCCATCCGGCGCCGCGCAAGCGCAGGGCGAATCCCTGGAACAGGCCATCACGCGTGCGGACCGCGCGCTCTACCGTGCCAAGCATGAAGGTCGCCGCCGCGCCATCATCGGCGAACCGGAAGGCACCCTGTCCGAACAGGCTTTCCGCACCATCCTGCCGAGCGCCACGTCCGCCAACTGAGGTCGTGGCGCATTCCGCTCAGGAAGGCCTCAACCTCCGCCGCCCCCATCTCCCGAGGATGTCGACGGCCACCGGCAAGGATGAACCTGCGGATCCATCCGGTGTACGCCCGTTCGGTGTGCAAGCTGTAGTGTTTGAGCCGCAATATGCGCCGAATCTCGTCGAACAGGCGCCGAGCGGGCCGGTCCGCCGCACCACTTGCTATCCCTCCGATCCATCGTGATATTCCATAACACCCCGCATCCGTCGACAACGCAGGTACGTTCAGTGAAATCCGTCGCCCCTGGAATCGGACAAAGGATTGATTTCATGCAGGAAAACCGCTTGACGCGCACCGCGCCGATGCTGAACGATCCATGCTACACCTCGGATTCGGGGTCTACTTGTAGTTAGCCGTTTAGGGGGGAACTATGGGTTACTGGAGTTTGATAGAGCCGATTTGGGACACAGTGTCAATCTACGATGGTCCAGACACCTTCCTGCAGCAATACAATGCTTCGCCGGAGGCTTCTCGTGTCCTGTTCGCTGCACACTGGACGCAATCCGAAGTACTAAATGGAGGCTTCGAACAGTACTTTTCTAACAGCACAGGCGTGCTTGCGCCAGAAGCGGTAGTAGCGTTCCGAGCGCTTGGCATGCCCCAAACCGCAGCCCTCCTTGAGCGAGCTATGGCCTTCTTCGACTCTCCTTATCCAAGAGATCGCAGAGAGCGGCAAGATGCGCTCGAAGCAGCATTTGACGCCTCCGGTGATGACGAGTTCGATCCGTTTCAAAGCGTAGATGAACCATTCTCTGAACTCCTTGAAACAGAAAATGGCGGCTTTGAAACAGCTGCAGACAAATATGCAGCACTCAACGGCTAACAACTCAATCCAGCGGACGCGCTACGCGCGCCGCTGATTTCGGGCGTTAGGCATCACATGGAGAGTTCCGCGTGCCGCTGAGCAAACTCAACATCAGGGGAAACAAGGCCGCCGCGAATCCACAAGGCCAGGTCATCTTCCACGTACAAGACACGCATACACTCATTCAAGCTGCTGGATATCTAAAACACGTCAGGGGCAACAAGAACTCCGAGCTTGTGTATTTTCGCGGAGAATCCATGAACCGCCCCGGCTTTCGTGGAGGCTGTTTGGTTTAAGTCAGACCAGCTCGGCAACGGGCCTCTCGGCGAGTTGCCGGTAGTAGTTTGCCTCAGCCTCTGCCGGCGGGATATGCCCGATCGATCCGAGGAGGCGCTGGGTGTTGAACCACGACACCCATTCCAGCGTCGCCAGTTCCACCGCCGCCTTCGTCTTCCAGGGGCCACGGCGGTGGATCAGTTCGGCCTTGTAGAGCCCGTTGATGGTCTCGGCCAGCGCGTTGTCATAGCTGTCTCCTCGGCTGCCAACGGACGGCTCGATGCCCGCTTCGGCGAGCCGCTCGCTGTAGCGAATCGACACGTACTGCGAACCCCGATCGCTGTGATGGATCAGCGTGCCGTCACGCTCCGGCTGGCGTGCGTACAGCGCCTGCTCCAGCGCATCGAGTACGAAGTCCGTCCGCATCGAGTCGCTGACCCGCCAGCCCACGATGCGGCGGGCGAACACGTCGATGACGAAGGCCACGTACAGCCAGCCCTGCCAGGTCGAAACGTAGGTGAAGTCCGACACCCACAGCTGGTTCGGCCGTTCGGCGCGGAACTGCCGGTTCACCTTGTCCTGTGGGCACGGCACGTTGCGATCACTGATCGTCGTTCGCACCGCTTTTCCGCGCATCACGCCGCGCAGGCCCTGCTGGCGCATCAGTCGCTCGACCGTGCATCGAGCCACCGTGATGCCCTCGCGGCCGAGCTGTCGCCACACTTTGTTGGTGCCATAGACCTGCAGGTTGGCCCGCCATACCCGGTGGATCTCCGGAATCAGGGCCTCGTCGCGCTTCGCCCTCGCCGGGCGTCGCTCAGGCTCGCGATGGCGGGCCGCGTGTCGCCGGTAGCCGGACGGGGCGATCTGCAAGGCCCTGCAGATCGGCTCGACCCCGAATGTGCTCCGGTGCGTGGCGACAAACGTCCTCAGGGCTTCAGCCGGCGGTCGAGCTCCGCCTGGGCGAAAAAAGCACTCGCCAGCTTCAGGATCTCGTTGGCCCGGCGCAGTTCCCTGTTCTCGCGCTCCAGCTCCTTCATCCGCTTGGCGTCCGCGGTCGTCACGCCATCGCGCGTCCCTGCATCGACCTCGTGCTGCTTCACCCACGTCAGCAGCGTCTGCGGCACACAGCCGATCTTGGGGGCGATCGACTCCACGGCCGTCCACAGCGACGGGTACTCTCCGCGATGCTCCAGCACCATCCGGACTGCACGCTCGCGGACCTCAGGGGAAAACTTCTTCGACGTGTTCATGGCTCCATTCTCTCAAGAGTTGGAGCCTCCACGTTTCCCGGGGCGGTTCACTATCTGGTATACGTTTCTATTCACGAGCCCAACAATGGCTGGTACAAAATCGTTCCCCAAGGCATCACGCAGCTTGCCCCCTAACTACTCGCTCAACGGGACCGCCGGGGGCGGCCTCAAGTATTCTTTGGGCTCCGGGCCGGCGGCCCGTTAGCTCAGTCGTTAGACCGGCACAGCCAGCTCTTGCATTGGCCTATTGTTGTAGTTACACTAATGCATGCGCATTAGCTATGACCCGGCCAAACGACAAAAGGCGCTGGATGAGCGCGGCCTCGACTTCGAGGATGCCCCTGCTGTCTTTTCCGGTCTCACCTTCGAGGTCGAGGACACCCGCCAGGACTACGGCGAGACGCGCATGATCTGCTTCGGCCACCTGGCCGGTCGCCTCGTCGTGATCGGTTACACGCCAAGAGGAGCAGTCCGCCACATCTTCAGCATGAGAAAAGCCAATGAACGCGAGCAAGCTCGTATCGGCCCGTACCTTGAAGTCTGACCTCAAGCGTGTGGACTCGCACAAGACAAAAGCCAGCGAGTACAAAGAGCTTCCGGAATTGACGGATGGCATGCTCAAGCGCGGCACTGTCAAGCGCGCAGGTCGCCCTGTTTCCGCCAACCCACGGCGCCAGGTCACGATCCGCTTGCCGGAGTCTGTGCTTGCCGCGTGGAAAGCCACTGGCCCCGGCTGGCAGACCCGCATGGCTGAGCTGCTTAGCAAGCGCGCGTCATAAGTGCCGGTCTAACAATTCGTTCAAGCCGACGCTGCTTCGTTACGCGAAGCACATGGCAGGTACAGCTTGCCATGTGCTTCGCTCCACTACGCAGCGCGGCTTAACTCAAGTGTTAGGCACCAATGACAGGCTCATCGCATCCCGTCTTAGATCCGTCGCTCGTTGGCTCTTACCCAGCCAGCGCCAAAGCTGGTGGCGGCTATGTATGGGATGCAGTCTTGGAGTATCGCGTTTGGTGTCACCCGGAGCACGGTGCGCCGGACGCCGCTGATGGCAATGACTACTACTATCCGTTCGAGACGTATGAGGAGGCGCTAAGGTTCTCCCAGGAGACGCCAGGGGCAGAGGAGCCACTCGCCCTGATCGTACAAGAGGAGTACATAGACGAGCCTGAGCCGGGCAAGTACGTACATGTAAAGGAGCGCCGCGTTGCGGAGTGGCCTGTATCGTTCCTTTCACGGCCGCGCCGGACGCCTCGGACAATCCCGGACTTTATGGCTCCAGACGCACCATCCAACAAGCTGGACATCCTTCGTGGGCTCGCGTAGCTCATCTCTGGCGCCAGCGCGGTTGGTGCCTAACCAGTCAATCCAGCGGACGCGCTACGCGCGCCGCTGATTTCCAGCGTTAGGCCGCTTGTTGCGTAGTGCGCAACGTGATACAATCGCCGCATGATCAAGTCGTTTCGGCACAAGGGGCTACGCAAGCTCTTTGAGACTGGCAACACCGCTGGCGTTCAAGCCAGTCACAGCAAACGTCTGCGGCTGCAGCTTGCCGCCCTCGACACGGCCCACGTCATTGAGGACATGGACGTTCCCGGCTTCAGGCTCCACCCACTCAAAGGGGCAATGAAGGGACGCTGGTCAATCACCGTAAACGGAAATTGGCGGATCACATTCGAGTTCAAAGACGGTAACGCGTACGTCCTAGACTACGAGGACTATCACTAATGAGCATGCACAACCCTCCTCACCCTGGTGAGTTCATCTCCGGCATCTATCTGGAGCCCAACAATATCAGCGGCCGCGAGCTTGCTGAAAAGCTTGGCGTTGCAGCATCCACGCTCAGCCGCGTCCTCAATGGCTCCAGCCGCGTCACCCCAGAAATGGCTCTTCGCTTGTCCAAGGCCATTGGTCGGAGCCCGGAAAGTTGGCTCGCCATGCAGGACGCCCATGATCTGTGGGTCGCTCGCCAGAACATTGACTTGCAAGGTGTGAGCAAGCTCAAACTGGCCGCGGCCTAACAATTCGTTCAAGCCGAAATTGCTTCGTGGCAGCGTCTGCGTGCTTACGCTACGCTAGCACGCAGCCGTTGCCACTTCGCAATTCGGCTTAACTCAGGTGTTAGGCCTCTCACGCAAATGGAGTCGTATCCGTCAGAGCAAGATCTTCTTGCCGCACTCGATCGCGGTGACGAGTTAGTGCGTTTGTGCGCCTCAGGCCGGTTATCGTTCGCTGAGTTCTGTGAGCGCTACGACAATCTCTACTGGGTGTACGCAATGGACGGTCATGAGGCCAATACCGAGGGCAGAGCCGTGCTTACCAAATATGCCTCGCGCATCGCGCCGCACCGGGCCGTAGCTGAAATTTTGGGCATGGTCTGCTCCGACCCCGACGCAGACACTGAGGCCTACCGCCGGGCTGGCCGCTTTGGCTCTAGCGAGGCCGTCGCACGGCTTACACTTGTAGCTTCTGGCCTTTCGGGTGGAGAGGCCTAACAACTCGGTCAAGCGGACCGCCGTCCCGCTGCGCGGGCCGTCGGCCGCTTACCTCGGGCGTTAGGTGGCGAAAATCGTTCGAGAACCCTATGACTATTAAGCACTTCTGGATCGACCCATACGCCGCATCACACCAAACCACGGTGACCTCAGTCGATGGATGTGAAATCGAACTTGAATCCACAATATTCTTTGCCTTCTCTGGGGGACAGGAGAGTGATCAAGGTTTAATTTCTGATATTCCTGTCATATCAGCAAGAAAAGAAGGGTTGCGAATCAAGTACACGTTGCCAGCCAATCATGGACTCGTGATTGGGCAGTTTGTTTGTATTGAGATTGATTGGTCCAGGCGCTATCGATTAATGCGACTTCATTTTGCGGCTGAATTGGTTCTAGAACTCATCTACAACAAACTGAGCGGCACCGAGAAAATTGGTGCCCACATCGCACAAGACAAAGCTCGCATTGACTTTGTCTGGCCACATAGTATTTCGTCAATACTTCCTGCAGTCTCCGAAGAGGCCAATAAAATCATTTCATCAGATTTGCCAATTCACACCGGATTTGACGACTTTGAAAACGAACGGAGGTACTGGGAAATCGATGGACTCTCACGAGTCCCATGCGGCGGTACTCATGTCCGATCGACAGGAGAAATTGGTCAAATCCGACTTAAAAGAAATAACATAGGCAGAGGAAAGGAGCGGGTTGACATCTATCTATGCGAGTAGTTTTCCCATCTAACAATTCGTTCAAGCCGACGCCACTTCGCGGCGCGGCTTAACTCAAGTGTTAGACCATTGGGATGAGCTCAGTGGAAAATGTGCAGCTTGCCAAGGTTGGCCCGTGGCAATTCGATATGCCGGAGGGCTGGCGTCACAAGGACAACGAGAGCAGCGAGTCGTACTTTGAGGCGCCCGATGGAGAAAAAGGGCTGTACGTAAAGTGCATCGAGCTACCCGATCCACAGGCCTCGCCGCAAGCTGTTGCGGAGTACGTGCAAGGCATTCACTTCAAGGCGTTCACCGAGCTCAGCGGCTCAAGGTGGACCGTGATGGGGCGTACGGTCGGAGAGCAAGAAGGCATTGTCCGGTCTGTCCTCGACCTCTACGACGCCCAAGCCAATTACCGTGTGCTTTCGCTGGTAGTTTGTGGCAAGCAACGGGCAGTTCAAATCACCGTGCACGACTACTGGTGTACCGACTATGAGGCAACTTGCAACGCTTTCGGCCCGTTGGTGGCGTCAGTCCATAACACGCAGCCAATGGTCTAACAACTCGGTCAAGCGGACCGTCGTCCCGCTACGCGGTCCGTCGGCCGCTTACCTCGGGCGTTGGGCTTGAACGAATGAAGACAGGAATAGCATCGACTGGGTGGGTGCTGGCACTCGCAGGCCCGATCGTCGTTGATTCTGCGTATCTGACGTTCTCCCGCTGGCCGGTCCGATGGTGGTCCGAAGGCTCAGACTATCTCGCTTTGGCTTTGGCGGTGGTTGTTGGTGTCGCGGGCATATTTCTTTTCGTTCGTAGCGCTGCTCGCCGCATCATTGCCTCAGTGGTGTACGTGTGCGCGGCATTCGTTGCACTAACGTGGTACTCGTTGGCGTTCGTATGCCGTGCCTTTGGAGATTGCCTCTGATGCCCAACAAGTGAACCGCCCCGGGAAACGTGGAGGCTCCAACTCTTGAGAGAATGGAGCCATGAACACGTCGAAGAAGTTTTCCCCTGAGGTCCGCGAGCGTGCAGTCCGGATGGTGCTGGAGCATCGCGGGGAGTACCCGTCGCTGTGGACGGCCGTGGCGTCGATCGCCCCCAAGATCGGCTGTGTGCCGCAGACGCTGCTGACGTGGGTGAAGCAGCACGAGGTCGATGCGGGGACGCGCGATGGCGTGACGACCGCGGACGCCAAGCGGATGAAGGAACTGGAGCGCGAGATCAAGGAACTGCGCCGGGCCAATGAGATCCTGAAGCTGGCGAGTGCTTTTTTCGCCCAGGCGGAGCTCGACCGCCGGCTGAAGCCCTGAGGACGTTTGTCGCCACGCACCGGAGCACATTCGGGGTCGAGCCGATCTGCAGGGCCTTGCAGATCGCCCCGTCCGGCTACCGGCGACACGCGGCCCGCCATCGCGAGCCTGAGCGACGCCCGGCGAGGGCGAAGCGCGACGAGGCCCTGATTCCGGAGATCCACCGGGTATGGCGGGCCAACCTGCAGGTCTATGGCACCAACAAAGTGTGGCGACAGCTCGGCCGCGAGGGCATCACGGTGGCTCGATGCACGGTCGAGCGACTGATGCGCCAGCAGGGCCTGCGCGGCGTGATGCGCGGAAAAGCGGTGCGAACGACGATCAGTGATCGCAACGTGCCGTGCCCACAGGACAAGGTGAACCGGCAGTTCCGCGCCGAACGGCCGAACCAGCTGTGGGTGTCGGACTTCACCTACGTTTCGACCTGGCAGGGCTGGCTGTACGTGGCCTTCGTCATCGACGTGTTCGCCCGCCGCATCGTGGGCTGGCGGGTCAGCGACTCGATGCGGACGGACTTCGTACTCGATGCGCTGGAGCAGGCGCTGTACGCACGCCAGCCGGAGCGTGACGGCACGCTGATCCATCACAGCGATCGGGGTTCGCAGTACGTGTCGATTCGCTACAGCGAGCGGCTCGCCGAAGCGGGCATCGAGCCGTCCGTTGGCAGCCGAGGAGACAGCTATGACAACGCGCTGGCCGAGACCATCAACGGGCTCTACAAGGCCGAACTGATCCACCGCCGTGGCCCCTGGAAGACGAAGGCGGCGGTGGAACTGGCGACGCTGGAATGGGTGTCGTGGTTCAACACCCAGCGCCTCCTCGGATCGATCGGGCATATCCCGCCGGCAGAGGCTGAGGCAAACTACTACCGGCAACTCGCCGAGAGGCCCGTTGCCGAGCTGGTCTGACTTAAACCAAACAGCCTCCACGAAAGCCGGGGCGGTTCAGTCACGGCCTCGGAGCCGCCGGCTAACAATTCGTTCAAGCCGAAATTGCTTCGTGGCATCGTCTGCGTGCATACGCTACGCTAGCACGCAGCCGTTGCCACTACGCAATTCGGCTCGTTAGCTTCCCCGTCAAGCAGACATTTCAAAAGTAGAATTTCCGGCGACGTGTTTGCGGTACTCGGCAGGGGGCAGGTCGCCGAGCGAATCGTGTGGACGGTCCTCGTTGTACTCGAGCATCCACCAGTGTGCCGCCTCGCGCACGTCGTCGAGGCAGGTGAACAGGTGCTGGTCCAGCACTTCCTGGCGGAACGTCCGGTTGAACCGCTCGATGTAGGCGTTCTGGTTCGGCTTGCCGGGCTCGATCAAGCGCAGCAGCACGCCACGCTCGTGGGCCCATGTGGTCATGGTTCTCCCGCAGAACTCCTTGCCGTTGTCCGAGCGGATGATCTTCGGGAGCCCGCGGCTCAATGCCAGGCGCTCCAGCACGCGGACGACGCCATGGCCGGAGATCGCACGTTCCGTCTCGATCGCGACGGCTTCGTGCGTGGCGTCGTCGACAATCGTCAGGCGTTTGATCACGCGACCATCGGGCGTTGACATGGCGCGGAGGTTGGTGAGGGCGAGTGGCCGATTGAGCGGGAAAACACCTGGGACGTTTCCCACACCTGAGTCCGGTCGCGCGATGGTGCAGAATGGGGCGTCCAGGTGTGGGTAGCCCATGAGCATGTCTTTCCCCGTCATCCGCTTGATCGCAGGTTCCGCGGCTGTCGCGGGCGATGAACCCCGCACTCCCGGTGGGGCATCGTGAGCGTTGGGCAGCGCGCCGATGTGGTGATCGTCGGCGGTGGCCTGGCCGGTATCGTGACGGCGCTGGAGTGCCTGCGTTCGGGGCTGCGCGTGATCGTGGTCGACCGCGACACTCCGGAGCGGCTGGGTGGCCTGGCCTTGTGGGCCTTTGGTGGCATGGCGCTGGTGGATACGCCCTTGCAGCGGCGCAGGAAGATCGCCGATTCGCCGGAGCGCGCGTTGCGTGACTGGATGAGTTTCGGCGAACTCGACGAGGCGGACGTGTGGCCACGACGCTGGGCCGAACACTACGTCGAGCATTCCTGTGCGCGCGTGCACGACTGGCTGCGCGGGCATGGGCTTTCGTTCATGCCGGCGGTGAACTGGGTCGAGCGCGGGCTCCGGGGCGATGGCAACAGCGTGCCGCGTTACCACATCGTCTGGGGCACCTCGCGCGAGCTGACGCGCTGCATGATCGCGAAGATGCGCGTGGCCGACAGCGGCGGGCGCCTTACCCTGCTCAGCGGTCATCGCGTGACCGCCATCGACAACAGCGGCGGCCGGGTGTCGGGCGTGCAGGTCGAACAGGAATCGACCGGCGCGCAGTCGCGCATCGAGGCGCCGGTGGTTGTGCTGGCGATGGGCGGCATCAACGGTTCGCTCGAACAGGTGATCGCGAACTGGCCGGCCGGCCGCCCACGTCCGGCGCAGATGCTCAACGGCGCGCATCCGTTTGCCGATGGCCGGCTGCATCATCGCGTCGCCGACGACTGCGGCGGCCAGCTCACCCACGTCGGCGAGATGTGGAACTACGCGGCCGGTGTTCCGCATCCGCAGCCGCACTATCCAGGCCACGGCCTGTCGCTGATCCCGTGCAAGTCGGCCTTGTGGCTGGACCATCGCGGCCGGCGCATCGGCCCGCAGCCGCTGGTCACGGGGTTCGATACCCACGATCTTTGCCAGCGCGTGTCGGCGCTCGAAGGTGGCTGGACCTGGCATCTGATGAACCGGCGCATCGCCGCGCGCGAACTGGCGATCTCAGGAGCCGAACACAACCCGCGCATCCGCGACCGGCAGTTCATCCGTTTCGTCGCGGAGATGCTGCTGGCCCGCGGCACGCTGATCGACCGCATGTTGCGCGAGAGCCCGCATTTCCTCGCCGACGACACCTTGGTCGGACTGGCAGACAAGATGAACGCGTTGGCCGGCACGCGCGACATCGATGCGAACACCTTGCAGGCCACGGTCGATGCCTTCGACGCGAACTTCCACGATGGTGCCGCGCCGGAGAACGACGAACAGATCCGCCGCATCCTCGAGGCACGGCAATGGGGCCCGGAAAAGCTGCGCACTTGCGCGCCGGCGCCGTTGTACATGCAGGGCGCCGGTCCGTGGATCGCGATCCAGACACGCCTGATCACGCGCAAGAGCCTCGGCGGTTTGCAGACCGACCTGCAAAGTCGCGTGCTGCGCGCCGACGGCAGCGCAGTGCCGGGCCTGTACTGCGTCGGCGAGGCGGCCGGCTTCGGTGGCGGCGGTGCCAGCGGCAAGCGCTCGCTGGAAGGCACCTTCCTGCCGGGCTGCATCCTGACCGCACGCGCCGCGGCGGATTCGATCAGGGAGGGTGGCTGATGGCCTGGCGATTTCCTGTCACCGCGCATGACTACAGCCGACTGGCCGCATCGCGCCTGCCGCGCTTCCTGTCCGATTACGTCGACGGCGGCGCTGGCGACGAACAGACGTTGCGCGCGAATGATGCCGCGTGGGCCGCTGTGACTTTGTGTCAGCGCGTGCTGGTCGATGTCGATGGCGTGGACACGACCACTACGCTGGTTGGCCAGTCCTGCGCGATGCCGCTGGCGCTGGCTCCGGTCGGGCTGGCCGGGATGATGGCGCGCCGTGGCGAGGTGCAGGCTGCGCGGGCTGCGCGGGCGGTGGGCGTACCTTTCACGCTGTCGACAGTCGGCATCTGTCCGCTTGAGGAACTCCACGCTGCGGGGGTCGATCCGGTGTGGTTCCAGCTCTACATGCTGCGCGATCGCGGCATCGTGCAGGCCTTGCTGCAGCGGGCCTGGGCGGCGGGTTGCCGCACGCTGGTGTTCACCGTCGACCTGCCGCTGCCCGGCATGCGCCATCGCGATACGCGCAACGGCCTGGGCGCGGGCAGCGTGCGTGCGCGCATGCTCAAGATCATCGACCTGCTGTCGCGCCCGGGTTGGGTGCGCGACGTGGGCCTGCGTGGCAAGCCACATGTGTTTGGCAGCCTCGCCCAGCAGGTGCCCGGCGCGCGCGACCTCGATGCGTTCAAGGCTTGGGTGGACAGCCAGTTCGACCCGTCCGTCACCTGGGCCGACATCGATTGGCTGCGCGCGCAATGGCCCGGCACGCTGCTGCTCAAAGGCATCCTCGATGCGGACGATGCGCGCGCGGCCGTGCGTTGCGGCGCGCAGGGACTGGTGGTGTCCAACCACGGCGGGCGGCAGCTCGATGGCGTGGCGGCCACTGCGAACAAGCTGCCGTGCATCGTCGAGGCCGTCGGCACACAGGCCGAGGTGCTGGTCGATGGCGGCATCCGCAGCGGCGTCGATGTGCTGCGCGCGCTGGCGCTCGGCGCGAACGGCGTGCTCATCGGCCGGCCCTGGGTGTGGGCGCTCGCGGCCGGTGGCGAGCAGGCCCTGGCCGACATGCTGGCGCGCTGGCGGCGGGAACTGCGCCTGGCGATGACGATGGCCGGCGTGCGTCGCATCGCCGACATCGATGCCGGCGTGCTGGATGTTTCCTCGAATACCGACAACGGGAGCGCAACGACATGAACGGCGCACAGGCCCTGATGAAGACCCTCGCTGATGCCGGCGTGAGCGTGTGCTTCAGCAATCCCGGCACCTCCGAGATGCACTTCGTCGCAGCGCTGGACCAGGAGCCACGCATGCGTGCCGTGCTGGCCCTGTTCGAGGGCGTGGCCACCGGCGCGGCCGATGGCTACGCGCGCATGGCCGGCAAGCCGGCCGCGACGCTGCTGCATCTCGGCTGCGGGTTGGGCAACGGGCTGGCCAACCTGCACAACGCGCGCAAGGGCAGGGTGCCGGTGGTGAACATCGTCGGCGATCACGCCACCTACCACGTCAAGTACGACGCGCAGTTGCAGTCCGACATCGAGACGGTGGCGCGCAACGTCTCCACCTGGGTGCGCACGTCGGGTTCGACCGAAAAACTCGGTGACGATGCCGCGCAGGCCGTGGCGGCGGCGATGGGACCGCCAGGCCAGGTTGCCACGCTGATCCTGCCGGCCGACGTGTCGTGGAGCGAGGGCGGTGTGCCCGCGGCTCCGGTGCAGCCGACCACTGCGCTGGTGGCCGACGAGGCGACCCTCGACGCCATCGCCCAGGCCCTCCGCAGTGGCGGCAAGGCCGCACTGCTGCTCGGCGCACGCGCGTTGCGCGAACCGGGCCTGCTCGCGGCTTCGCGCATCGCCGCGCAGGCCGGTGTCAAGCTGTTCGCCGAAGTGTTCCCGACCCGCATCGAGCGCGGCGCCGGCCTGCCGCATGTCGAGCGCCTGGCCTATCTGGCCGAACTCGCATCGTTGCAGCTGCGTGGCCTCGATCACCTGGTGCTGGTCGATGCCAAGTCGCCGGTGTCGTTCTTCGCCTATCCGGGCAAGGCCAGTGATCTGGTGCCCGAAGGCTGCACCGTGCACACGCTGGCCTCGCCGATGCAGGATGCGGTCGGCGGATTGCAGCAACTCGCCGCGCGCCTCGGCGCCGATGCGGTCGCGCCGGTGTTGCAGCCCGCCGTGCGTCCAGATCGTCCGAAGGGCAAGCTGACTGCCGAGAAGGTCTGCAAGGCCGTTGGCCACCTGCTGCCGGAAAACGCGATCATCGTCGACGAAGCGCAGACCTCGGGCGTGATGCTGCCGCACTTCACGCGCGGCGCGCCGCGCCACGATGTCATCACCCTGACCGGCGGTGCCATCGGCCAAGGCCTGCCAAACGCGGTCGGTGTCGCGGTGGCCTGCCCGGACCGGCCGGTGCTCGCGCTGGTCGGCGACGGTTCGGCGATGTACACGATCCAGGCCTTGTGGACGATGGCGCGCGAGAAGCTCGACGTCACCACCATCATCCTCAACAACCGCTCCTACGCCATCCTCAACGTGGAGCTGCAACGCGTCGGTGCGACCGGCGGCGGCAGCAAGGCCGGCGAGAAGGCCCGCTCGCAACTGGACCTCGGCAACCCCGGCATCGATTTCGTGCAGATGGCCGCCGGCATGGGCGTCCACGCCGTGCGCGCCATCAGCGCCGACGAGTTCTGCGATGCATTGGCCTACGCCCTGCGCGCGCCGGGCCCGCATCTGATCGAGGCCGTCGTGCCGAGCACCTTTTCCGGACTGAAGCTGCGCCTGCTACCGCACATCCTCGGCTCGCTGGCCAGCCTGCCGCAGTCGCTGGCGCTGGCGATCAAGCGCAAGGTGTCTCCTTGATGCCGCTGCGCCGAGCATTTCGACTGCAGGGAACCTCGACGAACCTCTCATTTCCTCGTCATCACGGCGAAGGCCAGGCAAGCACGCAGCGCGCAGAACGTTCGAAGGACGGCCCCGAAGGGGCGAGCGCAGCAGGTCATCCAGTGCCTTTAAGGCATGCAAGCAATGGCACTGGGCTGCGGTCTTCGCCGGAGCGACGGATCCTGATTGGCTTGTCAAAGGTTCCTTGCTGCGCGTCAGCCCGGCATGGCCGTCATGCCCCCTTCCCGGCCCCATCAGGGCAACAGCTTTCCCGGATTCAAGATGCCGTCGGGGTCGAACTGGCGCTTGATCGCGTGCATGAGGTCGAGGGCGACCGGGTCGAGTGCGCGGGTCATGAACGGACGCTTGGCGAGGCCGATGCCGTGTTCGCCGGAGAGCGTGCCGTCGAGGTCGAGGACGAGCGCGAACACGGCGTCGAGGCAGGCATCGACGTTGGCGGCGTGGGTGGCATCGTCGGGACGGTAGAGCAGGTTGACGTGGATGTTGCCGTTGCCGGCATGGCCGAAGTTCACGATCGGGATGGCGAAGCGCTGCGAAAGCGCCTTGAGTCCGGCGATCAGCGCCGGCACCCGGCTGACCGGCACGACCACGTCCTCGTTGATCTTGTTCGGTGCGAGCGTGCGCAGGGCCGGTGACAAGGCCTTGCGTGCGGCCCAGATGCGTTCGACTTCGGTGGCGTCGCACGCCTCGTGCCAGTCGAGCAGGCCGTCGCCGCGCGCGGCACGGGCGATCGCGTCGGCTGCCCCGGAAAGCGTGTCGGCTTCGCCGTCGACCTCGACGACCAGCATCGCACCGGCCTGCGGGATCGCCTCGCCGCCGTGCTCGCGCGCGAGGCGCAGTGCTTCGTCGTCGAGGAACTCGAGCGCGCATGGCGTGACCGGCTGCGCCATGATGCGTGCGACCGCGGCGGCGGCGGCGCCGATGTCGGCATAGGTTGCGCGCAACGTGCGCACCGCCGACGCGATCGGGGTCAGCTTCAGCGTGGCCTCGGTGACGACCGCCAGGGTGCCTTCCGAACCGACCAGCAGGCGCACGAGGTCGTAACCGGTCGCGCCCTTGGTGGTCGGCTTGCCGCAGCGGAATGCCTCACCCGTGCCGCCGACCGCGCGCAGGGCGAGCACGTTGTCGCGTGTCGCGCCGTACTTGACCGCGCGCGGGCCGCCGGCGTTGCAGCCGATGTTGCCCGCGATCGAGCAGAACGGCGCCGAGGTCGGATCGGGCGCCCAGAAGAAGCCATGCGGTTTCAGTGCGGCCTGCAGATCGGCATTGAGTACGCCGGGCTCGACCACGGCGATGCGGTTGTCGGCATCGATAGCGAGGATGCGGTTCATGCGCTCGAAGCTGGCGACGATGCCGCCGGCCACCGGCACGGTAGCGCCGGTGGTGTTGGTGCCGCGTCCGCGCGCGACCAGCGGCAGTTGCAGTTCACGGCAGATGCGCACGAGTGCGACGACCTGGTCATGCATGGTCGGAAACACGACCGCATCGGGCAGTGCCTCGCGTCGCGAATTGTCGTAGCCGTAGACCGTGCGTTCGGCTTCGTCGAGCGTGAACTCGTCCGCGGCGAAGCACTCGCGCAGGCGCGCGCCGAGTGCGGCGGGGGCCGGCGAGGTGGCCATGCGCTAGTCCCCGGTGTACTCGAATACCTTGACCACGCGCTCGACGCCATTGACGTTGCGCGCGATTTCGGTGGCGATCTCGTCTTCCTCGGCCTTGAGGATGCCTTGCAGGTAGACGGTGCGGTGGGCGGTGCTGACCTTGACCCGGGTCGGGTCGAAGCCCGGCGTCGACACGGCATCGAGCAGGGCGAGCTTGACGCGCGCGGTCAGGCGGTTGTCGTTGCGACGCGCCCAGAAGCCTTCGGGCTCCATGATGTCGATTTCGTTGACGATGCGCCTGACGCCCTCGAAGCCGGTGACCGTTTCCTCTGCGCGTGCCTTCAGTTCCGGGGTGCGCACCTCGCCCATCAGCAACATCGTGCCGTTGTAGACGGCGATCATCACGCGATTGCGCAGCACGAGTTCCTTGTCCTTGTTGATCGTGTCGTAGGCGCTGAGCTGGATGCGCTTGTCGTCGATGACGATGCCGGTGCTGCGGCGGTCGTGCACGGCCGAGCCGGTGGCGACGGCGCCGGTGGCGACCACGGCGACACAGCCGCCGAGCAGTGGCAGCAGGAGCAACAGCAGTGCAATGGTGCTGGAGATTCTGGCGGAAAGATTCATCGGCATTGCTCAGTCAGTGCGGAAGGCATCGCGCAACCACTCGATCGTCGGGTGACCTGCCACGCCACCGATCGCCACGACGTCGAAGCGGCAGGCGTGATGCACCCACTGAGGGTGCATCTGCAGGAACATCCGCGCCGCGGCGACCAGGCGTGCGCGCTTGCTTGCGCCGACCGACGCCACAGCGCCGCCGAAACCATGGCCGCGACGGTAGCGCACTTCGATGAACGCGAGTACGTCGCCGTCGCACATGACGAGGTCGAGTTCGCCATAGCGGCAGTTGAAGTTGCGCGCGACCAGGCGCAGTCCGTTGCGCTCGGCGTGGGCGAGGGCGATGTCCTCGTAGCGGGCACCGGTGCTGCGCACGGTCCTACGGCGCAGCCGGGCTCAGTGCACCGTACACGGGCCGCGCAACGCCACCGGAATAGCGAGCCCAGGTCAGCACCCGGTGGATGCGACCGAAGCTGTCGGCGGCGAGCTGACCGGTTGCACCGTCGAGGTAGGCGTCGCGGTTGGCCAGCAGCCAGTCCAGATACGGCAGCAACGCATAGGCATCCATGCCGAAGGCGAACAGGCGTGCACCGACGCCGCCGGCGCTGCGCAGGTAGTGGCTGATCTCGTTGCGGTCCGGACGGCCGGGCACGGTGCCGAACAACCACGCGGCATCGCAGAATTCGATGCCATCGAGATCGCGATCGAGGCCAGGACTGGTCTCACCGGAGTGGATGTGCGAGGTGGCCAGCACCGGTACGTTGACGCCGGCGAGCTTGAGTTGCGGGGCGAGCAGGCGTGCCTGCTGCGGACGCATGCTGATGAACACGCCGGCGTCGGTGGGCGTGTCTCGGCGCACGCTGCCGTCGATGGTCTGGGTCGCATCGGTGATGGCTGCGGCGGCCTGCAACACGGCACTCTTGTAGTTGACCTCGGATTCGCGGATGCGTGCCTCGCCGGTCACCGTGCCGCCGCGCGACTCGAACTGCGCGCGGAAGGCGAGCGCGGCGCGTTCGGCCCAGTCGGTATCGGCGGCGATGATCGCTGCGCGGGTCAAGCCGAGCGACAGCATGCGCTCGGCAGCCTGCATGCCTTCGGCATCCGGCAACAGGCCGAACTCGGCGCTGCCGGGCGGCGGTGTCTCGCCGCTGTCGGGGTGGTTGAGGGCGAGCACGCGCACCGGCAGCGACTGGCGCAAAAGCGCACCGACGGCCTCGCGCTGCAAGGGGCCGACGACGACGCCGGCACCATCGGCGACGGCCTTGCGGTAGGCGGCGATGGCGTCTTCCGGTGTGCGTCCGGCATCGTACAGGCGCAGGCTTGGGCGATGGCCATCGACGTCGTTGTAGTAGGCGGCGAGGAACCCATCGCGGATCGATTGCGCGACGCCAGCCACCTGGCCGCCGAACGGCAGGATCAGGGCGACCTGGGCGATCGCGCGATAGCCCTCGCGCTCGCTGCCCGGCAACAGGGTGCCGACCGGTCGCTGTGGTATTGGCAGCGTGCGCGGCAGGGCTCCGCCATGCCGACGGATCGCCTGCTCGATCGCAGGCAGCAGCGGATCGTCCGGGCGCAGCGTGGTCGCATGTGCTTTCAGTGTCGATTCGTCGAGGCCAGCCAGCAGGTCGAGGAGCTGTTCGCGGTTGTCCTCGCGATCGACGCCGTCGAGTTCGCCATCGAGCATCGTGCGCAAGCGTGCGGCGGCCAGGCGCTTGCCATTGGCTGCCTCGGAACGGGCGCGGAGTTCCAGCACGCGTGCGCGCAGCGGCGCCGGCACGCCGGTTTCCGGGATCGTGAGCAAGGCGCTGGCACGCGCCGCGTCACCGTGACGCAGCGCGAGCTCGGCTTCGAGCAGGTCCAGGCGCAGCGCCTCATCGCCGACCAGGCGTCGGCGTTTGATGTCGGCAGTGATGCGCTCGACGCCGGCGAAGTCGCCGGCGTCGCGTCGTGTCTCGGCGGCGCGCAGGCGGTAGCCGGCGGCACGATCGCCGCCGCGGCCGGCCAGTTCGAGCCAGGCGTCGGTGGCCGCGTCGAGATCGCCGTCGCGGGTGAGCTGGGTGGCACGCGCGCTGTTGACGTCGTCGACCGGGGCCGGGCCGACACCGCCGCTGGTCGCGCAGCCGGCGAGGGCGAGAAGAACACTCAGCAGGAAGGCGTGCTTGGAGGAAATCGCGAACGCGGGCATGAGGCAGCAAGGTTCCGTATCGAGGCCCGGATGATAGCCCGGATGAGCGTTGATGAAGCCGGGCATCGGGAGTGGGGAATGGGAAGATCAAGAGCGATGCATCATCCTATCGCCCATTCTCCACTCCCCATCCCCGACTTATGGATGTGAAACCTGGCCGCCTGTGGGTGGTGGCGACGCCGATCGGCAACCTCGACGACCTGTCGCCGCGCGCGGCCGAGGTATTGCGCACGGTGGCCACGGTGGCCGCCGAGGATACGCGCCACAGCACGCCGCTGCTCGCCCGGGTCGGCAGCCGGGCCCGTACGCTGGCCTTGCATGAGCACAACGAACGCGAGCAGGCGGAACGCATCGTCGCGCTGCTGCGCGAAGGTCAAGACGTCGCCTTGGTCGCCGATGCCGGCACGCCGCTGGTCAGCGACCCGGGCTTCCGTCTCGTGCGCGCGGCACGTGAAGCCGGCATCGAGGTATCACCGGTTCCGGGACCATGCGCGGCGATCGCCGCATTGTCGGTGGCCGGCCTGCCGAGTGATCGCTTTGTCTTCGAGGGGTTCCTGCCAGCCAAGTCCGCCGCGCGTCGCGAGCGCCTGCAGGCGCTCGCCGCGGAGACACGCACGCTGATCTTCCATGAATCGAGCCACCGCATCGCCGACATGCTCGACGACTGCGTGGCGGTGTTCGGTGGCGCACGCGCTGCTGTCGTCGCGCGCGAGCTGACCAAGCTGTTCGAGACCGTGCTGTCAGCGCCGCTCGGCGAACTTGCCGCACGGGTGCACGCGGATGCGAACCAGCAGCGCGGCGAGTTCGTCGTCCTCGTCGGCGGTGCCGACGGTGCCGATGCCGACGTCCGCCTGGCCGAGGGCCGCCGCGTGTTCGCCCTGCTGCGCGACGAACTGCCGCCCGCCCGCGCCGCCAAACTCGCCGCTGCGATCACGGGCGCGCCACGCAAGGCCTTGTACGGGGAAGGCTGATCGCTGCCAGCTTCGCCCGCAGCGCACCCGGCGCGCGATTCCTTTCCCAGCAATTGCGAAAGCGCGGTCGCGCACACGGTGCGCTTAGGGGTACGTTCCATTCCGATCGGCACGCGGGACTACAATGCGACGCGACAGCAAGCCAGGGGCGAGCACACATGACCATCAAGGCCTGCGGCGCTCATGCCGCTGACAAGCCGCTGGAAATCCTCGACATCACGCGCCGCGCGCCCGGTGCGCACGATGTGCAGATCGACATCGCCTATTGCGGCGTCTGCCACTCGGACCTCCACCAGGTCCGTTCCGAGTGGGCCGGCACACGGTATCCGTGCGTGCCGGGGCACGAGATCGTCGGTCGCGTGGCGGCCGTCGGCGCGCGGGTGACCGCCTTCAAGCCTGGCGACCTGGTCGGTGTCGGCTGCCTCGTCGACAGTTGCGGGCAGTGCGAAGAATGCGGTGACGGGCTGGAAAACTACTGCGACAACTGGGTCGGAACCTACAACAGTCCGACGCCGGATGCGCCCGGTCATACGCTGGGTGGATATTCGCAGGCGATCGTCGTGAACGAGCGCTTCGTGCTGCGCATCCGTCATCCGGCGCAGCACCTGGCTGCGGTGGCGCCCCTGTTGTGCGCGGGGATCACCACGTATTCGCCGCTGCGCCACTGGAGGGTCGGGCCAGGGCAAAAGGTCGGCGTGGTCGGCATCGGCGGCCTCGGCCACATGGGCATCAAGCTTGCGCACGCGATGGGCGCGCATGTGGTCGCGTTCACCACTTCAGAATCAAAGCGTGCGGCGGCCACGGCATTGGGCGCGGATGAAGTGGTGGTGTCGTGCAACGCCGGGGAGATGACTGCGCACGTCAAGAGCTTCGATTTCATCCTCAACACGGTGGCCGCACCGCATGACCTGGATGCATTCCTTGCCCTGCTCAAGCGCGACGCCACCATGACCCTGGTCGGGGCGCCATCGTCGCCGCATCCGTCGCCCAACGTGTTCGGCCTCATCATGAAGCGCCGCGCGCTCGCCGGCTCGCTGATCGGTGGCATCCCTGAGACGCAGGAGATGCTGGATTTCTGCGCCGAACACGGCATCGTCGCCGACATCGAGTTGATTCGTGCGGGGCAGATCAACGACGCCTACGAACGCATGCTGAAGGGCGATGTGAAGTACCGCTTCGTGATCGACATCGCTTCGCTGGCGGGGTGAGGTCGCCATTGCCGTCGTGCAGGAGCCCGTTTACGGGCGATGCTTTTCGTGTCGTCGAGAGCATCGCCCGAAAGCGGGCTCCCACCGGGGCTCCTGCGGAGTACGGCTTCAGGGTTCCGCGTCGAAGCCGTCGACAAAGATCGTGTCGCTGCTGTCGGCATAGGCGATGAACACGCCGCTTCCCCATTCGACCTGGTTGTTGCCGGTCGGGTGCAGGCCGGCGACGAAGACGACGTCGCCGCGTGTGTTGACACCGGGTTTTCCGGCGAAGATCGGCGAGCTGTCGTGCTGGCCGATCTGCGCGGAGCCGAGATCGGTCTGCACGGGCGTGGATTGGCCGACGACGCGCACGAGGGTGTCGCCATCGCCGGCATAGATCGCCTGGCCGGCGGCGTCGCGGCCGCGGAACACGACGAGGCCTCCGACGTTGATCGCCGGGGCGAAGAACTCGATCTCGCGGATCGTGCCGGCCGGGTCGACTGCGGCGATCAGGGTCGTCGTCGTGCCGTCGCTGCGCAGGACCACACGGCGATTGTCGGCGGCGCGGCGTGCGACGACGGCGACCACGCCGTCGGCATTGACGCCGAGTCCATTGTCGAAGCCCGACCACAGCGATGCGGGATCGACCGCCTGGTTGGCGAGGATACGCGTCGACGTGCCATCGGCGGCGAACAAGCGGATTTCCTGTTCTGTCGACATGTCCGGTGAGGTCGCCACCTTGACCGCGATGCGGCGCTGGCCATCGAAGGCGGGCGTGTAGATGTAGGTGTACGGGCTGCCCGGGCTGACGCCTCCGTCACCGGCATGGATGACCGTGTTCGTGCCGAGCGTTGAGGCCAGCGCGCGACCCGACGAGAACACCGCCTGGTAGCCGATCGCACCGGCGCTGTTGATGCCGGGTGAGGAATAGCTGTTGGGAATCACCGGCAGGGTGTTGACTCGCGCGGCCACGCCGGCCACCGGATCGTAGAGGTACAGGCCATCCTGCGTGCCGGTGTCGCGCATGGTGAAGACGATGCGGCCGGTGGCATTGATCGAGGCCTCGGGGCTGATCCCCGAATCGGCCGGGCCTTCGTACACGAGCGCGCCGCTGCCGCTCGCGCCGGTCCACAGGCCGGGGTGGCTGCCGCCGGCCCCCGGCACGACGCCGACGGTGAAGGCGACCTGCGCGGTGTCGTTGATCGCGGCGCTGATGCTGTTGAATGACGAACCGGGTGGCAGGTTCCAGCCGTTGTCATTGACCAGCAGGTTGCTGCGTGCCTGCAGCTCGATATCCGACCAGGTCGGCACGGCGGCGAGCGCGCCTGCGAATGGGGCCGGCAGCAGCAGGGCAAGGGCGAGTCGAGTGGTGATGTGCATGCGATTCCTCGCGCGGAAGCAATCAGGGTGATCGGATTGTACGAGGCGCATGGCCCTTCGCAGGAACCCCGGCAGGAGCCCGTTCACGGGCGATGCTTTTCGACACGGCGCTGGCAAGGCATCGCCCGTGAACGGGCCCCTACGAAAGCCCGCCGATCACATCGTCGAGCCGCCCAACACGCCGGTCGAGCCAGGCGTCGATGCGCGCTTGCGCTGTTTGGCCGGCCATCTCGAGGCTCTGTACGACGACGAACGCAGCACGCTCGTCACGATCGGCGCGATTCATCTTGGCCTGCATGCGCGGCAGCCATTGTTCACTCGGCTTGAGCTGAACAGTGTGCAGACGATTGTCGAGGATGGAGTCGTGGCGGGCGATTTCGAGGTGGGTGGCGACTGCTTCGGTCTTGAACTGCTCGTCGGAGCGCAGGCGGTAGGAGACGTTTCGGGCGAGCAGTTCCGGGTGCTCGGCGAAGAACGCCGCAAGCACCGACACGCGCATCGGGTACGGGTTGTGGTAGAGCCGGTAGTAGCGATCGTGCATTCCGGCGAGACGTGCGCTGCGCTGCTGCGCGTCGAGGTTGCCGACGCGTGTTTCGCCCCCGCGCAGACCACGCCACCAGGTCTTGAGCCGGTGCGAGACGAGATGCTGCGATTGCGTACGCCACTGCCCGCGCAGGACGACGCGGCCATCGCGGAAGAAGTCACTCTCGTCGATCGGGCGCAGCAGGGCCATGTCGTCGTTGAAATAGACGAACTGGTCGGCGAGTCCCGGAGTGCGCCAGAGCAGGCTGATGATCGCGCGGCTGTTGAAGGTCGGCAGGTGCTGTTCGAAGCCGGCGAAGATGTCGCGATGGTCGACGATGGCGATGCGTTCGGCCCAGGGCGTGCCGGCCAGACGCGCGACCAGTGCCGGCACCTGGCCGTCGGTGACGATGTGGATGCGGCGAAACCACGGTGCGAAACGCAAGATCGAGGCGACGCACCAGTCGATTTCGCCGGCGTCGTTGAAACGCGTGCTGTGTGCGGCGCGCGGCCGTTCACCGCCGCGTTCGGCCAGGTAGGTGGCGAGGCGCTCGCGGTGTTGCGGGTCGGCGCCGTCGACCCAGGTGATGACGGCATCGGTGCTCATGGTGGTGCATGCTCGCACGACACGAGGCGGAGCATCCCGGCCCGTGCACGCGACGTGCACGGGCCGGGGGTTCAGTCACCAGATCTTCACCTGCGCATCGCCACTGCGCACCATCGCATCGCCTTCCTTGCAGCCGAAGGCGCTGGCGAAACTGTCGAGGTTTGACGGCGCGCCGGTCGCGCGGTAGCGGGCCGGTGAGTGCGGGTCGGTGGCGAGCATCACTTCGAGGCGCTTGTCGAGCATGTTGCCGCGCCATACGCGCGCCCAGTTCAGGAAGAAGCGCTGGTCTTCGGTATAGCCGTCGATCGTTGCGTTCGATTCGCCCGGCTTCTTGCCCAGGGCGACCTGCAGGGCGTCGTAGGACACGGTGAGGCCGCCGAGGTCGGCAATGTTCTCGCCGAGCGTGAGCACGCCGTCGATGTGCTTGCCCGGCAGGGGCTCGTAGGCGGCGAACTGCTCGACGAGCTTGCCGGTACGCGCCTTGAATGCCTCCTTGTCGGCAGGCTGCCACCAGTCCGCGTAATTTCCACGGGCGTCGAACTGGCTGCCCTGGTCGTCGTAGCCGTGGATCGCCTCATGCCCAATCACCGCGCCGATGCCGCCATAGTTGATCGCGTCGTCGGCCTGGGCGTCGAAGAACGGCGGCTGCAGGATCGCGGCCGGGAAGTTGATCGTGTTGTCGGTCGGGTTGTAGTAGGCGTTGACCGTCTGCGGTGTCATGTGCCACTCGAGGCGGTCGGTCGGCTTGCCGATCTTGGCCACGTCGTGGGCATGGTTGAACTTCAGCGTGGCAAGGATGTTGCCGAAATGATCGTCGCGCTTGAGTTCCAGGCCACTCCAGTCGCGCCATTTGTCGGGATAGCCGATCTTCGGCAGAAAGCTCGCCCACTTTTCAAGCGCCTTGGCCTTGGTCGCCTCGCCCATCCAGTCGAGCTTTTCGATGCGCGCCTTGAGTGCGGCTTGCACGTTGTCGACCAGCACCCGTGCGCGCTCCTTCGCTTCGGGCGGGAAGTTGTCGACGACGTAGAGCTGGCCGAGGGCCATGCCGATGTTGTCATTGACCGACGCCAGCGCGCGCTTCCAGCGCGGCTCCTGTTCCTTCTGGCCGTTGAGCGTCTGCTTGTGGAAGGCGAAGCTCGCATCCTGGAATGGCGAGGACAGATACGGCGCGGCGGCGTCGACGGCGTGGAAGCGCAGGTAGGCCTGCCACTGCGCGATCGGCGTTTCCGCGATCATGCGGTCGACCTCGGCGAAGAACTTCGGCTGCGACAGGGAGAAGCCCTTTTCGACATTGGCGCCCTGGGCTGCGAAGAACGCCGGCCAGTCGAAGTGCGGCATGGCCTTCTTCGCCTCATCGAGGCTGACGAAATTGTATTGATTGGCCGGATCGTTGAGTTCGGCCGGGGCGAACGAGACCTTGGCCAGGCGCGTCTCGAAGGCGAGCACGTCGGCGGCCTGCTGTTTTGCCGCGGCGGCGTCGACGCCGACCAGTTCGAGCAGGCGCACGATGTGGGCGGTGTAAGCCTCGCGCGTCGCCGCGTGCTTGTCGTCGGTGTAGTAATCGCGCGTCGGCAGGGTGAGGCCGGCCTGGAAGGCGTAGGCGATGGTGTTGGCGGAGTCCTTGTAGTCGGCGCCGGAGCCGAAGGCGAACACCTGCATGAAGCCCTGGGCGTGGGCGGCTGTCAGGTAGGCGGCAACATCGCCCGGACCCTGCAGCGCATCGATCTTCGCCAGTTCGGACTTGATCGGGTCGAAACCGGCGCGTTCGATCGCCGCTTCGTCCATGGCGGCGGCATAGAACGCGCCGACCAACTGTTCGAGCGAGCCGGGGGCTGCATCGGTCTTCGCCGCGACGGCCTCGACCAGTGCCTTCTGCGTGTTCAGGCTCTTCTCGCGCAGCATGTCGAAGGAACCCCAACGCGTCTTGTCTGCCGGCACCGGATTGGCCGCGAGCCATTTGGCATTGACGAAACCGTTGAAGTCCTGGCAGGCATCGATGGTGGTGTCGAGTTCGCTGATGTCGAAGGCGACATGCTTCTGCACCGGCGCTGTGCTGGCGGCTGGCGCAGCCGCTGCCGTAGTCGGCTGGTCGGCCTGCTTGCATGCGGCAAGGGTGAGGGTGGTCGCAAGCGCGAGCGCCAGCGGTTTCAGCGGGGTCGGGTTCATGGAGTCTCCGTTGCCTTTGGGCAGTGCCGGCAGGATGCGGGCACGGGTCGGTGGGAAGGACGCGCTGGGTGCGCGGGCTTGCAATTCTTCGAGGCTGGCGATTCTGCCGCGTCGAGGTCCGGCGCGGTTGTGTCGAAGGTCATCCGCCGGTCGGCCTCGCGGGCGTGTCCGTACCGCGCCAGTGAGTGCTGAAGGGCAGCGCCTCGGGCGCGACTGCCCCGGCCGAGAGAATGAAGGCCATGGCCTGGTCGACGCTCCAGTCGGTCGCGGTGAGGCGTTCGACCGGCACGATCTCGAGGTAGCCGCCGGTCGGGTTCGGCGTGGTCGGCACGTACACGGCGGCCAGTTCGCGGCCACCGGCATCGTTGAACACGCGCGTGACGAAGCCGACCGACTTGAGCTCCGGCGATGGAAAGTCGATCAGCACCACGCGCTGCGCGCCACTCGGCTTGTTCTGCAGCACCGACATGAGCTTTTTGGTGCCGCCATAGATCGTCTGCACGACCGGAATGCGCTCGATCAGGTGTTCCATGCCGTCGATCAGGCGCCGCCCAAGCACGCGGTTGGCGGCGAAGCCGAGGCAGTACAGACCGACCAGGGTGATGGCGAAGGCGAGCAGCGAAACCAGCCAGGGCTGGCCGAGGAAACTGCCCATGCCGGGCCAGGTACGGCCGATCACGGCGAGCAGCTTGCCGACCAGCGGCGCGCTCGACGACGACAGCAGGCCGAACACGAACGAGAACACCACGAGGGTCAGCCACAACGGCACGACTGTCAGCAGTCCGGTCAGCAGGTAGCGCTTGATGTAGAGCGGACGCATGCGGGCAGCCATCAAGGCGGGGGTTGGCGATTATCGCGCGTGGGGCGGCGGATGGGGAATCGGTCGTCGCTGGAGGCCGCGTTCACGCGTCCGCGGCAGCCGGTGCGGCGTTCCCGTCGCGCAGGCGCGCCATCGTCTTGTTGTAACATTCGCCGCCCGCGCGCCCATCACCCACGGACCAACGCCATGTTTTCCCTGCAGACGATCTTCGGCAAGGGTGACAAGTTCTACGGCCTGCTCGAAGCCAGTGCAGACGCTGCCCGCCAGAGCGCGCGCGCGCTGGGAACCATGCTCGCCGACCGTTCCCAGGCGCCAGCCCTCGACGAATTCCGGGTTGCCCGCAAGCGCGAGAAGGACCTGCTCGCGCAGATCAACCTCGAACTGGTCAACACGTTCGTGACCGCGCTCGAGCGCGAGGACATCGAAGCGCTGGCCGGGGCGCTCTACAAGATTCCGAAGACCGTCGAGAAATTCGCCGAGCGCTACGTGATGTTCGCCGACCGCCTCGCCGACACCGACTACGCTTCGCGCGCGCAGATGCTCGAGCGCGCCTGCGAGGTGATCGTGCAGATGGTCGGCGAGCTGCGTCGTGGCTTCAAGCTCGACGTCATGCACGACCTCAACGAGCGCATGCAGTCGATCGAGAGCGAGGCCGATCGCCTGCTCCTCGATCTCTATCACGAGTTGTTCCTTGACCAGAAGGACATGGGGCGCCTGCTGCTGCGCAAGGATCTGTTCGAATTGCTCGAGAAAGCCATCGACAAGTGCCGCGACGCGGCCAACGTCGTCTACCAGATCGCCCTCAAGAACTCCTGAGCGCTGGAGCAGGCCCGTGACCCTGAGCATCACCCTGGTCTTGCTCGTCGTCCTCGTCGCGCTTGTCTTCGAGTACATCAATGGTTTCCACGACACGGCGAACTCGATCGCCACCGTGGTCGCCACCAAGGTGCTGAGTCCCGGCCAGGCGGTCATGCTCGCCGCCGGGGCCAACCTGATCGGTGCGTTGTGGGGCACCGCCGTTGCCAAGACGATCGCCTCTGGCCTGATCGACACCGGTGTCGTCGCGGTCACGCCGCAAGTGCTGATCTGCGCCCTGCTCGGCGCGATCATCTGGGACCTCATCACCTGGTGGTGGGGCCTGCCGTCGAGTTCGTCGCACGCACTGGTGGGCGGATTGTGCGGCGCCGCGCTGGCTGCCGCGCACGACAACTGGTCGTCGATCATCTGGTGGCAGGGCGGCGAACACTGGTGGCTCGGCAAGGGTCTGGTACCGAAGGTCATCCTGCCGATGTTCAGTTCGCCCCTGCTCGGCTTCGTGTTCGGCTTCCTGCTCATGGGCGGGATCTTCGCCTTGGTCAGCTTCCTCGGCTCGCGCACCGGCGCGGTGCAGAAGCTCGGTCGTCCAAGGTTTCTCAATGCCTTCTTCGGCAAGGCGCAGATCCTCTCGGCCAGCGCGATGGGGCTGTCGCACGGCATGAACGATGCGCAGAAGACCATGGGCATCATCGCCCTTGCGCTGGCCGGGGCGACCAGCGCCGGCAGTTTCGACAGCCTGCCCGACATGCTGTCATTCCTGCGCGTCGAGGAAGATGCCGGCAAGCAGTTCGAGATCGCGCTGTGGATCAAGGTCGTCTGCGCGCTGGTCATGGCCGCCGGCACCGCGGCGGGTGGCTGGCGGATCATCAAGACGCTCGGCCACAAGATGGTCAAGCTGCACCCGGTCAATGGGTTCGCCGCCGAAAGCGCCTCGGCGACGGTCATCATCGCCGCCTCGCATTTCGGCATCCCGGTCTCGACCACGCACAACATCTCGTCGGCGATCATGGGCGTCGGCGCGGCCAAGCGCTTCTCGGCGATCAAGTGGACGATCGTCGAGCGCATGGTCTGGGCCTGGCTGTTGACGATCCCGGTGACGGCAGTCCTGGCCTGGCTGCTCGTGCGCGCCGTGCAATACCTCGGTCTCGATTGAGCCGCCCACCAGGAAGTGCCCGCAGGAACCGCCCGTGGGACGCGGCCGTAGGAAGCCGCTGTACGAAGCGGCCGTAGGAAGCGCCCGTAGGAAGCGGCCGTAGGAAGCGGCTGTAGGAAGCGGCTGTAGGAAGCGGCTTCAGCCGCGATGCCCCTGCCGTACAACACCCCACCGAAGAAGCATCACGCCTGAAGGCGTTTCCTACAGCGTTGATGTCTGCAACAAGGCATCACGCCTGAAGGCGTTTCCTACAGCCACCAAACCCACGCCGCCCCGCAGGAACCGCCCGTAGGAAGCGGCCGTAGGAAGCGGCTTCAGCCGCGATGCCCCTGCCGTACAACACCCCACCGAAGAAGCATCACGCCTGAAGGCGTTTCCTACAGCGTTGATGTCTGCAACAAGGCATCACGCCTGAAGGCGTTTCCTACAGCCACCAAACCCACGCCGCCCCGCAGGAACCGCCCGTAGGAAGCGCCCGTAGGAAGCGGCCGTAGGAAGCGGCTGTAGGAAGCGGCTGTAGGAAGCGGCTTCAGCCGCGATGCCCCTGCCGTACAACACCCCACCGAAGAAGCATCACGCCTGAAGGCGTTTCCTACAGCGTTGATGTCTGCAACAAGGCATCACGCCTGAAGGCGTTTCCTACAGCCACCAAACCCACGCCGCCCCGCAGGAACCGCCCGTAGGAAGCGGCCGTAGGAAGCGGCTTCAGCCGCGATGCCCCTGCCGTACAACACCCCACCGAAGAAGCATCACGCCTGAAGGCGTTTCCTACAGCGTTGATGTCTGCAACAAGGCATCACGCCTGAAGGCGTTTCCTACAGCGTTGATGTCTGCAACAAGGCATCACGCCTGAAGGCGTTTCCTACAGCCACCAAACCCACGCCGCCCCGCAGGAACCGCCCGTAGGAAGCGGCCGTAGGAAGCGGCTGTAGGAAGCGGCTGTAGGAAGCGGCTGTAGGAAGCGGCTTCAGCCGCGATGCCCCTGCCGTACAACACCCCACCGAAGAAGCATCACGCCTGAAGGCGTTTCCTACAGCGTTGATGTCTGCAACAAGGCATCACGCCTGAAGGCGTTTCCTACAGCGTTGATGTCTGCAACAAAGCATCACGCCTGAAGGCGTTTCCTACAGCGTTGATGTCTGCAACAAGGCATCACCCCTGAAGGCGTTTCCTACAGCCACCAAACCCACCCCGCCCCGCAGGAACCGCCCGTAGGAAGCGCCCGTAGGAAGCGGCCGTAGGAAGCGGCTGTAGGAAGCGGCTTCAGCCGCGATGCCCCTGCCGTACAACACCCCACCGAAGAAGCATCACGCCTAAAGGCGTTTCCTACAGCGTTGATGTCTGCAACAAAGCATCACGCCTGAAGGCGTTTCCTACAGCGTTGATGTCTGCAACAAGGCATCACGCCTGAAGGCGTTTCCTACAGCGTTGATGTCTGCAACAAGGCATCACGCCTGAAGGCGTTTCCTGCGAAAGAACATGCGATGAACGCAGTGGTATCCAGCGGATGCCGCGTCGCCCCGGCTCAGAACGCGTCGCCGCCCGCCGAAATCGATAGCTCCAGGCGATCGCCGAGCAGGCCGAGTTCGCGCACGACGCGGTCGATCTCGTCGCCGGTCAACAGTTCGTACGGACGGTTTTCGCACAGGTGCAGATAGGGCGAACCGTCGAGGTCGCTGAGGGCGAGGTAGCCGATGCGCTGCTCCCAGTTGAAGCGCAGGCAGCGCGCGGCGTCGATGCCGGTGGCCGGGCCGATCGGGGTCGAGATGCGCAGGTGTTTGTTGCCGTCCTCGTCCTCGATTTCGGTGAGGTAGATGCCCTGGTGGCGCCCCTGGGCCACGGTGAGGTCGAAGCTGATCAGGTAAGGGTCGTTCGTGCGCAGGCTGTGCTGCTCGCTCGCGTGCGAGCGGATCTGTTCGAAACTGTGCACGGCGTTCTCCCCGATTCCGGATCGACCGGTATGCTAACCGTTTCGACGAGTCACGCGCATGGCTTCGGGCAAGACGGCCACCACGGTTTCGGCAGTGCCGCCACCGCATGCGGCGATCCACCGCGCCGTGCTGGCGATCCCGCGTGGCTGCGTGGCGAGCTACGGCGAGGTCGCGGCACGCGCTGGATTGCCGGGGCGCGCGCGCCTGGTCGGGCGTGTGCTCGCCGCCGCCGGCGAGGCCGCGCGCCTGCCCTGGCATCGGGTGCTGCGTGCGAACGGTCAGTTGGCCTTCCCGCCGGACAGTGCCGCATTCCGCGAGCAGAAGCGCCGCCTTGCGGCGGAGGGTGTGATCCTGCGCGGCACGCGCGTCGATCTCGGCCGCCACGGCTGGCAGTGCAACCTCGATGCCGAGCTGTGGGCGCCTTGAACCCGGCGCGTCCTGCCCCGATCCTTGGCTTCCCGCCGTCTCGCCGACGGTTTCCGCGTGACGGACATTTCAATGCGCACTGACCTGCCTCCGGTCACGCAAGCCCTGTTGATCGCCAACGTCGTCGTTTTCGGCCTGCAGCAGTTCTTCGACGAGGCGATGCTGATCCATTTCGCGCTCTGGCCCCTCGGCAGCCGTGCCATCCCGGGAGGTTCAGTCGGCTTCGAGGTCTGGCAACTCGTCAGCTACGGCTTCCTGCACGGCGGCCTCACCCACTTGCTGTTCAACATGCTCGCGTTGTGGATGTTCGGCGGTGCGATCGAGCGCCTGTTCGGCGCTCGGCCGTTTTTCCTGTACTACTTGGTCTGCGTGATCGGCGCTGCGGTCGCGCAGCTCGCCGTCATCGCCTGGTTCACCGGCGGCTTCTATCCGACTGTCGGGGCCTCGGGGGGCGTGTTCGGTATCCTGCTCGCCTTCGGCATGATGTATCCGCAGGTCCGCATCATGCCGCTGTTCCCGCCGATCCCGATGCCGGCCTGGCTGTTCGTAACCCTGTACGGATTTGCCGAACTGGTGCTCGGTGTCACCGGCACGCAGGCCGGGGTTGCCCATTTCGCCCACCTCGGCGGCATGGCGGCGGGTTTCCTGCTGATCCAGTACTGGCGCGGGCGCCTGCCGTGGAAGCCGCGCCGCATTCTCATGCGCTGATCCCGTGCAACCGCCCTTGCAGCGCTCGCTGGCCGACTGGCTCGAATACCAGCAGGCGATCCACCCGCGTGGCATCGCGCTCGGCCTCGAGCGTGTCGCCGGCGTCTGGCGGCGGCTCGATGCACCACGCCCTGCGCTGCACGTGATCACCGTCGGTGGCACCAACGGCAAGGGCTCGACGGTCGCTTTCCTCGATGCCCTGCTGTCCGCGCGTGGCCTGCGTGTCGGCACCTACACTTCGCCCCACCTGCTGCGCTACAACGAGCGCGTGCGCATCGATGGTCGCGAGGTCGGCGATGTGGCGTTGATCGACGCTTTCGAGCGCATCGAGGCGGTGCGCGGCGAGATCGCGTTGACCTACTTCGAATTCGGCACGCTGGCTGCGCTGTTGTTGTTCGCCGAGGCGGGCATCGACGTCGCCGTGCTCGAGGTCGGCCTCGGAGGACGTCTCGATGCGGTCAACATCATCGATGCCGATGTGGCCGTCGTGACCACGGTCGCGCGCGATCACGAGGAGTTCCTCGGTCATGACCTCGCCGGCATCGCGCGCGAGAAAGCCGGCATCTTCCGTGCAGGTCATGTCGCCGTGATCGGCGACGCCGATGCGCCGCCCGGAGTGCTCGCGCACGCCGAGTCGATCGGTGCGCGCGCACTCGTCGCCGGGCGTGATTTCCGCGTCGATCCGGCCCCCTCAGGTTGGCGCTGGAGCGGATTTGGCCACGTATTCGACCTGCCTGACCCTGCATTGGCCGCACCGTGTCAGCGCGCCAACGCCGCCGCGGCGATCGCTGCGGTACTCGCGCTCGGCATCGACGGCGAATGGTCGCAGGCCACGATTGCCCGCGCGGTGGCGACCGCGCACGTACCGGCGCGGTTGCAGGTGTTCCCGGGCGAACCGATCGTTGTCGTTGATGTTGCCCACAACCCGCAAGCCGCAGCAGTGCTGGCTGATTGGCTGGCGGAAAATCCGGTCGCCGGACGCAACCTCGCCGTGTTCGCCGCGCTCGGTGACAAGGACATCGACGGCATCGTGCAGCCGCTGTGCGCCGCCATTTCCGGCTGGTATCTGGCCGGACTCGACGGCGCAACGCCACGCGGCCTTGCCGCTGCCGCGCTTGCCGCGCGCCTGCCGACCGATCTGCCGGTGCTCTGCCGCGCAGCCAGTGTCGTCGCTGCACTCAGCGCGGCGCGACGCGAAGCCCGCCGCGGCGACCGCATCGTCGCTTTCGGTTCGTTCTTCGTCGCCGCCGAGGTGCTGGCGCACCTGCCTGCGCTCGACGCAGGGTGAGCCTTGGCATGTCCTTCGTGGGGGAACCTTCCGTGGGAGCCGCTTCAGCCGCGATCTTTTCCGTTCTCGCGCCTGTCGCCAACCCGCAGCCATCGCGGCCGAAGCCACACCCACAGAAGGAACACTTCTGCTGCAAGGCTGCCAGTCATCCGGCGCGGGTATAATCGCGCCGATACGACTGCCCGTGGGTTGCCATGGATTCCGCCCTGAAACAACGTCTGCTCGGCGCGGCCGTGTTGATCGCGCTGGCCGTGATCTTCGTGCCGATGCTGTTCACTGGATCGGCGCCGAAACAGGAATCGGCAACGCTCAACCTCGAGATTCCTCCGGCGCCGGACCGCGAGTTCGATACGCGCGTGCTGCCCGTCGAGCCGAGCCGGTCGAGCAGCGTGCCGGCGACGGTGAGCGAACCGGTCGTGCCGGTCGATGTCACGACGGCGCCGCCAACGTCCGCATTGGCGACACCTGCCGAGCCGGAACCGGCCCCCGCGGCAGTGCCCGCAGCCGTCGAACCAAAGCCTGCGCCCACACCGACAGCGACCCCCGAGCCTCCCGCACCGGGTACGGCCGCGAACGGACGCTTCCTGGTCCATCTCGGCGTCTACACCTCGACGAAGAATGCCGATGATCTGGTCGCTGCGCTCAAGCGTGGCGGCTACAGCGCGTTCAGCGAGGCCACCGAGTTCCAGGGGCGCAGCGCACAGCGGGTGCGTGTCGGCCCGTATGCGGATCGCGCGGCGGCCGAGGCGGCACGTATCCGCATCAAGCAGATCAAGCCCGACGTGCCGGGAAGCGTCGTCGCCATCGCCGAATCGGCCACGGCCGATGCACCGCGCGAGGCGGTGCCGGCCAATCGCGCCGGAGGCTGGGCCGTGCAGCTCGGCGCGTTCAAGACCGTGGAGGAAGCGAACAAGCTGAAGGGCCGCCTGCAGGCCGCTGGCTTCGTCAGCTACGTCGACAAGCTGGCGACTGAGGATCAGACTCTGTGGCGCGTGCGCGCCGGTCCGGAAACCGACCGTGCCGCTGCGGACAAGCTGCGCGGGCGCATCAAGGACAAGCTCAAGCTCGACGGGCTGGTGGTCACGCAATGAAGCCGGGATTCGGCATTGGTGATCGGGGATTCGGAAAAGCGGCACGACGCTTCGTCTCCGGTCTTTTCCGAATACCGAACCCCGAATCCCCAATCCCGGCCCAACCATGACCTGGTTCGACTACGCCATCGCCGGCGTGCTCGCCTTGTCGGTGCTGATCGGCCTGTGGCGCGGGTTCATCGGCGAGGTGCTGGCGCTGGCGTGCTGGGTGCTTGCGTTCTGGGTGGCCTGGATGTTCGGGCCGCTGCTTGCAGAGCGGTTTTCCGCCATTTCGGTGCCATCGGTGCGAGTGATGCTGGCCTATGGCCTGTGTTTCGTTGCCGTTCTGATGGCCGGTGCGCTGGTGTCGTTCCTGCTGCGCAAGCTGGTCAGCGGCAGCGGTCTTTCCGGTACGGATCGCCTGCTCGGCATGGTGTTCGGCCTCGTGCGCGGCGCGGCGGTGGTGGTGCTCGTGGTCATGCTGATGAAATTCACGCCGGTGGTGCGGGACGACTGGTGGCAGGCCTCGCAACTGCGCCCGACCTTCGAGGAGGGCGCGCACTGGGTCACTTCGCGCCTGCCGGAAGAGGTGTCGCGTTACCTGCAACCGGCGGAGGCAATGCCGGTCGACTTGCCGGACAATGCGCCTGCCGGTGAACCGCCCGGCCCGGCAAACCCAACCTCGACGGTGGACTGAACCATGTGCGGAATCATCGGAATCGTCGGCAAGTCCGAGGTCGCCTCGGCGCTCTACGACGCGCTGACCGTGCTGCAGCATCGCGGGCAGGACGCCGCCGGCATCGCCACCACCGACGGCTCGCGCCTGCGCCTGCACAAGGGCGGCGGGCTCGTGCGCGATGTCTTCCAGCGCGAACAGATGCTCGGCCTGCGCGGGCGCATCGGCATCGGTCATTGCCGCTATCCGACCGCCGGTTCTGAAGGGGCCGGCGAGGCGCAGCCGCTCTACGTCAATTCGCCCTACGGCATCGCGCTGGCGCACAACGGCAATCTCGTCAACACCGACACGTTGCGTCGCGAGATGTTCGAGGACGACCGCCGCCATATCAACACGGATTCCGATTCGGAAATCCTGCTCAATGTGCTGGCCCACGAAATCCAGATCCAGGACCGCCTTGCCCTGACCGCCGACAACCTGTTCAAGGCCGTCACCGGTGTGCACCGGCGCTGCATCGGCGGCTATGCGGTCGTCGCCGTCGTGCTCGGCTACGGCATTCTTGCCTTCCGCGATCCACACGGCATCCGTCCGCTCGTGCTCGGCGAGCGCGACACCGCCGAAGGCAAGGAATATGCTGTCGCCTCGGAATCGGTCGCGCTCGACATCCTCGGCTTCCGGTTGTTGCGCGACGTCGCGCCCGGCGAAGCCGTGCTCATCACCCTCGACGGCCAGGTCTACGCGCGTCAGTGCGCAGAGCCGGCGCGCCATGCGCCGTGCATCTTCGAATACGTCTACCTCGCCCGTCCGGATTCGATGATCGAGGACGTTTCGGTGTACAAGGCGCGCCTGCGCATGGGCGAGAAGCTGGCCGCGAAGATCCTGCGCCTGCGCCCAGACCACGGCATCGACGCGGTCATCCCGATCCCCGACACCTCGCGTACCGCAGCCTCGTCGCTGGCCCAGGCACTCGGTGTGCCCATGCGTGAGGGCTTCGTCAAGAACCGCTACATCGGCCGCACCTTCATCATGCCGGGGCAGAGCGAGCGCGTGAAATCGGTGCGTCGCAAGCTCAACGCGATCGGGCTGGAGTTCCGCAAGAAGAACGTGTTGCTGGTCGACGACTCGATCGTGCGCGGCACGACGTCGAAACAGATCATCCAGATGGCGCGCGAAGCCGGTGCGAAATCGGTGTACTTCGCGTCGGCGGCGCCGCCCGTGCGTCATCCGAACATCTACGGCATTGACATGCCGGCTGCAGCCGAACTGGTGGCGCATGGACACAGCGAAGCCGAGATCGAGAAGCTGCTCGGCGCCGATTGGCTGGTCTATCAGGACCTGGACGACCTCGTCGCCGCCGTCGCCGAGGGCAACGACAACCTCGTCGAATTCGATACCTCGTGCTTCTCCGGCGAATACGTCACCGGAGTCGAAGCCACCTACCTCGACCAGCTCGAATTCGCGCGCTCGGACGAAGCAAAGAGCCGGCGTCGGCAGCCCGGTTGAAGGGTATCCTCGTGCGTGGTTGCTTTTCGACGGCGCTTGCGCGAAGGAGCATCGCGACTGAAGTCGCTCCCGCAGGGCATTGATCGTGCGACTTCAGTCGCGATGCCTTGCTCCTGCAACACGTGACGTCGCCTGAATTTCACCGGGGATGCGCCCACGGGTTTCGCCATTCGCGCCGACGCGGCAGAATCGGCGGATCGGCGCGCGTGGCGTGCCCTGGCGCGGATGTTTGCATCGAATGCATGGCCTGGATCTGTACAGCGCCGCGCGGCAATGCCTCGAAGCGGATGAGCCGGCGGCCAAGCTGGAACTCACGCGGCGCGTGGCGGCGGATTGGCGGGCCGGGCGTCTTGTCGCCCCGGGCGAATCGGTCATCGGCCCGTTCGGAGTCGAACCGGGCCGTCCCGCGCTCCCGAGGCTCGTCGATCCGCGCCAGCTCCCGCATCGCGGGCTCGGCACGGTGCAGGGCAGGGCGGCGCTGCTGCACGCCGTGGCGCACATCGAGTTCAACGCGATCAACCTGGCCTGGGACGCGGTGCTGCGTTTCCGCGACATGCCGCGGGCCTTCGTCGATGACTGGATTGGCGTGGCCGATGACGAAGCGCGCCATTTCAGCCTGGTCGCGGCCCGTCTGGCCGAACTCGGCCATGCCTATGGCGACTTCGATGCGCATGACGGCCTCTGGGACATGGCGCGGCGCACTGCGCATTCCTGCCTCGAACGCATGGCCCTCGTGCCGCGCGTGCTCGAGGCGCGCGGGCTCGACGTAACCCCCGGCATGATCGCGCGCCTGCGCAACGTCGGCGATGAGGCGAGTGTGGCGGTCCTCGAGGTCATCCTGCGTGAGGAGGAAGCCCATGTCGCCGCAGGCTCGCGCTGGTTCAACTGGTGCTGCGCACGCGAAGGACTCGATCCCGAGGCGACCTTCGCCGGTCTGGTCGCGAGCCATCTCGGTCGGGCGCTGCGCGGCCCGCTCAATGTCGAAGCACGCCTGCGCGCCGGGTTCAGCGCCGGCGAGCTCGGTCGGCTCGAGGCACTGGTTGCATGAGGCGGCTCACGTTCGCGATCGCGATGATGATGAGCGTGCTCGGCGTGCTGGCCTGGGCCGCAGGCCTCGATCCACGTGCGCCGCTTGCGCCGGCGCAGGAACGAGTGTTCAAGGGCGCCGATCTGCAACCGGTGATGGGAAGCACGAGCGTTGTCGCCGACAGTCTGCGTATCGAAGCGGTCAACGACGAAGAGGCAACGGCCCTGCAGTCGGTCGCGCTGGACGGTCTCGCCGCTGCCGACTATTCGTTCCTGCGCTACCGCTTTCTGGGATTCCCGCAGACCCTCGAACTCTCGTTGATTTTCCGCCGGGCCGATTCGCTCGACGAGGTGCGCGTGGTTTCGCTGCCGTGGCCGGGGCACGGCGATGCCTGGTTCGATCTATCCGCCGTTCCCGAATGGCAGGGCCGCATCGTCGAACTCGGCTTCGCCCAGTTTCCGACCCCGCAGGTGGTCAGCGCCAGCCAGCCATTCGAGCCGTTCACGCTCGAGGCGGTTGCTCTCGTGTCGCCGTCGTGGAAAGGCGAGCTCGCCGCGCTGTCGACCGACTGGCTCGGCCAGTGGCCGTGGAGCCAGCGTTCCGTGCATGCACTCGGTCGCGATACCGACACGCCGCGTGCGCGTTCGATCGTGCTGTGCATCGCCTTGGTCGTCGCCCTTGCCCTGGTCTGGGGCGGCGCGTTGCTGCGCTGGCGCGGCCGGCGCCTCGTCACCGCCGCGGCCATCGCCATCGCTGCCGGCTGGCTGCTGCTCGACCTGCACTGGCAAGCCGGATTGCAATGGCGGCACCAGACCACGCGTGCGCTGTATGCCGGCTTGCAATGGCCCGCTCAGGAAGCGCGCGCGGCCGATGCCGACATCCTCGCCGCCGCGAAGGAGATCGAGCGCGCCCTCGCGCGCGAAGCCGACACGGCGCGCATTCTCGTGCATGCGGGTGGGTCATACGAACAACTGCGCCTGGCCTGGCACCTGTTGCCGCGCAATGTCGCCGTGCTGCCGCTGGTGGTCGAAGCATCGGTGGCGCTTCCGCCGGGCACGCTCGTTGTCGTCTACAACTATGACGAATGGCGCCTCGACGCCGCCGCCGGGCGCTTGCGTGGCGGTGGCCTCGACTGGCCGGCGGAGCCGGTCGCGCACGGGCATGGCTGGATCCTCGCGCGCATCACGGAGGATCGCCGATGATTGCGTACCTGTTTGCGTGGATCCTGCCGGTGTTCGCCGGTGCCGGCGTGTATGCGCTGCTGAACCGCGACCTGCGCGGCCCCGGTGCCGTCTGTGCGGCGATCGGCTACGGCTTCTTCATCGGACTCTTCCTTGCAGCCTTCCTGGCCGGCACGCTTGCCGGTGCGCAGATCTCGGCAACGTTCGCCCGCGTTGCGCCGTGGCTCGCCGCGATCGGCATCGCGGCATGGATCGCCGCGTGGTACCTGCGTTCGCGCCATGTCGAGTCGACGGGTAAACGCTTGTCGACGACGGCGCGCGTGATCATTGCCGTAGCCGTGCTGTTGGTCCTGCTGCGACTGTGGATCCTCGCCGCCGAGGCCTCGTTGCGCCCGGTGTTCCCATGGGATGCGTGGTCGGCGTGGTCGGTCAAGCCGAAGACCTGGTATCTGCTCGACCGTTTCGTCGCCTGGGTCGATCCCGCGGCCTGGCTGGCCGCGCCGGCGGGCGCAACGCGCACCTCGGCGGTGTGGAATTATCCCGAACTGCTGGCCTGGATCGAAGTCTGGTTCGCCAGCGCCGCCGGCGGCTGGATCGAACCGCGTATCGGTCTCGCCTGGACGGGGGCATTGGCTGCACTCGGTCTCGTCAGTTACGGACAATGGCGTGGCATCGGTATCGATGCCGTGCTGGCTGCGGTACTTGCCTACGCGCTGGTGTCCCTGCCATTGGTCGATGCGCATGCAGCCTTGGCCGGTTATGCCGACCTCTGGCTTGCCGCGGTGTTTGGCCTTGCCGTGCTGGCGTGGTTGCGCTGGCTGCGCCGTGGCGGCATCGGTCAGCTCATCCTCGCCTTGGCCTTCGCGCTGTGCCTGCCACTGATCAAGCTCGAAGGCGCGGTGTGGTTGCTGATCCTGTCCGTGGTCGGCGTGTTCGCCGCGTTGCCCTCGCGCTGGCGCTGGAAGCTCGCGGCAGTCGCGGCCCTGCTCGTTGTTGTCGGCCTTGGTCTTGGCGGCTTCGTGTTTCCGATGCTGGGCCTCGGTTGGGTCGGCATCCAGTGGGGCGAGGTCGTGGTGCCGGCGCTCGGCGCGATCGACTTGCGCTGGCGGCCCGGCGGGCTGGCAATGCTTGCCGGCCTGTTCACCCTGCCGAACTGGCACCTGCTCTGGTACCTCGCTCCGGCGCTCGTCGCGTGGCGCTGGCGGCAACTCATCATCGATCCAGCCAGTGCTCGCGTAGCGACGATGCTCCTGGTCTGCCTCGCGTTCCTGTGCGTGCTGTTTTTCTTCACTGACGCGGCGGCATGGGCCGAAAACCACACCAGTGCGAACCGGCTCGTCCTGCACTTCGTCCCGGCGGTGTTCAGCCTCCTGGCCCTGTTGCTCGCGCCGGTGGTCGACGAAAGGTCGTAGGAGCCCGTTTACGGGCGATTGGCGTTGCGGCGAATCGAAGAGAGCATCGCCCGTGAACGGGCTCCTGCGACGAAGAACGACAACGCTGCCGCGCGATCGACGTCTCAGCGCAACACGTCGAGATGGACGTCCTGCACCGCCCGCGCCGCGCGTTCGAGGGTGAACTCGGTTTCCCAGCGCCGCCGACCGGCCGCGGCGAGGCCGGCGCGCAGGTCGGCGTTGGCATCCAGGCGCGTGATCGCCGCAGCGAGCGCGCTGACGTCGCCGGGCGGTACGGGCAGGCCGGCGCCGCCGCCGATGACGTGGCCGATGCCTGAACCGCGCACATCGCTGGCGATTACCGCAAGCCCGGCACGCATCGCTTCGAGCAGGACGATGCCGAAGGCTTCGCTGCGATCGAGCGAGGGCAGCACGAATACATCCGCCGCCGCATAGGCGGCGGCGAGGGCATCGTCGTCGAGGTCGCGAACGAAACCGACGCGGCCGGCCAGACCACGCTCGCGCACGCGTGTCGCCAGCGCCGCGGCTTCCTCGCCGTCGCCGACCAGCAGCAGGCGCCCGCGCGGCGTGCGTGCCAGCGCATCGACGAGCACCGCAAACCCCTTGTAGTGGCTGAGGCGTCCGACCGCGAGGATGCGCATGCCTTCGCCTTGCGGCCATGCCGGCGACTTCGACACGTCGACTTCGCCGATCGCATCGACGCCGAGCGGAACCACGCGCACTTTGGCGTGCCAGCCGGCCAAGGCGTTGCTCGCATCAAGATAGCGTTGCGAGGTGGCAATGATCGCTGCCGCGCGGCGGAGCGTCGCCTGCTCGAACGGGCGATACGCCGCATAGGCCATGCGCAGCGCACGGCTCGGCACGTCGGGTGAAACGTCCGCATGCCAGTGCACGACCCACGGCAGCGCTCGCGCGCGCCGGCTCGCGAGCGCGAACAGGCAGGCCGGGTTCGGCAAGTGCAGATGCAGCAGGTCGGGTTTCCACGCGGCGATCACGCGCGTCAGCAGCAGTGGAAAACCGGGACTCAATGGCGCATACAGCGGGGCGGCCAGGCAACCGGCGCGCCACAACTGTACGCCGTGCAGGGTTTCCCGCAGGCCACGCCAGCGCCCCGGCGGCTGGTGGACAATCGCGCCGACATCGGCACCGTGGCTGACTTGCCATTCGGCAAGATCCTGCAGATGACGCTCGATGCCACCACGCTGTGGCGCGTAGTACTTGCCAACGTGGAGTATGCGCATCGGTGGTGCCCGAACGCGCCTCAGCGCCGCTGCACGAAAGTCGCGGAAACGGCGTGCGGTTCAGCCTGCATCGTCGTCATCCGCGATCACCGGCCTGCGCTTCGCGCCGTTGCCACGCAGCGTCTCCAGCTCCTGCTCGAGAATCGCGAGTTTCTGGGTCAGGCGGCGCACCTGGCGCTCCTGCCGGGAACGGTCGATGTCGAGCTTGAGCAGCCGCAACAAGATGAACGAGAGCGCGATGATGATCGGCAGCACCGGCGCATAGCGGATGCCGGTCAGTTCGCCGAGCCAGGTCACCAGGGCGGGGAAGATGCCGAGTGCCACCGTCGCCACCGCGACGACGAACCACCATGCTGCGAACGGGCCGTGCAGGTGATCGCGGCGCACGAGGTAAAGGATAGCCCCGCCGAGGGCGACGCCGAGGATCGCGGCCGTGATCTGTCCGTTGAGCATCATGGCTTCACCGTGGCGGCGCGGTGGCCGCGGTCGAGCCGCGAAATGCACAGTACCGTCGTGTTGAACATGTAGCGGGCCACGATCGCCCACGAGGCGAACACGCGCGAATGGCCCACCTCGCGCGGGTTCATCGGCGTTTCCGTTTCCACGATCCGCATGCCCTGGCTGGCCAGCAGCATCAATACCCCCACGTCCTGGTAATCGAGCAGGCTCGCCTCCGGCCCGGCGAGGCGGCTCATCGCCTTCGCATCATATAGGCGCAGCCCCGAGGTGAAGTCGCGCAGACGCAGGCCGGTGAGGGTACGCAGGTAGCGCCAGGCGATCCGCTTGGCCATGCTCAGACGTTCCATGCAGGTGCCGATGACCACGTTGGCCCCGGTCCGCTCGCGTGCGGCGAACAGCGACGGCAGCGATTCCGGCACGTGCTGGCCGTCCGCATCCAAGGTGATCACCGCGGCATAGCCGTTGCGCAGGGCGTAGCGGATGCCCGCCTGGCTCGCCCCCCAGGCACCGAGGCCGATCGGCAGGCGCAACACGTTGGCCCCGGCCTGGCGCGCCGCCGCACCGGTACCGTCGGTGCTGGCGTCATCGACCACGAGCACGTCGCAACCGAGCGTCGCGCGCACGCCCGCCACCACGCCGCCGACGGTCAGCACTTCATCGCGCGCGGGAATGACGGCCAGGCAGCGGGCTGGCAGGTTCGTGTCCAAGGGCAGGGCGGGCCGGGAGGGATCGCGATTCTCGGCAGGTCGTCGGACACCTGTCAATCGGCGTCGCCAGTCGGTGAGCGGAGCCTGCGGCCTGAATGGCAGGGCCCGGATTCGCGCCCGGGGTGGCGTCAGCCGGACCGGGCTGCTGGCACGACCGTCCCGGACAAGTCCCTCCACGCCCTCGCCAGGTTGGGTCGACGGGCGGTGCGGGTGTCCGGTTCGGGCAGTGTCCTGCGTCTACCCAAGCTGTGGACGGGGTGGATCCACCGGATTCGCCGTTCGGGGCCATGAGGCCAGGCGTTCGGTAGCCACCACAAGTTCTGACAGGTCGGTCAAGCAAAGAGCCGGAAGCTATTGACGAGGCACGGGGATCCTCCCTATGCTCCGTCCGGTTTGAGAGTCCGCTAGGCCGTTTTGCAGCAAAACACAGGGGAAGGGGGCAGGCCCCACCCGGACAATCTCTGGAGAAGGTTCAGATGAATACGAAGATGAAGACGCTGTCGCTGGCCGTCCTCGGCCTGGTCGGTTTTGCTGCTGCTGGCGCCGCGATGGCGCAGTGCCCGGCAAGCCTCGTCCCGCCTTGGTCGGCCCTGAATGTGGGCGGTGGTACTTCCGCTGCCAGCAGTGTGAGCGGCGGTTACGCGGGCACGCAGTGCCGTTTGTCCTCGGCACTTGGCAACAACGGCGCGGCACGCGCGCAGGTGCGCGACGACACTCCGGCCAATGAGGCACGCTACCGCGCCCAGTTCATTTTTGACCCGACCTCCATGAGTGGAACGAACGGTACCAACCAGGCTGACATCTTCTTGGCTAACGCCCCGGCAGCGTTCAATGGGCTGCTCCGTTTGGTCCAGATCAAATTTTCTGGCTCGGGTGCTGGCACCAAGCGCATCGTTATCAACGCTGCTTGCAACAACGGTGGTACGAACGTCTGTAGCGTTCCTGTCGACCTTCCGGTTCAGGGTGGTCCCAATCGCATTGAAATCGACTTGACGGTCGGCGCGGGTGGTTCGTTGCGCTACTGGGTGTCGAATCTCGCCACGAGCACGAGCGATGGCTCGCCGACCGGCACGCTTTCCCTGACGGGAGGCAATGCTGGCTGGGTTGGCGTTGATCAGGCGTATCTGGGTTTGGCCTCGCCGACGGCCAACTACCGCACCATCAACGCGGCTGGGGTCGGTTATTTCGATCAATTCGATTCGCGTCGCCAGACGTTCATTGGATCCAACTGACAGAGCCCCTTTGCCCTGTATAACAAAAACCTGCCTTAAGGAGATATCAGTGAAAAAGTCTATTGCCCATGCAGCGTTGCTCGCTACCCTGCTGGCGGCGCCGGCTGCGTTCGCCCAGACGTGTGCGGCACCCGGTCCAACGATCACTGGCCCGGGTACCTTCAATGCCACTTGTACGAGCGCGGATGAGTTCAACTCGATTTGTTCTGGCAGTGTGACTGCGGTCGGCACCAGTGCGGTGTATCCGGTCCAGGTTGGTAATCCGAACAATTTCAGCATCACTGTTACGCCATCGGTTAACACGTACGATCACGCGATCTTCCTGATCGGCCCGAACAGCTGCTTGCAGACGACTCCGTGCGTGGCTGAGGATGACGCTGCCCCCGCCGGGCAGCCTGAAACCATCAACATTCCCGCGAATACCCCGTCCGGCACGTACTATCTCGTGATCGATTCGACGGCCTCCGCTGTTGGGTGTGTCCCGTCGTCTATCGTTGTAACCGGCACGGTTCCGGTTTCCCTCAAGAACTTCAGCATCGAGTGATTCACTGGCTAGATTGCTGATTCCGGTGCCAAAGAAGGCCTGCCTAGTGCAGGCCTTCTTTTTTCGACCCCTGGAAATGAGCCGATGAGTAGTCGGAAGGCTAGGAAGTTCGCCTCTGGAAAGAGAATCTGCTTGTTCGGATGACGGCGATTCTCGTGCACCACGTGGATTGCAAGGACGAGTCCGTGAGCTGACGCTCTTCGGTCATCATTGCTCGTCCGGATTTTTTGCCTGCAAGCGAAGATGAAGAGTGAGTTCGTCCCAGAATTTGCGAATCGATACGCTGGGGCGGATCCATTGCTTGGGTGCGTCTTTTCAAGGCGGCGACCGAATAGCGCGACGCTTCGTCGACACCGCGTTCAATAAAAAGATTCTCGTGTGTTGAGTCGGGTGGCGTTGTCGCAGTCGTCGTGCCGCGATGTCGTCAGGGAGTTGGGGCCCGATGCAGTCTCGGCAATCGGAGCACCCGCTGTTGGAACTTCCTCCAGGTTTTCGCGTCTGTGCAGATGCGTTAGATTTCAGAGCGTGAGATCGACGACGGAGCGGTTGAAATCGATCGCGAGAGACGGCAACGGTTCCTGTCGAATGGCAACGGGTTAGGAAGGGGACTGATGTCGTTCCGCTTCCCGATGCTCGACTCGTTATTCAATGTAAGGACTGATGATGCTCAAACTGATCGGTTGGTGGCTCTGTTTGCTTTGGCTGCCAGGACTGTTCGTGTTCCACCCCGCTGCGTCCTTCGCTGAGGACTCCGCGCAGAAAGGCGCGGTTGTCATGGATTCTCAGGCAATCGATGCGGGCGTTGTGTTTCCATTGGCCGATCTGGAGGTAAGCGGCCGATTGATCAACACGACCACCACGGCTATCAAGATCGTTCGCATAGCTCCGAGAACGGCGTCGAGGGGAGATGAGGTCGTGTTTACCCCTGCTCTTCTGCAGCCAGGCCAGTCGATGGACCTGAAAGTGAAGACGAATCTCGGTGAACACGTTGGTCGATTCTCGCTTGGCTATTTCGCGTTTTCCGATGATCAGGCAGCACCTGTGGCGAAAGTAGTGGTTCGTGGATTTGTCGATTGGATTGTCGATCCTGAATCCACACGATTCGATGCCGGCATCGTCAAGGCAGGCGCTGAGGTTCGTCACGAGTTTGCACCGGTAGCTAGGCCTGGTGTCGACGTTCGGTATACGGAAGTTGATACGACAGCGGGCACATTCAGTGCGACCATAAGCGCAGACGGTCGATCAGTCACGGTCTTTTCGGTGCGGAAGTTGCCGTGGGGACCATTTGATGAGCGCGTTGTGGTGCGCACTGACAATCCAAGCCAGCCAAAGGTTTCATTCAGGGTTTTCGGGCAAATCCGAGGCGCGGTAGTACCAAGCCAGGAGTCGATTCAGTATGGATTGATTCGAGAGGGTGAGACGACCGAGCAAATCGTGAGATTGACCGACGCCACGGGCCGTGCACTTGAGGTTGGCAACGTGTCCGTAGCCGGAGCGCATGCGCAGGTAAAAGTCGAGCAATGCGTCCCCCCCAACGATTCGTGTCGGCACGTCCGTGTGTCGATGCTGGGGCCAAAAATTGGCACATCCGAGCTGCGCGGTGTTGTGAAGATCGAGTTCCCTGACTACGGTGAAGTTCTCCCCATCGCGTTCGGCGCGGCTCTAATCGGGAAAAACACGGTGATTCAAGACCCCAGCAAAGCGATGGAGGAGTCGAGAACTCCTCAATCGGGTCTTTCATCCTTGCTCCGCGCATCCACGGTCCGGAGTCGCCCGGTCGAGATGCCTGTGCCCGAAGGGCGTGGCCCACTGCTTTCGTGGGAGACTGTGGATGAGGGCGATGTGTACGGATATGAGGTATATCGTTCGTCGTCCGAACGCGGGGTGTTCGAGCGTGTCAACCGGGAAATCATAAAAAAAATCAGCGAAGATCCAGCGGTCGGTTCGATCTATCGCTGGCGCGATACGCAAGTGGGCCCGGGTATTTATTGGTACTACATTGGCACCATCAAGTTGAACGGCAGCAAGGCGCCGTTGAACTCACCGAGCAAGGTTATCGTTCGCGAGTGACACCCAGATGCACACCTGAGCACGTGGGTGCCGAGGCTTAGACCGCCAGCCAGCTTTCCTGTTCGTACCAGTCGCCGAGCACGATGCGTTCGGCCGGCTGGCCATCGAGGTCGAAGCGGTGGGTGGCGGGACGATGGGTGTGGCCGTGGATCAGGCGCAGGCAGCCGTGCGCGCGCATCGCTGCCTGCACGGCGACTTCGCTGACGTCCATCAGGGCCGCGTTGCCGACGTCGGTGGTGTAGCGGCGGCTTTCGGCGCGGGCCTGGCGGGCGAAGGCTTCGCGTTCGTCGCGCGGGCGCGACAGGAAGCTGCGTTGCCAGGCAGGCGTGTGCGATAGCGCGCGGAAGCGCTGGTAGGCGACGTCGTCGGTGCATAGCGTGTCGCCGTGCATGAGGAGCGTCCTGCGGCCGCCGATCGTGATGACGGCGGGATCGGGCAGCAGGGTCAGGCCGGCGCGACGCGCATAGTCTTCGCCGAGCAGGAAATCGCGGTTTCCGTGGATGAAGAAGCAGGGTATGCGCGCATCGCGCAGGGGCTTCATGCCGGTGATGAAGCGCCGGCCGGCTTCGTCGTCGGTGTCGTCGCCGATCCAGGCCTCGAAGAGGTCGCCGAGGATGTAGAGCGCGTTGGCGCGCATGGCCTCGCCGACGATGAAGCGGTCGAAGGCGTCGAGGATGTGCGGGCGTGCGACATCGAGATGAAGGTCGGAAATGAACAGCGTCGGCATGCGCATTGACCGTCTCGCGTGGACTGCCTCACTGGTGCGAGGCAGTCCACGGCAGCGTCACTCGATCACCGAAACCTTCTCGATGACGATGTCGGTCGTCGGCACGTCGCTGCGGAACGGTCCCTTGGGGCCGGTCGGCATGGCCTTGATCTGGTCGACTACGTCCATGCCGTTGACGACCTTGCCGAACACGGCATAACCCCAGGTCTCGGCGCGCTCGTCGCTGACGTAGTCGAGCATGCGGTTGTCGACGACGTTGATGAAGAACTGGGCAGTCGCCGAGTTCGGATCGGGCGTGCGCGCCATGGCGATCGTGCCGCGACGGTTGGACAGGCCGTTCTTGGCCTCGTTCGGGATCGAGGCGCGGGTCGGCTTCTGGCGCAGGTCGGGGGTGAAGCCGCCACCCTGGATCATGAAGTTGCCGATGACGCGGTGGAAGATCGTGCCGTCGTAGAAGCCGTCCTTGGTGTACTGGAGGAAGTTCTCGACGCTCTTCGGTGCCTTCTGCGCATCGAGTTCGACGGTGATGTCGCCGAGGCTGGTCTTGATGAGGACCTGCGGGTTGGCCGCCTTCTCGGCCTGGGGCTCGGCGGGGTTTGCCGTGGCGCTGGACTGGGCGAACGCTGCGAGCGGCAGCAGCAGGGTCAGGAGGAGGGCGCGAGCGATCATGGAAGGACCTCATGGTGGAATGGACTGCGCATGATAGGCGCTCGCGCGCGCGGCAGGAACCGCCTGTGTTTCCGGGAGAAGCTCGCGATCTTCCGAATCACGAATCCTTGGGGATGCTCTGATTCCGCCCTTCGCGACGGAAGTCTGCCCACGAAATCAAGGTCTTGTGGGAGCGGCTTCAGCCGCGAAGGGATTTGATCAGACCTTCCCTGATCGTCCGTCGGAGTTCCATTCAGCCCTTCGCCACCTGCAGCTTGATGTCGAGGTGCTTGAGATAGTCGCGCTCCTGGTCGAGATCGACCCGGCTCAGCGGGTGCTGTTCGAGCCAGTTGCGCGGCAATTCGAGCACTAGCTGGCTTCCGGCAGCGGTGAGGCGCAGCGGCGGCAAGGCGTCATCGCCGCGAGCGCGGTGCAGCAGCACGGCCAGGCGCAGCAGGGCCGTGAGTCGCTGCGCGCCGGGTTGCATGCGCGTCGGCAGTGCGCTCAATTGTTCATTGTCAGGGCGCCGCCGGTGCGAGCGCAGGATTGCGGCGAGCAATGCCTGTTCCTGGTTGCCGAAACCCGCAAGATCGGAGTTGGCTGCGATGTAGGCGCCGTGGATGTGGTGCTGGCTGTGTGCGATGGCGAGGCCAATCTCGTGGATCTGCGCGCACCAGCCGAGCAGGTCGCGCGCCTGCGCATCGAGCTGCCAGGCATCGGCGACCTGGTCGAACAGCAGGGTGGCGGTGCGGCTGACGCGCGCAGCCTGGGCCTGGTCGACATCGTTGCGCTGGGCGAGCGCGCTGATGCTGGTATGGCGCGGGTCGGCTTGACGGGCGCGGCCAAGCATGTCGTACAGCAGGCCTTCACGCATGGCCGTCTCGCACACGCCCATGCGGTCGAGTCGAAATGTGTCGAATACCGTTTCGAGGATGACCACGCCACCGGCGATGATCGGCGCGCGGTCGCCAGCCAGTCCGGGCAGGTCGAGAAGCGTGCTGTCGCCGCAGCGCAGGATCGCTTCGCGCAGCCTTTCGAGCGAGGCGGCGCTGATGCCGCCGTCGCTCCAGCCGTTGGCCTGCACGATGGAGCCGATCGACTTGGCTGTGCCGGAGGAGCCGATCGCCTCGGTCCAGCCGCGTTCGCGATAGTGAGCGCCGAACTGTTGCAGTTCGACGGCTATCTCACCCTTGGCTTGCTGCCAGCGCCGCGCGGTGATCTTGCCGTCACCGAAGAAGCGCAGCGTGCTGGCGATGCTGCCGACCTGGAGGCTTTCGCGTTCGAGCGCGTCGAAGCCGCGGCCGATGATGAACTCGGTACTGCCGCCGCCGATATCGACGACGAGGCGCCTGTGTTCGGCCAGAGGCAGGCCGTGAGCGACACCTTGGTAGATCAGGCGTGCTTCCTCGCGACCGGAGACGATCTCGATCGGGTGGCCTAGCGCGGTTTCGGCAGGCAGCAGGAACGCCTGAGGATGCGCGAGTTGGCGCACCGCATTGGTCGCCACGGCGCGCACGCGCTCGGCGGCAAAGCCGGCGAGTCGCTGGCCGAAGCGGGCAAGGCAGGCGAAAGCGGCCTCGCGCCGCTCGCGCGTGAGCGTGCCGTCGGCACGCAGACCGGCGGCAAGACGCACGTTCTCGCGCAGACGGTCAATGACACGAAGCTCGCCGTGGCTGTAACGGGCGACGATCAAGTGGAAACTGTTCGAGCCGAGGTCGGCCGCAGCGAACAGATCGCCGTCCTTGATCGGCCTGGCAAGGTCAGCGGGCATCAGCCGCAGAGTTTCGTGAGCAGGGCGGCCTGCGCGGAATGCGCGGGCTCATCGTCGTGGCGCAGATGCGCATAACTGCCGTCGGCACCGAGGCTCCATGCCTGTGTATTGTCGGCAAGGTAGTTGTCGAGCGCCTCGTCATGCACGCGCGCGGCCAACTCCGCATCGCGGATCGGGAAACAGGTTTCCACGCGTCGCAGCAGATTGCGGTCGAGCCAGTCTGCGCTCGAGCAGTAGATTTCCGGTTCGCCACCGTTGTGGAACCAGTACACGCGGCTGTGTTCGAGGAAGCGGCCGACGATCGAGCGCACGCGGATGTTCGCGGAGACGCCTGGGATGCCGGGTCGCAGCGTGCAGGCTCCGCGCACGATGAGGTCGATCTGTACGCCGGCGCAGGAGGCCTCGTATAGCGCAGAGATCACTGCCGGCTCGTTCAGGGCATTGATCTTCGCCTTGATGCGCGCCGGGCGGCCGGCGCGTGCGTGCGTGGTCTCGCGCTCGATCTTCTCCATCAGGCCCCTGTGCAGGGTGAACGGAGAATGCAGCAGCTGCTTGAGCTTGATGATCGGGCCAAGCCCGGACAGTTGCAGGAACAACAGATGGGCGTCCTCGCCGATCTCGGGGTCGGCTGTCATCAGGCCGAAGTCGGTATAGGTGCGCGAGGTGACCTGGTGATAGTTGCCCGTCGATAGATGCACGTAACGGCGCAGGCTGCCCGCTTCGCGGCGCACGATCAGCAGCATCTTTGCGTGTGTCTTGTAGCCGACCACGCCATACACGACCTGTACGCCGGCTTCTTGCAGGCGATTGGCCAGACGCAGGTTCGCCTCCTCGTCGAAGCGCGCGCGCAACTCGACGACCACGGTCACGTCCTTGCCCTGGCGCGCAGCCTCGATCAGTGAGTCGACCAGCGGCGAGTCGTGGCCGGCACGGTAGAGCGTTTGCTTGATCGCCAGGACGTCAGGGTCGAGGCTGGCCTGCCTGACCAGGTCGGTGACGATGGCGAACGACTCGAACGGATGGTGCAGCAGGATGTCGCGTTCGCGGATTGCATCGAACAAGGTCGTATCGGCGTTCGCAGCGGGATGCACGCGCGGCGTGAATGGTGCGAACTTGAGGTCCGGACGATCGATCTGGTCGTAGACGGCGCTGCTGCGACTGACGTTGACCGGCCCTTCGCAGCGGTAGATGTCCTGGTCGCTCAGCTCGAAGTTCTGCTTGAGCATCGCGGTGATTGCCTTCGGGCAGTTCGCACCGATCTCGAGGCGAACCGCACGCGCATAGCCACGACCACGCAGTTCCTCGCGCAGGGCGAGGGCAAGGTTCTCGACCTCTTCTTCGTCGACCGACAGCTCGCTGTTGCGCGTCACGCGGAACTGATACGAGCCCTTGACCTGCATGCCTGGGAACAGCTCGTCCATGAACTCGTGCAGCACCTCGGAGAGAAATACGAACTCGTACTGTGCTTCGGCGACTTCGGCCGGCAGGCGGATGATGCGTGGCAGCGAGCGCGGCGCACGCAGCAGGGCCATGTGGCCTTCCCGGCCAAATGCATCCTTGCCCTTGAGCACGACGGCGAGAGTAAGGCTCTTGTTGAGGATGCGTGGGAATGGGTGTGCCGGGTCGAGACCGAGCGGCGACAACACCGGCAGCGTTTCGTTGCGGAAATAGCCCTGCAGCCAGCGGCGCTGCTTGACCGTCCACGCTTCCCGGCGCAGGAACCGGATGCCTTCACGTTCGAGCTCGGGGAGAAGGCTGTCGTTCCAGCAGTCGTACTGCTTCTTGACCAGGGCCAGGGTGCGCTCGCGGATGCGCGCAAGCACTTCACCGGGGGGCATCGCATCGGCTCCTGGCCGCACGTCGCCGAACGAGAGGTGGTGCTTGAGAATAGCCACGCGCACCTCGAAGAACTCGTCGAGATTGGTGCACGAGATGCACATGAAGCGCAGGCGTTCGAGCAGCGGGTTGCGCGCATCCTCGGCCTGAGCCATCACACGCATGTTGAACTCGATCTGGGCGAGTTCGCGGTTGAGGTAGAGCGTAGGGTCGTTGAAATCGGGCAACGTGTGGGCGGCCGCGGATGCCACGACGGCGGATGCTTCGGCATTGGCATCGACATCGAGACTGGCGGCGTGGTTGGTCATGCTCAGGCTTCCTCGCAGAGCGGTTCCGGCGGGAGCAGCCGCTCCGCACCGAAGATACACGCAAACGTGCTGCCGGCGCCGACTTCGCTGTGCACCTCGAGGTGAGCTCCGTGCAGTTGCAGGACGTGCTTGACGATGGACAGGCCGAGACCGGTGCCGCCGGTTTCGCGCGAACGGCTGGTCGAGACCCGGTAGAAGCGCTCGGTCAGGCGCGGCAGGTGCTGGGGCGAGATACCGTGGCCGGTATCGCGCACCGCCAGACGCCCGCCGTTGGTATCGGTTTGCCAGGCGATGGCGATGCGGCCACCAACCGGCGTGTAGCGTACGGCATTGCTGACCAGGTTCGAAAACGCGCTGTAGAGATCCTTCGGCGAGCCGAGCAGATCGTGTTCGCTGGTCGCTTCGATGGTGATCTCGTGGCGGCCGCGGCTCAGGCCCTCGGCGTCGCGCATCAGGGTGCGCAGCAGCGGCCCCATCGCCACGCGCGTTTCGGGCAGGGCGTCCTCGGCATCCAGACGCGACAACGTGAGCAGGTCTTCGACGATCTGGGTCATGCGCCGTGACTGGTTGCGCAGTTCGCGCAGGATCGATTCGTATTCCGGAATCTGCTCGGGTTCGATCAGATCGAGGTAGCCATGCACCACGGTCAACGGCGTGCGCAGTTCATGCGAGACGTTGGCAACGAAGTCGCGACGCACCTTCTCGAGGCGCAGCACCTGGCTGATGTCGCGGCCGAGCAGCAACGCATGGTCGTCGGCGTACGGGATCAAGCGCATGCCGAGGTGCACTTCGGCATCGCCCGGAGCGGTTACATCCGGCAGCGACTCGGCTCCGCCGGATGCGATCCATTCGCGGATCCCGGGGATCGCCACGACCTCGTCGACGCGATGGCCCAGATGATCGGGCCAGGTGAGCCCCAGCAGGCGACCGGCCGCGGTGTTGAACCAGCGGATGCGGCGCTCGTCATCGATGGCGACGAGCGCGTCGGGCAGCGCCGCGGCGGCGTCGCGGAATGCGCGCACCAGGCTGACCAGCGCGGTGCGGCGGCGGGCGGCCCGGGCTTTCACACGTTTGCGGAGAAGCGGTAGCCGGCGCCACGTACGGTCTGCACAAGGCCATCCTTGCCGTGAGGCTCCAGCGTCATTCGCAGGCGGCGGATATGCACGTCGACGGTGCGCTCCTCGACATAGACGCCACCACCCCACACGTGGTCGAGGAGTTGGCTGCGCGTGTAGACGCGTTCCGGGTGAGTCATGAAGAAGTGCAGCAGGCGGTATTCGGTCGGGCCGATCGGCACGGTCTGGTCGCCGGCGAACACGCGGTGTGCAGCGCTGTCGATGCGCAGGCCGGCGATCTCGATGACGCCCTCTGTGTCCGCGCCGTGGGTTCGGCGCAGCACGGCACGGATGCGTGCAATCAATTCACGCGCCGAGAAGGGCTTGACCACGTAGTCGTCGACGCCTGCATCGAGGCCGTTGACGCGGTCGGTCTCCTCGCCGCGCGCGGTCAGCATGATGATCGGGATGTCGCGGGTGAGGTCGTCCTTGCGCAGGCGACGGGCGAAGTCGATGCCGGGAGTGCCGGGCAGCATCCAGTCGAGCACGATCAGGTCGGGGATGCGGTCGCCGATCGCGGTCTGTGCGCTGCGCGCATCAGCGGCGTGGATCGCTTCCATGCCGGCCTTGCGCAGGGCGAAGGCGACCATGTCGCGGATCGCCGGTTCGTCTTCCACGATCAGGACGCGTTTCTGCACGGTATCGTCGGTGATGGCCCCGTCATGGGCGCCTTGTGACGCGATCATTGCAACCCACGATTGTTACGTGGCGATGACATGCCGAGGCAGAGGCGCTCCGGGCAATCCATCGCACTCACACCGTTGTCATCTTTGCCGGCGCCCTTCATGCCGCGCTTGCGCAGGTCCAACACGACCGGCGTCATCGAGGTGATACGTGCCTCGACGCGCGCGCGCTGATAGTAGTCGAGCTCACCATCCTTGGTCAGCGCCTTGAGCTGGTTGAGAGCATCCTCCGGGCGACCGTTGAGGAAGGTCATCTCGGCGAACGCCTCGGCGGCGCGTACCTTGTCACCGCCGAGCTCACAGGCGCGGCCGAAGGCGCGCTGCAACTCCGGGTCGTCGCCGTGGCGCTGCACCAGTGGTCGCAACAGATCCTGCGCCTTGCGTGCCGAACCCTTGTCGGTACCGGCGAGCAGGGCATCCGAATAGGCGAGGGTGATCGCCCGGTTGCCGGGGAAATCGGCGCTGATGCGTGCATAGCGTTCCAGTGCCTCGCGCTTGCGGCCGGCCTGATCTTCGGCGGCGGCGAGGCCGAGTTCGAACACCGACTGGCCTGGATGGGCCGTGACGAGTGCGTCGAATGCTTCGACGGCTTCCTTCGACTGGCGCGCGCGCCACAGCGACAGGGCGTACCCATAGCGGTTCGCTGGTGTGTCGAATGAGGGATTGCTGCGCAGCTCATCGGCGTAGTAGCGCAGGATCGCGTTTACCGAATCGGCGTTGAGCACGCGTGCGCGCTCGCGCATCAGTTCGAAGTAGACCGGTGCTTTCGCATCAGCGCCGCGCGTGCGTGAGCCGAGTGTGCCGGGCGCGGTCGGTACCGCCAGTCTGAGCGGCGCCGGCTGGCAGGCCAGCGTGCGCGTGGGTTCGAGCTCGCCGATGCGGGCGACGCCGGCGCAAGCCTCTGACGCGGCTTGGCCGGTGTGCTCGACGCGACCGAAACTGTTCGCGTGCGCCTTCGACAGCGCTTCCGCGCGCGATTTCGCGTCGGCGATGCGGGTGACGTCGACCGGGTGCGTGCGCAGGAACTCGGGAATGTCGATACCGTTTGTGCGCATGATGCGCTGGAACATGGCGAAGGTATCGGCCATCGCCAGCGGATCATAGCCCGCGCGCGCCAGCGTCTGGATGCCGACGCGATCCGCTTCCATTTCGTCGTAGCGCGTGAAGTTGATCGCGCGCTGCTGAATCAGCGACATGCCGGCCATGATCGCCGCTTCGCCCGTGTCGTCGCTGCGTCCGCTCGCGGCGGCCAGCACGCCGAGCATCGCCAGCGCGATGGGCAGCGAGACCTTTTTCGAATCCTCGAACGCGCGCAGCGTATGCTGCTGTGTGATGTGGGCGATCTCGTGACCCATCACGGCGGCGAGTTCGTCCTCGCTGCCCACCGAGGTGATGAGGCCGATATTGAAGCCGAGATAGCCGCCCGGCGCGGCGAAGGCATTGATGTCGTTGCTGCGCACGACGAAGAAAGTGAACGGCTGACCGGCACCTTCACTGTAGGAAACCAGCCGGTAGCCGAGGGAACGCAAGTAGTCGCTCACCAGTGGATCGTCGAAGATGAGGTTGTACGCGCGCAACTCGCGCAACATGCTGGCTCCATACTCGCGCATTTCGGCAGGCGTCGCTGCACTGGCTGCGGAGCTGCCGATGTCGGGCAGACGCGGCGGTTCCTGCGCACCAGCCAGGCCGGTCAGCAAGCTGGAGAGAACGAGAGGGAGCAGGCGGCGGGCAAGCATGGGACGCTCCGCGATACGGATTGATGGAACAGATGGGCGGTCAATCTATCTGCGGCCAAAGTCGCTCCGATGGAACCAGGGCCTCGCAGGAGCGGCTGCGGCCGCGAATGGGTTCGGTCACGGCGCTCCCGAGTCTAGCGCCACAATCCTTAAGCCGATGTGAGCCGGCTGTGCGCACCGGTTCGGCCCGGGGCGACCAAAGGCGCCAGCGCACGGCATCGATCCTGTGCGCGGCGTCAGCCGCTGATGCCTTGCTGCTGCGAGCCGAATGGCCCTTGCAACATCCTGCCGCGGCCGCATCTCGGGGCGATACCATCACGGCACCTCGGTGCCACAGCGCGAGGTCCGCAATCCATGCCCAAGGTCGAACTCTTCACGACCGCGATCTGCCCTTACTGCGTGGCGGCCAAGAACTTCCTGAGTCAGAAGGGGTTCGACTACGACGAGATCCGCATCGACACCAACCCCGCGCGGCGTGACGAAATGCTGGTCCGCTCGGGTGGGCGGCGCACGGTTCCGCAGATCTTCATCGGCGACACGCACGTCGGTGGCTTCGACGATCTCGTCGCCGCCGACCGCAGCGGCCGGCTCGCCGAGCTCATCGGTAGCTGAAGTCGCAGGTTGCTGGGATGCATGCACCGCGGCTTGAGCGATGCCATCGCCCGGACTTGCCCGTCATTCAGGCAGTCGTATCAGTTCGGCAACGCGCCCCTCGCCGTCGCGCCCCTGCAGGCGGTCCAGTCCGATGCGGTCGAAGTGTGTCGCGGATCGCCCATCGATCCGCAACGTGCAGCGCCGCGGGAACGCGGCGGGGCCATCATCGAGACGGCAGTCGAGTTCTGCCCCGAAGCTGTTGTCGAGCAGGCGGAAACCGTCGGCATCGGACGTGCTTGCGGCGTCGTTGAACTGCATGACTCGGGCGTCGCCATGCACGCCGCCGATCAGCACCCAGCGCCCCTGCCACGCGCTGCCCGCGCGTGCGGTCGAAAATGTCGATCGTGCGAGGGCCAGCGGTTGCAGTTCGATGCCGAGGTCACTCTCGGCCAGGTCGCGCTCGATCCAGGCCTCGGCCTGCGCCGGTGAGGCGAAATGCAGATGCAAGGCCGGGCCGGGCTCGGCGATCGGGGCGGACACGCCTGGAGTGAACGGCGCGTTGCCGCCGCGCATGCGCATGAGCTGCACGTGGGCAACGCTGCCGCGCAACACGCCACTGCCGAAAGCCCATTCCGGCCGGCCGGCATCGTAGCCGAACAGGGTTACGGCGATGCGCTCGCCCTGGCGTTCGAGGCTGATGCCGCTGCCGATGAGTTCCGCTACGCCGTCGCGTTGATTCGCAACCGACCACCAAAAGCCGCTTTCGGGCGTTGCCGGATTGTCAGCCGCGGCATCGAGCCAGCGGAAGGCAATGAGCCTGCCGGAACTGCCGGCGCCGGCCAGAAACAGGCGTACCGCATAGACATCGCGTGGCAGGTGGCTCCAGCCTGAAGCCCGGGCCGGGTTGACCTCGACGGCAAACGCCGTCGGCTCGACCGTGCAGCGGGTGCCGGGCTGGCGCAGGTGCACGTCGATATGTCCCGGCACGATCGTCACCGCCTCGACGGCCGGCAGGCAGGTGTTCGGCCAGGTCGCTTCGATGCGCAGGTCCGGCGGCGCCTGTGGTGCGTGCATTGACGTGGCAACGAGGCTGAGTTTCAGGTCGATGTTGGCCCACGCGAGTGCCGGTGCGACCACAAGAAGGGGCAGCGCGGCGAGGGCAAATCGCCGCAGCTTTGTCGGGATTCTCGTTGTGCGCCGCACGATCATTTCCGCGATAATGCCCTTATTTGCCGCGTGGCGGCAGTCCCTTCATGGAGTCGGTGTTCCTGATGAGCAAGACGATCGCGGTAATTCGGGGTGACGGCATCGGGCCGGAGATCATGGACGCGGTCCTGCGCGTTCTCGACGCCCTGGATGTCGGCTTGGAATATGAATTCGTCGAAGCCGGAATGGCCGCCCAGCAGCACACTGGCGAGCTGCTGCCGCAGGCCACGATCGATGCGATCGCACGTCACAGGATTGCCCTCAAGGGGCCCCTGACCACGCCGATCGGCGGTGGATTCAGTTCGCTCAACGTCGAACTGCGCAAGCGCTTCGATCTATACGCCAACGTGCGTCCGGCAATCACCTTCCCGGGCACGAAGGCGCGCTACGAGAACATCGACATCATCACCGTGCGCGAGAACACCGAGGGCGCCTACGGCTCCGAGGGCCAGACGCTGTCCGAGGACGGTGAGGTCGCACAGTCGCTGATCCGCAATACCCGCCATGGCTGCCAGCGCATCGTGCGCTACGCCTTCGAGATGGCGCGCAGCCAGGGTCGACGCAAGGTCACCGCCGTGCACAAGGCGAACATCATGAAGACGACTTCCGGGTTGTTCCTCAAGACCGCCCGCGATATCGCCCGCGAGTACGAGGACATCACCTTCAACGAGATGATCGTCGACAATACCTGCATGCAGCTCGTGATGAATCCGCACCAGTTCGACGTGATTGTCACCACGAACCTGTTCGGCGACATCATTTCGGATCTGTGTGCGGGCCTGGTCGGTGGCCTCGGCCTCGCGCCGGGCGCGAACATCGGCGAAGGGGCGGCGATCTTCGAGGCTGTGCATGGTTCCGCTCCGGACATCGCCGGCAAGGGCGTGGCCAATCCCTGCGCGCTGCTGCTCGGTGCCGCGCAGATGCTTGGCCACCTCGGTATGGAAGACCGCGCGCGGCACGTGCGCGAGGCGATCCGCGCCACGCTGACCGCTGGCGACCGCCTCACTCCCGACCTGGGTGGCCAGGGCACGACCACGACCTTCACCGACGCGCTCATCGAGCGTGTGCGTGGCGGATAGGGATGAAGCATCGCGACTGTGGGAAACACCTTCAGGCGCGATGCTCAATCCTGGAATGCTGTGCAGCCGAGACATCATGGCTGAAGCCGTGTCCTACGGCTGCTGCCTACGGTCCCTTCGGATCGCCTGCCGCGAGCGGGTCGAGCACGGTCAATCCGCCCCTGCCGGGTCGGAATCCGTGCGCAAGTGCGCGATGGACGAACTCGATGGCGGCGGCCACTGCGTCCTCGAGGGCATCACCGCGCGCCAGCCCGGCGGTGATGGCTGCTGCCAGCGTGCAGCCGGTGCCATGCGCCTCGCCACGCAGGCGGGGATGGCGGAACCAGCGGGTTCCGGCCGCCGAAACGAGCACATCCTGTACCGTGCGCCCCTCCAGGTGTCCGCCCTTGACCAGCACGGCATGTGCTCCGGTGTCGAACAGGCGCTGTGCAGCCGTGCCGAGATCGTCGCGCGTGCGCAGTTCGCGGCCCAGCAGTTGCGCGGCTTCGGGTAGATTCGGGGTCAGCAAGGTAGCGCGCGGCAGCAGGTGGCGGCGGATCGCTGCGACCAGCCCTTCGCGTGCGAGCCGCGCGCCCGAGGTTGCCACCAGTACCGGATCGACCACCAGCGGCCGCGCCCTGTGGCGCTCGAGCGCAGCACACACCGCGCGCACGATGCGCTCGCTGCCGAGCATGCCGGTCTTCATCGCGCCGACTGGAAAGTCATCGAGCACGGCGTCGATCTGCGCTTCGACCACGGCGGCCGGCATCATTTCGATGGCGGTCACAGCGCGTGTGTTCTGTGCCGTCACCGCGGTGATCGCGCTGGTGCCGTGCACGCCGAAGGCCGAGAACGTGCGCAGGTCGGTCTGGATGCCGGCACCGCCGCCCGAGTCGGAGCCGGCGATGGTCAGGGCAATGGGGCGGGGGGGAGATCGGCTCATGGGTGTTGGCTTTTCGCGACAGTCGAGGCTGCGAGGCGATTCTGAAGGGCATGGCTGCGTCCATACAACACACGCACAAGCCATTTGGACGTGTTGTTGCGTACTTGACCCGCTGTTGCGTTTGCGCCAAACTGCGCCCCGCAACAGCAGCACTCCTTCCACCGCGGCAACCAGGGCAATGCAGCGGGTATCCACAGCAACAGCACGCATGTTTGCGGGAGCGATCGGCCTTGCGCTGGCGCTCCCGGCTTCTTTTGCGTCGGCGGCCACTCCCGATCCGAATGAGGCGTCGATGCCGGCGCGTTGGCATGCCTATGCGCTGGCGAGCATCACTCCCGGATTCTCGTGGGCGCTTGTGCAGCAAGCGAGTGCTCCACAAGTGTTCGATGCACCCACCGACGTACGTGCGCTCGCCTTCGCCCTGTCCGCGGCGGGGCAGGAGCCGTCGGCCTATTTCGGTGTCACGTTCGCACGTCGCGCGCTCGACGAGCGGCCGTTGAATCTCTCCCTGCCTGCACCTGATGTGGCCGGTGACCTGCCGCGCCCGGGCTTGCAGCGGCTCGTCGTTACGCCATCCTACATTCGCCCATGGGGCCGGTCCGGTTCATTGGGCGTCACCGCGGTGCTCGCTTACCAGCGTTTCGTCACGCTCGGCTTCGGCGAGGTGGCGGCAACCGATGGCATGCCGACCTGGTCGAGCCTGCCGAGCGAGGGTTCGTCCGGCGGTGGTCTGCGCGTGGATGCCGGGAACCGCTTCGGCGAGCGTCTCGGCTGGAACGTCGCCTACCAGTCGCGCGTCAACATGGACGCCTTCAAGAGCTATCGCGGCGTGTATTCGGAACCGGGCCAGTTCGACATCCCGGCCAGCGCAACCCTGTCGCTGAGTTATGCGCTGACACCCTCGCTGTCGTTCGATGTCGGTGCGCAGCGCGTCATGTACAGCCACGTGCCCACATTCACGAATCCTGCCCTGCCGCGCCGCTTCCTGGTTTTGCTCGGCAGTGGCATAAGCCCGGAGTTCGCCTGGCAGGATCTCGACGTCTACAGTGCCGGCTGGACCTTCCGTCGCCCGGCCTTCGGTGAGCTGGAGTTGCGCTACACGACGCGCCAGCAGCCGCAACCAACCTCGCCACTGCTGCGCAATGCGCTCGACCTTGATCCCGCCGACCACACCGTTGCACTCGGTTACGCGCGCGCGTTCGGTCAGCGCTCGCGTTTGAGCATGCAGGCGGTGTACTCGAGTTCGCCGTACTTCCTCGGTGTCCCAGGCCATCGCGCGCAGGACACCACGACCGGCGACAACGTCGAGTTCGAGGCACTCTGGGCCACGCGCTTCTAGGGATGCTCCGATCATCCCGCAATGACGGGGTGACATCCGCAAGGCCCGCAGCGCGGCGTGCGCAGCTCGCCCAGGCAACCAGCCTGCACTTCGGCACGCCCACCCCGCCGCGAACCTTGCGGATGTCATGACGCCGTTGTGGGATTGATCAGAGCATCCCTCGCCCCAGGGCGCAGGCAACAGGCTCCACAGGGCTGTGCGATCGGGCGGAACGGATTCCGTCCCGATCGCATCTTGTTGCCGCGACCCGCGAAGGCGAAGGCAGGCGCGTTCCACTGCAGGAACCCCTTCAGGGGCGATGCTTCTCCTTCGTTCGTCACCACGCCCGATCGCCCGTGAACGGGCTCCTGCGGCGAGGTGTCGTTACAGCACCTCGGAGGCGAAGTCGGCCAGGCGCGAGCGTTCGCCGCGGCGCAGGGTCAGGTGGGCGGAATGGCCCCACTGCTTGAAGCGGTCGACCGCGTAGGTCAGTCCCGACGTGGTTTCGGTGAGATACGGTGTGTCGATCTGTTCGACGTTGCCGAGGCAGACGATCTTGCAACCCGGGCCGGCGCGCGTGACCAGGGTCTTCATCTGCTTCGGGGTCAGGTTCTGCGCCTCGTCGAGTATGACGTAGCGGCTGAGGAAGGTGCGGCCACGCATGAAGTTCATCGAACGGATCTTGATCCGCGAGGCGAGCAGGTCATTGGTTGCAGCGCGGCCCCATGCGCCGCCTTCCTGTGGCGAGGTCAGCACTTCGAGGTTGTCGGTCAGCGCGCCCATCCATGGCGTCATCTTTTCCTCCTCGGTGCCGGGCAGGAAACCGATGTCCTCACCAACCGAGACGGTCGCGCGGGTCATGATGATCTCGCGGTAGCGCTGCTGGTCCATGACCTGGGCGAGACCTGCGGCCAAGGCGAGCAGGGTCTTGCCGGTGCCGGCGGTGCCGAGCAGGGTGACGAAGTCGACCTCCGGATCCATCAGCGCGTTGAGCGCGAAGTTCTGCTCGCGGTTGCGCGCGGAGATGCCCCACACGGTGTGCGATCCACTGCGGTAGTCGTCGACGATCTGCAAGAGCGCCTTGCCGTCGGCGACGTCGAGGACGCGCAGTTCGACTTCGTTGTCGCCGGGCAGATAGAGGAACTGGTGCGGATGCCAGTCCTCGTCCTTGCCGAGGGTCACCTCATAGAACGTGCGGCCGCGCTCGGACCACGAACGCAGTTCAGCATGGCGATCCCAGAAATCGGCCGGCAGTTCGTTGTGACCGGCATAGAGCAGGCTGAAATCGTCGAGTGCGCGGTCGTTCTCGTAGTCCTCGGCGGCGATGTTGAAGATCGACGCCTTGATGCGCAGGTTGATGTCCTTGGTGACGAGGACAACCGGAACCTCCGGATGTGCATCGCGCAACGCGATCACCGAGGCGAGGATCAGGTTATCGGGGATGCCGCGCTTTCGGCCGTTGGCCGATGGTGCATCGGCGGCCTGGGTCTGGAAATAGAGGCGACCGACTTCGGGCGAACGGTCGAGTCGCAAACCCTGCGGCAGGCGCAGGTCGAGCCCTTCATCGATGCGGCGGTTGCGATCCTGTTCGATCAGCTCATTGATGAAGCGACTGACCTGGCGTGCGTTGCGTGAAACTTCCGATTGCCCCTTCTTCGCCGCATCGAGTTCCTCGAGCACCGTCATCGGGATGAAGACGTCATGTTCCTCGAAACGGAACAGCGAAGTCGGGTCGTGCATCAGCACGTTGGTGTCGAGCACGTAGATGCGCTTGCCTCGGGTCATGCACGGGCCTCGGTGGGTGGGAAACGGGGTGGAGCGGCAACGTCGCGTGCTGGCGCGGGTCGCGGGGGCATGTCGTTTCGGGAAATGGTCGTCACTTCCGAGCCAACCACTCCAGCACTTCTGCGGCGTGGCCGGGTACCTTGACGCCACGCCACTCTGCGCGCAGGACTCCTGCGGTGTCGACCAGGAAGGTGCTGCGCACGATGCCCATGTGGCGCTTGCCGTACAGCACCTTCTCGCGGATCACGTCGAAGGTCTTGCACCAGGTTTCGTCGACGTCGGCGACGAGCGGAAAAGGCAGGGACTGCTTCGCGCAGAACTTTGCATGCGAGGCGGCGGAATCACGCGAGACGCCGACGATTTCGCAGCCGAGCGCCTTGAACTTCGGGTAGAGGTCGCGGAAATCCTGCGCCTCGAGAGTGCAGCCCGGCGTCGCATCCTTTGGATAGAAATAGATGACTACGTGTTTGCCGCGCAGGCCGGACAGGCGCAGCGTCGAACCGTCGGCGGTGATGCCGGCCAGCGCAGGTACGCGCTTGCCGATCGCGGTCGTCGGTGTGTCCGTCATGGAGTCGGCTGTTCTCGTCACTTCAGAACTTCATCGGGTCCATGATCGCGTCGAGGTTGAGCCCGTCGCAGAACTCGAGGAAATCGTCGCGCAGCCCCGCCAGGTGCATCGAGCTCGGGATGCCGATCGTGATCTGCGCGGAGAACATGTCGGCGCCGGTCTGCATTGCGCGGTAGCGCGTGGAGTGCAACTGCTCGATGCTGATGTCGTGCGAGGCGAAGAATTCGGCAAGCTGGAACAGCACGCCGGGCTTGTCGGCGGCGATCACTTCGACCACATATGGCAGAAGGTTGGACTGTTGCTGCTTGGCGCTGGTGCGGAAGTGCGAGAGGCGCAGGCCGCCGTCGCGCTCGAGCTTGGCCAGTGCGTTCTCGAGCTTGGCGATCGCATCCCAGGAACCCTGCACGAGCACCTGCACGCCGAGTTCGCTGCCGAGCGAGGCCACGCGCGCCTCGACGACATTGCAGCCGCAGTCGTTGACGCGCTTGCTCACGGCGATGAGCGGCGAATGCTCGGGCGCCGCATAGGCGCTGACCACCAGGTGGTTCTCGTTCGTGGTCGGACGCGGCGCGCGATCGTTCAAGACCTGCTTTCCTGCCTGCTTCACGGCTTCACCGGCGCCCTGCTCGCAGACTCGGCGCCTGCGTCGGCGAGAATACGCGGCACGTCCGAGGGTCGCAAGCGAGCTTCCCTGTGTATCCGGAGTGGCCCCATGAATTCCCGCCTTCGATGGACTTCCGTCCGGGGGCGCCCTACCATCCCGAGTCCCTGTCACGTACGCCGATTGACGCCTTGAAGCTCACTGGAAGCCTCTGCGCACTGGCCACGCCGTTCACGGCCGATGGCACGGCGCTCGACCTCGATGCGTTCGGGCGGTTGATCGACCATCAGCTCGCCGGCGGCACGCGCGCGCTCGTTGTCGCCGGCTCGACCGGCGAAGGCGCCGCGCTCGAAATCGAGGAGTTCGGCGCCTTGGTCGCGCTCGCCGTCCAGCGTGCCGACCGGCGCATTCCGGTGATTGCCGGCACGGGCCTGCAATCGACGGCGAAAACGATCGCGCAGACCCGCCGTGCGGCCGACGCCGGCGCCGACATCGCCCTGGTCGTCACGCCCGCCTATGTGCGGCCGACCCAGGAAGGCCTGTATCGACATTTCAGCGAAGTCGCAGCACACGGCGGCATGCCGGTGCTGCTCTACAACGTGCCGACGCGCAGCGCCTGCGACCTCCTGCCCGAGACCGTGGCGCGCCTGCGTGCGCAGGCCGGCATCGTCGGCATCAAGGAAGCGGTCGCTGCACCGGAGCGCATGCAGGCCTTGCTTGCCTTGCGCAGCGATGGTTTCGTGGTCCTCTCGGGCGACGATCCGACCTGCTCGCGAGCGATCGCCGCAGGCGCCGACGGCGTGATCTCTGTGGCTGCGAACCTGGTGCCGGCTGCCATGCAGGCCCTGTGCGAACGTGCTGCAGCGGGCGACGGAGCCGGTGCCGGTGAGATCGACCAGCGTCTCGGTCCACTTTTCGATCTGCTCGGTGCCGAACCGAACCCGATTCCGCTCAAATGGTGCCTGCATCGCATTGGCTTCGGTGGCGCCGCGCCACGCCTGCCATTGACCACGTTGTCCGCCGCGCGCCAGTCGCAGGCGGACGCGGTGCTGGCGGCGCTCGGGCTCGTCGAGGCGATCCGTGCCACTGCCTGACCGTTCATGTCCACACCTCCTGGAATCCATTCCGTGAAGCGAATCCTCACGCTCGCCACCCTCGTTGCGCTGACGGCGTTCCTGCTTGGCGGCTGCAGTTTCATCCGCAGCAAGTTCGGCAACAAGCCCGATGCCTACAAGTCCGCTCAGCAATCGCGGCCGCTGGAAGTCCCGCCCGATCTGGAAGCGCCCAACACGAGTGGTGCGCTGGCAGTCCCGCAGCAACGTGTCGCGACGAATGTCACGCCGTCGAGCGCGCCGATCGATGAAGTGGCCGCACCACCGCAGGCTGCCCTGGTTGCCGGTGGGGCGCAGCTCGGTGACGAGGGCCTGCGCATCACCGACACGCCAGCCAGTGCCTGGCGGCGAGTTGGTCTCGCCCTCGAACGTTCCGGCGCAGCCGTGATCGAGTCGCGCGATGATGCGGCCGGCACCTACCAGGTTCTCGCCAACGCAACGGTCAGTCAGCGTCCGGGCTGGTTCAAGCGTGCGATCACGTTCGGCCGGGCGGCCGATCGCAAGGTTGGCACACGTGTGCCTCTCCTCGTGCGTGTGCGCGCGGACGGCGAGGCCAGCATGGTGGTGGTTGAGGGCACCAACGACGCCGCCAGCACGAAGGCCGCGCGCGACCTGCTCGCAGTGCTGCGCCAACGCCTGTTGTGAGCACGGCCCGACATTGGGAATCAAAAGTTCGGCGGTGGCGCGTTCCGTTCCCGCGAGGCCTGCAGCGAAAACGATCGGTCCAAGGCCTGTTCAGCGTTCGAGATACTTGAGCTTGTCGGGCTTCCCATCCCAATCCTTGGCATCGGGCGGGGCGTCCTTGCGCTCGGTCAGCACCGGCCAGCCCTTCGAGAGCTCGGCGTTGAGAGCGATGAAGCCCTCCTGTCCGGCGGGCACGTCATCTTCGGGATAGATTGCATTGGCCGGACACTCCGGCTCACACAGGGTGCAGTCGATGCACTCCTCGGGATCGATCACGAGGAAGTTCGGCCCTTCATGGAAGCAGTCGACCGGACACACCTCGACGCAGTCGGTGTACTTGCACTTGATGCAGTTCTCGGTGACGACGAAGGGCATGGTCAGATCAATCTGGGGTCGTTGCCGGGAGATTCTCGGGCGACAGCAAAATCAGGAAACGAAGTCAAAACCAGGAAACGAAGTCCCTACACTACGAAGCCGGATGTTCATCAAAAGTGCAGCCAAGGATGGCCGCTTCTGGAATCCACCCAGGAAGAAACGCCGGAGGATTTCAGTTCCTTGCACTCTCAGCGATCACGGACGATCGCACCAATAATTGGCGCTCCCTACGAGGTTCGAACTCGTGTTCCCGCCTTGAGAGGGCGGTGTCCTGGACCACTAGACGAAGGGAGCGCTGTATGGGACCGCGCGGGGCGCGTAGTATAACGGAATCCTAACCGCCGACAATCCGCCGGTCCGCCATCGAGCCGACCGCGCGACGTACTGAATGAATCCATCCGAGTCGAACACGCACCACGCCTCCGCCTCCGTGCCGCCGGGCTTGCGCATCATTCCCCGCGCCGAGCACGGCATCTCGCGCAAGAACATTTCCAGTGGTGCGCTGCGCGTGCTCTACCGCCTGCATGAGGCCGGCTACAAGGCCTTCCTCGTCGGCGGTGCCGTGCGCGACCTGTTGCTCGGCGGCCATCCCAAGGACTTCGACGTCGCCACGGACGCCACTCCAGAGCAGACGCGCGCGTTGTTCCGCAACTGCCGTCTCATCGGCCGGCGCTTCCGCCTCGCCCATGTCGTGTTCGGTCGCGAGATCGTCGAGGTCGCCACGTTCCGCGGCACCGGCGAGGAGGGCGACGCCGACCGCCACATCGTCGATGGTCGCATCCTGCGCGACAACGTCTACGGCAGCATCGAGGAAGACGCGATCCGTCGCGACTTCACCGTCAACGCGCTGTACTACGACATCGCCGACTTCAGCGTGCGTGACTACGTCGGTGGCATCGACGACCTGCAGCAGCGCCGGTTGCGCCTGATCGGTGATCCCGAGCAACGCTACCGCGAAGACCCGGTGCGCATGCTGCGTGCCGCGCGACTTGCCGCCAAGCTCGGCTTTGAGATCGCGGCCGAGGCCGCCGCGCCGTTCGCCGAACTGGCGCCGCTGCTCGCCGACGTCGCACCCGCACGCCTGTTCGACGAGTCGCTCAAGCTGTTCCTGGCCGGACACGGTCTCGAAAGCCTGCGCCGCCTGCACAACCATGGCCTGCTGAAGGAACTGTTTCCGGCCACGGCGGTGGCGCTGTCCGGCCCGCGTGCGGCGGAATTCGGTCGCCTGCTCGGCTACACCTTCACCAGCACCGACGAGCGCGTGCGCGCCGACAAGCCGGTCACGCCGGCTTTCCTGTTTGCCGCGTTGCTGTGGGAGCCGGTGCGCTCGACCGCGCAACGCATGGTCGCGGACGGTTCCGATCCCGCGGTTGCCTGGTCGATGGCGGTCGACCGCGTCATGCACCAGCAAGCCGCGCGCGTGGCGATCCCGCGCCGTTTCGCCCTGGGCATGGAGGAGATCTGGGCGTTGCAGCCGCGCTTCGAGCAACGCCAGAAGAAGCGCGTGATGCGTCTGCTCGCGCATCCGCGTTTCCGTGCGGCCTTCGATTTCCTGGTCCTGCGCGCGCATGACGAACCTGAACTCATGCCGCTCGTCGAGTGGTGGACGGAGGCGCAGCATCTCGATCCACAGGTGCTCGGTGAGCGTCTCACGCCAGCGCCTGCGGTACCGGCGGAGCAGGGCGCGGCGAGCAAGCGCAAGCGTCCGCGTCGGCGCCGCAAGTCCGCCGCCGCATCGACGGGTACGGAACCGACAGCGGCGCCACAGTGACGCGCGTCCTCGCCTACATCGGCCTGGGCAGCAATCTGGACTCTCCCCGGCAGCACATCCTGCGTGCCTTCGGCGAGATCGACGCGATCACGATGACACGCCTGTGCCGGCGTTCTCGCCTGTACCGCACGCCGCCCTGGGGTGGCATCGTCCAGCCCGATTACGTCAATGCGGTCGCCGAAATAGAAACCGGCCTGGCGCCGCGTGCGCTGCTCGATGAACTGCTCGCGATCGAACGCCGTCACGGCCGTGTCCGTGATGGTGGGCGATGGGGCCCGCGCACGCTCGATCTCGATCTGCTCCTGCACGGCGCTGGTGCTGTGCGCGAGGCTGGTCTCGAACTGCCCCATCCACGCCTGCACGAACGCGCCTTCGTGATCGTGCCGCTGCTCGATATCGATCCAGCGATCGAGATTCCGGGACACGGGGCGGTCGGCGTGCTTGCGGCGACGTTCGACGCCCAGGCCTGCGTTGCGTTGTGAGGCCTCGCCACTGCGGGATTGATCAGAGCATCCCTCACTTGATCCGCCGCGCTACGATATCCGGCCGCGCGACATTCCTGGACGCTCCGCATGTACCCCACACCGCGTGCCGCGCCGGCACGAGCTCCGTTCACCGTGCCACAGTTGCGTCAGCGCAAGCAGGCTGGCGAAAAGATCGTCGCGCTGACTTGCTATGACGCGAGTTTCGCCGCCTGCCTCGATGCCAGCGGCATCGACCTTGCACTGGTCGGTGATTCGCTGGGCATGGTCGTGCAGGGTCATGCGAACACGCTGCCGGTGACGGTCGATGCCATGGTCTACCACTGCGCGGCGGTGGCGCGCGGCCTGTCCAGCGCGCTGCTCGTCGCCGACATGCCGTTCATGTCGTTCCGCGACGTGCCGACCGCACTGGCGACGGCGGCACGGCTGATGGCCGAGGGTGGCGCAGCGATGGTCAAGCTGGAAGGAGCCGGCTGGGTCTGCGAAGTGATCGCTGCACTCGTTCGCCACGACGTGCCTGTGTGTGCGCATCTCGGCCTGACGCCGCAGTCGGTGCACCGCTTCGGCGGCTATCGCGTGCAGGGGCGTGCAGACGACGAGGCGGAAAAGCTGGTCGAGAGCGCCCATCGTATTGCCGAAGCCGGTGCCGAGGCGCTCGTGCTCGAATGCGTGCCGGCCGCGCTGGCCGCACGCATCACGCGCGAGCTGGCGATCCCGACCATCGGCATCGGCGCCGGCCCCGCTTGCGATGGCCAGGTGCTCGTCGTCCACGATCTGCTTGGCCTCACGTCGGGCAAGCGCCCGCGCTTCACGCACAACTTCCTTGCGGGTCGTGATTCGATCGCGGCGGCCTTCGCCGCCTATCGCGACGCCGTGCGCGACGGCAGTTTCCCGGCCGTGGAGCATTCGTACTGATGGATACCGTCACCACCATCGCCGATCTGCGCCAGCACGTGCGCGCGGCGCGTGGGCGCGGCCTGCGCATCGGTTTCGTGCCGACCATGGGCAACCTGCATGCCGGCCACGAGTCGCTGGTTGCGCTTGCACGGGAGCGGGCCGGTTTCGTCGTCGCCAGCGTGTTCGTCAACCCGACCCAGTTCGGCCCGAACGAGGATTTCGCGCGCTATCCACGCACACCCGAACAGGATGCGGAAAAGCTCGCGCGCGTCGGTTGCGACCTGTTGTTCCTGCCCGACGTCGCAACGCTGTATCCGCTCGGCACCGGACGTGCCGTGCGCATGTCGGTGCCGGGCATCACGGAAGTGCTCGATGGTGCGAGTCGGCCGGGGCACTTCGACGGTGTGGCCACGGTGGTCGCGCGCCTGTTCAATCTGGTCCAGCCCGATCTCGCCGTGTTCGGCCGCAAGGACTACCAGCAGTGGCTGGTCGTGCGCGCGCTGGTCGCTGATCTCGGTTTCCCGATCGACATCGTCGGCGCACCGATCGTGCGAGAGCCGGGCGGTCTGGCGATGAGTTCGCGCAACCAGTATCTGGATGAGGCGCAGCGCCGGCAGGCGCAGGTGCTGCATGCAACCCTGCAGTGGATGGTTGGCGAAGTCCGCACGCGCCCATCGGCCTGGCGGTTGATCGAGGAGGAGGCGGTCGCCCGCCTGGGTGCGGCCGGATTCGAGCCGGACTACGCGGTGCTGCGCGATGCCGCCACGCTCGACTTGCCGGATTCAGGTTTCCCGACCGGCGGGGTGGCCCTGTTGGCGGCACGCCTGGCTGGAGTCCGCCTGATCGACAACCTCGAGTTCGACCGCCCCTGATTTGCCGCATGTGGCTTGTCTTCCCTCTCCCATCGGGAGAAAGACCGGAGGTGTGTTCCTACGGCGGCGGATCGAAGCCATTGCGGAAGATGCGGTCGTCGGGCAGGCCGCCGACGGGCCAGTAGCCGGCCTTGGCGGTGAAGTCGCCGCCGCTCATCGCGCCGGTATCGTGCTGGCCGACGGTGGCTGCGACGCGAAAGTCGCTGCCCTGCGCTTCCGCGCTGCCGGCGGCGATGACGGATTTCCGCACCGCGAAATCGCCGCCGCTGGATTGCGCCAGAGCCGCGCCTGCGGCCAGTACGATCAGCACCGGCATGAGCCATCGCGCCGCGCGTTTCATCGCGGTGTCCTCGTCGCTTCCAGCGCGCGCAGGCGTTCGGCCAAAGCGGTCAGTTCAGCGCTGAACACGTCCTTCTGCGCGGCCAACTCTTCGCGCAAGGCCGCGGTCTCGGCTTGCAGTCGCGCGTTCAAGCCCTGGATCGCGGCCAGCGCCACGCCGTCGGCATCGACGGTGCTGATTGACGCAGCTTCCGCACCCAGTCCGAACGCGGCGGCAAAATCCTCGGCCATCGGCCCCAGATGCCGGCCTTCTTCCGCTGAATCGCGATAGACCCAAGTGGTCAGCGGCAGGCGCAGCACGCGAGCGAGGGTGCCTTCCACATCGACCGGAACGAAATCGGTCTTGAGATCGACCGAGGAAGCGTTGGCCCAGGTGCCGCCGCCGGTAAGTGATGCGCCGGTCGAGGTCGTAATAAGGTGACCAGGGTCGAAGGTGGGTTGCCCCGATTTGCCGAACCAGAAGCCGAATTGTGCTTTGACGATGAAGCGATGACTGTAGTCGCTGACCACGTTTTCGGACTCGTGGCCATTCCAGATGAATGTTTTGTGATCCCCTTGTCCTCCCGGATAGGACAGGCTGGAGCACGGTCCGCTTCCCCCCGGATTGCTTCCCGGACGCACCTTGGCGTTGTTCCCGCCAGCGAAGCTGTAGTTGGCGCCGGCACAGTTTTGGGCACCACCGGCTACGAACGAGGCAGTGCCAGCCGCATGGTTGTCGCTGCCGCCACCCACCGTGCTGACGCTGCCATTGGCGCGATTGTAGGTGCCACCAGCCACCGTGCCTCTGCGGTCGGCCACGTTGTAGTAGCCGCCACCTATCGTGCTGAAGTCATAGGCGGTATTGGCGAGCCCACCCGCGACGGTTGCCGCAAGGCCTGGCGCGGAGTTGGATATACCACCGCCGATAGTGCTCCAGTGCCCGCCGGCTACGTTTCCGCCCGAACCGGCATCATCCGCACCACCGCCGCCGATCGTCGCGCGGTCGCCGGTAGCACGGTTGCCGGAGCCGCCGCCGATCGTCGTATGGGCACCTGTGGTCTGATTGTTGTAGCCGCCACCGATCGTGCTCCAGTTGCCGTCGGCACTGTGTCCGCCGGTGGCCACGGACTCTCCACCGCCGCCACCGATGGTTGCGTGGTCGCCGGTGGCGAAATTGCCGGAGCCGCCGCCTATCGTCGTGCGCGGGCCACCCGCCCTGTTGTTGTAGCCGCCTGACACGGTGGCATGCAGGCCCGGTGCGAGATGGCCCTGGCCGCCGCCGACACTCGCGTAGTCGCCCAGCACGTTGTTGTTGGCGCCGCCGGCCACCGTCGATCGCAGGCCTTGTGCCCGGTTGTTCGACCCGCCGCCCACGGTTGCGCTTTCCTGGGTGGCCTGGTTGCTCGTGCCACCCCCGATGCTCGCATTGGCCCCGGACGCCGTGTTGCCAAGGCCACCGCCGATCGTGCCGAAATTGGCGGACACCCTGTTTGCGGAACTGGATACGAATCCGCCGCCGCCGATGGTTGCGCCCGACACGCCGGCCGCTGCCGTGTTGTCGAGGTGCCCGCCGATGATGTTGTTGGCGCCGAAATAGCTTGGGTCGGTGCCCGGAGCGAGTCGCAGGGTACGACTGTTGCGCGCAAACATGTCGAACGGCTGGTCGTCCAGCGTGCCGATGAAGTTCGTCGGCGGGCTGGTGCCGGAATTGCCGCTCAGGCCCCAGCCGGGTGATGCGGTGGGGATCGCTTCGCAGGTGACGGCACCCGACTGATCGACGCCACGGATGGCCTCGCCAGCGGGGCAGGTTCCGCTGACGCGGCTCTGCACCGAAGCCGGATCGGTCTTGGCGGCTGTGACCGCGCCGTTGGCGAGTTTGGCCGTGGTCACGGCGCCATCGGCGAGCTTGGCCGAACCGACCGCGCCATCGTCGAGCTTCGCGGCTGTCACCGCTGCATCGGCAATCTTCGCGCTGGTGACGGCGTTGCTCGCGAGCTTGACGCTCAGCACGGCGCCGTCGGCCAGTTTCGCCGCGGTGACCGCGCCATCGATCAGTTCGACCGTGCCGATGCTGTTGGGCGCGACCTGGGCGGCGAAGTCGGCGTCGTCGGCGTGTTGGGCATAGGGCGTGGGGTGCAGTTTCTGACGCGGCTCGAGCGTGGTGAAGTCGCCGCTTTCCGGGCCACGCCGCACACGCAGTTCGAGCCAGCGGTCGGGACCGATGAAGACCGTGTCCGGTGCATCGATATCCAGCAGGAAACGGCCTTCATCGAGAACGACGTCGTTGAACGTAAACGGCCCGGCCAGCAGGGTGCCATTGTCGGCGGCATCGAACAGGCGCACCTCGAAGTCGTAGCTCGCGGCGGGGTTGGTGCTGACGGTGAGTTCACCCTGGTAGGTGAAGGGCTTGGCATGGACGCCGGGCACGGCGAAAGCCAGCGCCAAGGCGGCGACCAGCGGGTGGAAGCGGCAATGACGGATGGACATGAATGATCCCCTTGGCGAGTCCGACGGAAGGCCGGGACCTGAGGGGATACGCCGTTTCGTGCGGCGAGCAGACAGGCGTTTCTTCAGAAATCGATCCGGGGCATGCCCAAGGAACCAGAACTGGATCACAGGTGGGTGTGTGAAACCTGTGGCACTTCGCAACAAGCTGTGGTATGGTCGCAACCGTGCTCGGGGTTTATGCAACGCGGGGCGTTGTTCACCCAGGCACACCAGGGCGCATTGCAGGTAGTCGTCACTCCAATCTGGACCCTCGCGCGGTTTCGCAGCGAGGGTTTTTTTTGTCCATGCGTTTCCATCCGCCGAGAGCGTTCGTGTTTTATTTCAACAACTTGGATGCGTGCCGCTGCCACGACACGTGGCGGTATCGGCGCACGGGAACGGCGGCGTCGTCGATTCTTGCTGCACTGCGATCTGATAAAATCGCTGCCCGTTGTTTTTCTGCAACATGAGTCGGTGCCCCATGCAGCTCAACATGCTCAAGGCCAAGATCCATCGTGCCACGGTCACTCAGGCCGAACTCCATTACGAGGGTTCCTGCGCGATCGACGGCCGTCTGCTCGATATCTCGGGCATCCGCGAGTACGAACAAATCCACATCTACAACGTCAACAACGGCGAGCGGTTCAGTACCTATGCCATCCGCGCCGAGGAAGGTTCGGGCACGATCTCGATCAACGGCGCCGCTGCGCATCGTGCCGGTCCGGGAGACATCATCATCATCTGCGCCTATGGCGTCATCGCCGAGGCGGAAGCGGCGGCTTTCAAGCCAAGCCTGGTCTATGTCGACCGCCACAATCGCCTGACCCACACCAGCGATTCGATTCCGCAGCAGGCGGCCTGAACGCGTTTCAGGTGGTTGTGGCAGCAGCCTTCGCCGCCTGTTCGGCGAGGGCCCAGGCGACGTGCTCGCGCACCAGTTCCGAGGGATGCGAGCGGCGCGCTTCGAGTGCAGCAACGATTGCCGGCGAATGCGGCGCATTGCCGAGCGCGACGGCGATATTGCGCAGCCAGCCCGTGTAGCCGGTGCGGCGGATCGCCGAGCCTTCGGTGCGCTGGCCGAACTCGGCCTCGCTCCAGGCGAACAGGTCGACGAGCGCGCTGTCATCGAGGCCGTGGCGCACGGCGAAGCCCGACTCGCCGGTTGGCCGCGCGTACTTGTTCCACGGGCAAACGAGCTGGCAATCGTCGCAGCCGAAGATGCGGTTGCCGATCGGGCGGCGCAGTTCGGGTGGGATCGGTCCGGATAGTTCGATCGTCAGATAGGAAATGCAGCGCCGCGCATCGACCTGGTACGGCGCGACGATGGCCTGGGTCGGGCAGATGTCGATACAGCGCGTGCAGGTGCCACAGTGCGCGCCGACCGGCGCGTCGACCGGCAGGGGCAGGTCGGTGTAGAGCTCGCCGAGGAAGAACCACGAACCGGCTTCGCGGCTGATCAGGCAGGTGTGCTTGCCGATCCAGCCGAGTCCGCTGTCACGCGCCAGTGCGCGTTCAAGCACCGGCGCGGAATCGACGAAGGCGCGATAACCGAACGGGCCGATCGCTTCGGCGATGCGCTCGGCGAGTTTCTGCAGGCGGTTGCGCATCAGCTTGTGGTAGTCGCGGCCGAGTGCGTAGCGCGCGACATAGGCACGACTTGCATCGCCGAGCACCTCCCAGCCCTCGCGAGCATCCGCGGCGAGATAGTCCATGCGCACCGAGATCACGCGCAGCGTACCGGGTTGCAGCTCGGCCGGGCGGCTGCGACGCGTGCCGTGCTTTTCCATGTAGGCCATTTCGCCGTGGCGACCGGCGGCCAGCCAGTCGAGCAGGTGGACTTCGTCGGCATCGAGTTCGACGCCGGCGATGCCGACCTGCTGGAAACCCAGTTCGCGCGCCCAGCCGCGGATGCGCTTGGCGAGATCGGTGTAGTCGGTCGGGGGCTGAGGCATCGGTGCTGACATGGGAATGGGAGGATAGCGGCGCCGGTTGGAGGAATCGCGCCCGAAGGCGCTCCTGCAGGAATCGCGAGTCACGGCATCCCTATAATCCCGCCCATGCCAGCCGACACCTCCGCGACCGACCTGTTGACCGTGGCTCAGGTGCGTGCCCTCGATTGCGCGGTCATCGCCGCGGGTATCCCGGGGTTCGAGCTGATGAGTCGTGCGGCGCGGGCCGGTTACGTGGCATTGCGCAGGCACTGGCCGGCGGCGCAGCACGTGCTGGTGCTGGCCGGGCCGGGCAACAACGGTGGCGATGCCTTCCTGCTGGCCGCACTGGCGAAGTCCGATGGGCTGGAGGTCATGGTGTGGTCACCGTTCGGCGCAGCGCAGGGTGCGGATGCGCAACGTGCGCGTGCGGCCTGGGTCGCGGCGGGCGGTGCGTTCGCGCATGGCGACGCGACCGATGAACTGGCTGGAGTCGATGTCGTCGTCGACGGCCTGTTCGGTACCGGCGGTGGCCGCGCCCTCGATGGGGTTGCGCGCGAACTCGTCGCTCGCATTGCCGCGCGCGGGCTTCCGGTATTGGCGCTCGATGTGCCGTCGGGGCTTGATGCCGATACCGGTGTCGCTGCCGATGCCGCCGTGCGTGCCGAGGTGACGGTCAGTTTCATTGCATGGAAGCGCGGCCTGTTCAGCGCCGACGGCGCCGACTGCTGCGGCCGGCGCGAGCTGGCGACGCTGGACGTGCCGGCAGCTTCGCGCATCGCCATTGGTCGCGACGCGGAGTTGTTGACGCGCGCCGCGCTCGACGTGCTTTCGCCTCGTTCAGGCAATGTGAACAAGGGGAATTTTGGCCACGTGCTGGTCGTCGGCGGCGACGATGGCATGGGCGGCGCGGTGCGTCTTGCCGCGGAAGCCGCGTTGCGCACGGGTGCCGGTCTGGTCAGCGTGGCCACGCGCGCGCAGCACGTCGGCGCGTTGAACGCGGCGCGTCCGGAACTGATGGCGCGCGGTGTCGAATGCCCGCAGGCGCTCGCGCCGATGCTCGAACGCGCCAGCGTCGTTGCGCTCGGTCCGGGCCTTGGTCAGGGCGCGTGGAGCCATGCGCTGTGGGACACGACCCTGCGCAGTGCGCGTGCAGCGGTGATCGATGCCGATGCGCTCAACCTGCTCGCGCGCACGCCGATCGACCTGCCGGCGAGCACAGTGCTGACACCGCATCCCGGCGAGGCCGGGCGCCTGCTCGGCAGCGATGCGGCGAGCGTGCAGCGCGACCGTTTTGCCGCCGCGCGCGAACTCGCGCGCCGTTGCGCCCGTGTGGTCGTGCTGAAAGGCGCCGGCAGCCTCGTCGCCGCGCCGGAGGGGCGCATCGCGGTGTGTCCATTTGGCAATCCGGGCATGGCCACCGCCGGCATGGGTGATGTGCTGAGTGGCGTGATTGCCGCTCTGCTTGCGCAGGGCCTCGATGCCTGGGAGGCCGCCTGCGCCGGCGTCGTCGCGCACGCGCTGGCCGGTGATGCCGCGGCCGGATCGAGCCCGCGCGGGCTGGTCGCCGGCGACCTGTTCACGCCGTTGCGCGCGCTGGTCAACGGGTCGACCGCGTGAGCCAGGTCTTCGCACGCAAGGCGATCGACGAAGCCGGCCTCGTCGCTATCGCGCGAGCACTGGCGCAGACGGCGCCACCGGGCATGGTCGTGTACCTGCATGGCGAACTTGGCGCCGGCAAGACGACCTTCGCGCGGGCCTGGCTCGGTGCCGCAGGTGTCGATGGCCGCATCAAGAGCCCAACCTACAGCCTGATCGAGTCGTATCCACTCGGCACGACCGCGGCACACCATCTCGACCTCTACCGTCTTGCCGATCCCGGCGAACTCGAGTGGCTTGGCCTTGCCGATCTGGTCGATGGTCGCAGTTTCATGCTCGTCGAATGGCCGGAGCGGGGCGGCGATGCCGTGCCGCCAGCCGACCTGCACGTTTGCCTGGATCATGCCGGCGAAGCACGCGACCTGCGCATCGTGCCGGCATCGGCCGCAGGGGCGACCTGGGTGGAAGCCGCAAACCTGCCCTGATCCCATTCCCCAGCGGAAACAACTGCAGGAAGCGGCCTGGGCCGTGATGCTCTTTCCATGCGGGTTGCACAGGCGCGGCATCACGGCCCAAACCGTTTCCAGCAATCCATTCCTGTCGCCCCTTCCTGAATCGACACCTGAAGAACATCTCGCAGGCCACGGATTCAAAAGGGAAAACACTTGAAATTCCCTGACGATCTGCGTTTGAATGTGCGCCCATGCACACACGGTGGGCAAAAACGGGTGTAGGGACGGTCCTGCTGGCGGGCTTGCTCGCCTGCCTGATGCCCGTCCAGGCCGCCGAAGTGAAGGCCTTGCGGGTCTGGGCGGGGCCGGAATACACGCGCGCCGTGTTCGATGTCTCCGGCCCGCTCGACTACAAGCTGTTCGACCTTGCCGATCCCGCGCGCCTGGTCCTCGACCTGCGTGCCAGTTCGTTCGCCAACGGGTTCGGCGCGCCCGAGGCCAAGGGCCTGCTCAAGGCAGTCCGCAGCGGCCGCAATGGCGGCAAGGACGTGCGCGTGGTCTTCGACCTCACCGAAGGCGTGCGTGCGAAGAGCTTCCTGCTGCCGCCAGCCGAGAAGTTCGGCTACCGCCTCGTGCTCGATCTCTATCCGCAGACCAAGCCGGCCCCGATCAAGACCGTGCAGGCGGCGTTGCCGGCCGGTGCGCAGCGCGACGTGCTGATCATGATCGACGCCGGCCACGGAGGTGACGATCCCGGCTCGATCGGAGCCGCCGGCACCTACGAGAAGAACATCACCCTGGCGGTTGCGCGCGAACTTAAGCGCGTGATCGACAAGGAACCTGGCATGGCGGCGATGCTGACACGCGATGCCGATTACTTCATTCCGCACAAGCAGCGCTACCAGAAGGCGCGCGATGCCAAGGCCGACCTGTTCGTGTCGGTGCATGCCGACTCGTTCACCAACAGTTCGGCGCGCGGCAGTTCGGTATGGGTTTTGTCGCCACGCGGTGCGACCAGCGAAGCCGCGCGCTGGCTGGCTGATCGCGAGAATCGTGCCGACCTCGTCGGTGGTGTTTCGCTCGACACGCGTGACGACACGCTCGCGGCGGTCCTGCTCGACCTCTCGCAGGGGGCGACGATGGAGGCGAGCAACGCCGTGGCCGGCCAAGTGCACGCAGCGATGCGCCGTGTCGGGCCGACCCACAAGCCCCACGTCGAGCGCGCCAACTTCGTCGTGCTGCGTTCGCCCGATGTGCCGTCGATCCTGGTCGAAACGGCGTTCATCTCCAATCCGGCGGAGGAGAAGCGCCTCAACGACCCGAACGAGCGCACCAAGCTCGCCGAGGCGATCGTCGAGGGTGTCCGCAACCATTTCCGCATGGCTCCGCCGCCCGGTACGCTGTTTGCCGCAAACGCCCGTCGTGACCGCGCGAGTCGGCATGTGGTGTCCAGGGGCGAGACGCTGGGCGTGATCGCCGCCCGTCATGGCCTTTCGGTCGGCGCCTTGCGCAATGCCAACAAGCTCGCCAGCGACAATGTGCGCGTCGGCGACGTGCTCGAGATTCCCCAGGGCTGATCCGCACGGCTGCGATCGGGCGATCCGCTATGATGCGGTGCTTTCCCGGCCATGCTTCCGATGCCGCGCATCCGCCCGCTTCCGTCCGAACTCGTCAACCAGATCGCAGCCGGCGAGGTCATCGAGCGGCCGGCTTCGGTCGTCAAGGAACTCGTCGAGAACAGCCTTGACGCTGGCGCACGGCGCATCGAGATCGACATCGAGCAGGGCGGTGCGCGCCTGATCCGCGTGCGTGACGACGGCGGCGGCATCGAGGCCGAAGATCTGCCGCTGGCGCTGTCGGCGCATGCAACGAGCAAGATCGCGAGTTTCGAGGATCTCGAGCGCGTCGGCACGCTCGGCTTTCGCGGCGAGGCCCTGCCGTCGATCGCCTCGGTGGCGCGTTTCGCACTGACCTCGCGTCCGGTCGCAGCCGAACATGCCTGGCGCATCGAGGTGGACGGTGGCAAACCGCAGCCGCCGCGTCCGGCCCAGCACGCACCGGGCACCACCATCGAAGTGCGCGACCTGTTCTACAACGTGCCGGCGCGGCGCAAGTTCCTGCGTGCCGAGCGGACCGAGTTCAACCACATCGACGATCTGGTCAAGTCGATCGCGCTGGCACGCGGCGAGGTCGAGTTCCGCCTGTCCAGCGACGGCAAGCCGGTGCGCCTGTACAAGCCGGTGCGCGATGCCGCCGATGCCGAACGCCGCGTCGGCGACGTCCTTGGCGAGGCCTTTGTTGCCGATAGCCTGCGCATCGACCATGCCGGCGCGGGCTTGAGGCTCAGCGGTTGGGTCGGCCTGCCGACCGCCTCACGCGCACAGGCCGACCAGCAATATTTCCACGTCAACGGTCGCCTCGTGCGTGATCGCGTCGTTGCCCACGCGGTACGCCAGGCGTATGCCGATGTGTTGTTCCATGGCCGTCATCCGGCCTTCGTGCTGTTCCTTGAACTCGATCCTGCCCTGGTCGACGTCAACGTGCATCCAGCCAAGAGCGAAGTGCGATTTCGCGAGGCGCGCCTGGTCCACGATTTCCTCTATCGCACGCTCAACGAGGCGTTGGCGGCCACGCGCGCCGGCAGCGCGCCGCTGGCAGCAACCGCAGCGTCGTCGCCGGCCATGCCGATGCCGGCCTGGCGCGGGCAGGGCGGGCTTGGTCTCGGCGTACGCGAACCACTGGCCGACTATGCGGCGCTGATCGGTGGCGGCGCAGCGGCGGTCATGCCTTCCATGTCTGCCGACGCAAGCGCTGCGCCTTCGCCGCGCACGGCGGAAGGCAGCGAGATTCCGCCGCTCGGTTTCGCCCTCGCGCAGTTGCACGGTGTCTACGTGCTCGCGCAGAACGCGCACGGCCTCGTCATCGTCGACATGCATGCCGCGCACGAGCGCATCACCTACGAACGCCTGAAGCAGGCCCGTGAAGGCGAGGGCATCCGCTCGCAACTGCTGCTGGTGCCGGTTGGCGTTGCACTCAGCGAGCGCGAGGCCGCAGTCGTCGAGGAGCACGGCGAACGCTTTGCCGAGCTCGGCTTCGATGTCGTGCGCAGCGGGCCGCAGGCGGTGACCGTGCGTCGCGTGCCGACCCTGCTCGCCGACGGCGACGTCGCCGGACTGGTGCGCGACGTCATTGCCGACCTCGTCGCGCACGGCAGCTCGCGCCGCGTCGAGGAAGCCGGCAACGAACTGCTGTCGACCATGGCCTGCCACGGTTCGGTGCGTGCGAACCGGCGCTTGAGCCTGCCCGAGATGGATGCCTTGCTGCGTGAGATGGAAGCCACCGAACGCTCCGGCCAATGCAATCACGGCCGGCCGACCTGGGTCCAGCTCGGCATGGCCGAACTGGATCGCTTGTTCCTGCGCGGTCGCTGACCGTGCACCGATACGGAGTGCCTGTCATGTCGAAGACGAGCCTGTGGCTGGCCGCACTGATCGCGGCGAATGTCGCCACCGCTGCTGCACCGACGCCGGCTGAACATGCGCAGGACGTCGAGGCCTGGCGCGCGCAACGTCTCTCACGCCTGACGGCGCCGACCGGCTGGCTGTCGCTGGTTGGTCTGGACTGGCTCAAGCCGGGGCGCAACACGATCGGCAGTGCGAAGGACAATGACATCGTCATCGCCAAGGCGCCCATGAAGCTCGGCACCGTGCTGCTCGACGGCGATGTGGTGACGATCGAACTCGAAGCCGACGCCGTGGCGACGATAGACGGCGGCAACAGCGCACGCGCAACCCTGCTCGATGATTCGCACGAGAAGCCGACCATCGTCGCGTTCGGCACGGTCAGTTTCTATCTGGTCGATCGCGGTGGCCGCAAGGGTCTGCGCATCAAGGACAGTGAAGCGCCGACACGCACGGGCTTCAGCGGGCTCGACAACTATCCGTTCGACGATTCATGGCGCATCGAGGCGGACTGGGTCGCCTTCGATCCGCCGCAGTCGCTGGAGATACCGAACGTGCTCGGAACGATCGACGCGATGCCGGTGCCCGGCAAGGCCGTGTTCGAGCGTGACGGCAAGCGCCACGAATTGCTGCCCGTGCTCGAAACGCCGGATGCGACCGAGTTGTTCTTCATCTTCGTCGACCGCACCAGCGGCAAGCAGACCTATGGTGCCGGTCGTTTCCTTTACGCCAAGCCGGCGCAGGATGGCAAGGTCGTGCTCGATTTCAACCGCGCCTACAACCCGCCGTGCGCGTTCACGCCCTTTGCCACATGCCCGCTCGCGCCGCCGGAGAACCGCCTGCCGATCGCGGTCACCGCCGGCGAGAAGCGCTATCGCGGTGGGGGTCACTAGACACCGGTGCGTTGTAGGAAACGCCTTTAGGCGTGATGCCTTGTTGTAGACATCAACGCTGTAGGAAACGCCTTCAGGCGTGATGCCTTGTTGTAGGCATCAACGTTGTAGGAAACGCCTTCAGGCGTGATGCCTTTCCGGACATCGATGCGTTGTAGGAAACGCCTTTAGGCGTGATGCTTTTTCGGATATCGATGCGTTGTAGGAAACGCCTTTAGGCGTGATGCTTCTTCGTTGGGGGTTGTACGGCAGGGGCATCGCGGCTGAAGCCGCTTCCTACAGGCGCTTCCTGCGGGGTGGGGTGGGTTTGGTGGCTGTAGGAAACGCCTTCAGGCGTGATGCCTTGTTGTAGACATCAACGTTGTAGGAAACGCCTTTAGGCGTGATGCTTCTTCGTTGGGGGTTGTACGGCAGGGGCATCGCGGCTGAAGCCGCTTCCTACAGCCGCTTCCTGCAGGCGCTTCCTACGGCCGGTTCCTGCGGCCGCTTCCTACGGCCGCTTCCTACAGCCGCTTCCTACGGCCGCTTCCTGCAGGTGCTGCTTTGCGGGCGTTTGTGAGTGCCTACGTGCCGGTAAAGGCCGGCTTGCGGCGTTCGAGGAAGGCGCTGGTGCCTTCGCGCATGTCGGCGGTCGAGCAGCACAGGGCGAAGGCCTTGGTTTCGTAGTCCAGCCCTTCATCGAGCGGACATTCGCCACCGCGCACCACGGCATCGAGGATGCCGGCCAGCGCATGCGGGGCCGAGCCTGCGAGTTGGCTGGCCAGGGCTTCGACTTCGGTATCGAGCGCTTCGGCGGCGACCACGCGGTTGACCAGGCCAAGCGCGAGCGCGCGTGCCGCATCGACCGGCTGACCGGTCAGGCACAGTTCCAGCGTCGCCGCCCGGCCGGCAAGGCGCAACATGCGCTGGGTGCCGCCGAAGCCCGGCAGCAGGCCCAGGGTGATTTCGGGCAGGCCGAGGCGCGCCTTCTCCGAGGCGATGCGCAGGTGGCAGCACATGGCCAGTTCGAGGCCACCGCCGAGGGCGAAGCCCTGCACGCGCGCAATCACCGGTTTGCCGAGCGTCTCGATCGCGCGCATCAAGCGCTGGCCGGCGCGCGAGAAGACCTGTGCCTGCACCGGCGTCAGTGTCGCCAGCTCACCGATATCGGCACCGGCGACAAACGCCTTCTCGCCCGCTCCGGCCAGCACGACCACGCGCACCGCCTCGTCGTCGCGGACGGCCTCGAAGGCGAGCCGCAGTTCGTCGAGGGTCCTGGCGTTGAGCGCGTTCAGCTTGTCCGGGCGGTTGACGGTGACGGTACGTACGCCGGCGCGGTCGGCGATGAGCAGGTTCTCGAAGGTCATCGGAGGGCTCCTTGGGCGATGAACGCCGGTTCAGCAAGGGCGCGGATGATAGCAATGCCCGACCGGGCCACCGGAGCGAACTTTCCGCGCTGCCAGGGTTCAGAATCCGCTGGCCGCAATGGTGGATTGGTGACACGGGCCCGCTCGGTTACACTTGCCGGCCTTTTTTCATGCCTGCGCACGTGCTTCGGCCGTTGCCGCAGTTCCGTTCGTTCCATCGTTTTCTGGAGGCAACATGAATTTGCGTGCGTCTATCGCCCTGGCGGCGTTGCTCGTGACGGCACCCGTCCTGGCGCAGGACACGACGTCCGAGAAGGGCAAGCTGTCGTACTCGATCGGCTACCAGATCGGCAAGGATTTCACCGAGCGCAAGATGGATGTGGATATCAACACGGTCATCCGCGCACTGCAGGACGCCTACGCCAAGCGCAACCCGGCCCTGTCCGAGGAGCAGATGCGCGACACGCTGGGCAAGTTCCAGCAGAAGATGATGACCGAAGCCAAGGCCGAGTTCGACAAGGTCGCTGGCGCCAACAAGACCAAGAGCGATGCCTTCATGGCGCAGAACAAGGCCAAGAAGGGCATCATCGCGCTGCCGTCCGGTGTGCAGTACCGCGTCATCGAGGACGGCACCGGCCGCCAGGTGACGCCGACCAGCGAAGTGACCGTGCACTACCGCGGCTCGCTTCACGACGGCCTCGAGTTCGACAGCTCGTTCGCACGCGGCGAGCCGGTCAAGTTCAAGGTCAATGAAGTCATCAAGGGTTGGCAGGAAGTGCTGCCGCGCATGAAGGTGGGCGACCATTGGCAGATCTTCGTGCCGGCCGACCTTGCCTACGGCGAGCGTGGCCAGGCGCCGCGCATCGGCCCGAACCAGGCGCTGGTGTTCGACATCAAGGTCATCGATTCCAAGTAAGCCTGCCTCGCCAGGCACACCGAACGCCGCGGCTTGCCGCGGCGTTCGCGTTTCAAGGCAGCGCGGCGAGTTCTTCGAGGGCGCGTTCCATGTCGAGTTTGATGCGGTTGATGATGCGCATGGCCGGTTCGGCGCTGGCATCGTCGGCGTTGCCGCCGGTTGCGCTGGCCTGGCCGCGGGCGACGAGATCGGCTTCGTCGTCGGCGACGAACTGGGCCAGGTAGACATAGCCCTGGCGCAGGCCTTCCTTGACTTCCGGGTGGCCGTGCCCAAGGTTCCTGAGCAGGGTGACGATGGCGTAGCGGATCGTCGCGCGCGGATGTGGCAGCAGGCTCTCCGGCAGTCCGTAGACGCCCGGCTCGACGCGCGCGAGCACCTTGCCGTAATCGCTGACCACGCGCGTCGCCATGCCGAGCATGCCTGCTCCCGTTCGAGGATTCGGCGCTAATGTAGCAGCAGCAGCCGCGCTGCCAAGTCGGCACATCGAGGTAATGCGATGCAGATCGAGTTTCCCGCGCCCGTGTTGAGCCCTTGCATCGGCATCTGCCACCTCGGTGACGATGGACTCTGCGAAGGTTGCCTGCGCAGCGGCGACGAGATCGCGCGCTGGCTGGCGATGTCGCCGGCCGAACGCCTGTACCTGATGGATGTGGAACTGCCGCGACGCGAAACGGAGCGCGCGCAATGACGCGCTCGATCGATCTCGGACACCTGCGCCGCGCGCTGCGCGCGATCGACGATCCACCGCAACCGCCGGGCTGGAACGCGAGTGAATTCCCCGAACTGTGGGGTGACGACGTGCCCCTGCGCCGTGCCGCCGTGCTGGTGCCGATCGTCGAGCGCGTCGATGGTTTTGGCATGCTGTTCACGCGCCGCAACGAGCGCATGCGTCACCACGCCGGCCAGGTCAGTTTTCCCGGCGGCGCGATCGAGGCCGGCGATGTCGATGCGGTCGCTGCCGCCCTGCGCGAGACCCACGAGGAAACCGGCATCGCCGGTGAATTCGTGCAGCCGCTCGGCTATCTCGATTGTTTCGACACGATTTCCGGCTTCAGCGTGTCGCCGGTGATCGGCATCGTGCGTGCCGGCTATACGCTGGTGCCGAATCCCGATGAAGTCGCCGAAGTGTTCGAGGTACCGCTCGACTACATCCTCGCCCCGCAGCGCCTGCAGCGGCAGGAAGTGCTCTGGCACGGCCGCCCGCGCGAGATCTTCGAGTTCGACTACGACGGCCGGCGCATCTGGGGCGCGACCGCGGGCATCCTCAAGAACCTGCTGCGCCGTCTGGAGATTCCCGAATGAGCCACTCCACGCTGGTGTCTGCGGACACGCTGGCCGCACGGATCGGTGATCCTGACCTGCTCATCATCGACTGTCGCGCCGACCTCGCCGATCCGGCGCGCGCACGCGCCCTGCATGCCGAGGCGCACGTGCCGGGTGCCGTGCATGCCGACCTCGAACGCGACCTCGCCGACCTTTCCAGGCCGGGCCTCGGCCGTCATCCCATGCCCGATGCAGCGGCTTTCGCGGCGACGCTGTCACGCTGGGGTTGGCGGCCCGGCATGAACGTGGTTGCGTATGACGATGCGCAGGGCGCGCTCGCCGCGGCGCGTTTGTGGTGGATGCTGCGTCTGGTCGGCGCGAGCGATGTCGCCGTGCTCGATGGTGGCCTTGCCGCTTGGCGTGCGGCCGGCCACGCGCTCGAAGCCGGTGTCGTCGAAAGGGCAGGGAGCAAAGTCGCGGTCGACTATGATGGCAGCGCCCTGGTCGACTACGCCGGGCTGGAAGCAGGGCTCGCCGCGGGTTCGCTGTTGCTCGTCGATGCGCGTGCCGAAGCACGCTATCGCGGCGAGGTCGAGCCGATCGACCGCGTGGCCGGCCACGTGCCGGGCGCGCTCAACCGGCCATTCACGCTCAATCTCGATGGTGCGGGCCGCTTCAAGCACGCCGACGCACTGCGCGCGGAATTCGCAGCGCTGATCGGCGGGCGTGATCCGCGCAGCGTCGTGCACATGTGCGGCTCCGGCGTGACCGCCTGCCACAACCTGCTGGCGATGGAACATGCCGGCCTTGCCGGCTCGCGCCTGTTCGCGCCGTCCTGGAGCGGCTGGATCGGCGATCCGGCGCGGCCGGTTGCGTGCGGCTGAAGCGGCTCGCACAGGGTTGCCACACGACAGGCCGCCACGTTCTATACTCCCGCCGCGCCGATGCGTGCGCGCACGCCTGCCGAGGCCGGTTTTCCCTTGACCACGACGAAGAAGCCCGTCCGTACCACCCGCACATCCGCCGCCGGCAAGGCGGTGAAGAAGGCCGCCAGCAAGCCGGCCGCCAAAGCCGCGAAGAAGGCCGGCGCCACGCGCAAGGCAGCGGCGAAGAAGGTCGCCGCCAAGCCCGCGCCGCGCCGCACGAAACCCGCCGTCGAACTGGCCCTGCCCAAGGTTCCGCGCAAGCGCGCCAAGCCCAGCGTCGAAGCCGACGTCGTTGAGCGTCTGCAGCGCGTCGTTGCCAAGGCCCTCGACGACCTCAAGGCCAGGGACATCAGCGAGATCGACGTGCGCGGCAAGACTTCGGTCGCCGACATCATCTTCATCGCCAGCGGCACCTCGACGCGCCACGTCAAGTCGATCGCCGACGAAGTGGTCAAGGCGGCCAAGCAGGCCGGCCTGCCGCCGCTCGGCGTCGAAGGCCAGCGCGAAGCCGAATGGGTGCTGGTCGACCTCGGCGACATCATCGTCCATGTCATGTTGCCGCGTACGCGCGAGTTCTACGGACTCGAACGCCTGTGGACGGTCGGCGCGGACGCCGAAGCACCGCTCGCGGTGTGAACCCGGCGCGGGCATGCGCACGCGCCTGATCGCCGTCGGCGAGCGCATGCCGGGCTGGGTCGCCGAAGGCTTCGCCGAATACCGCAAGCGCCTGTCGCGTGACCTTCCACTCGATCTCGTCGAGATTCCCCTCGGCAACCGCGGCACGCAGCGTGAGCCAGCGCGTGCGATGGCGGTCGAAGGCGCAGCCGTGCTCGCGGCCATTCCGAAGGACGCCCATGTCGTCGCCCTCGACGGCGGCGGCAAACCCTGGAGCAGCGAACAGCTCGCCGCACAGCTTGCCGACTGGCGCATGCAGGGCAGGGACCTCGCCCTCCTTATCGGCGGCCCCGATGGCCACGCCCCCGACGTGCTCGCCCGCGCCAACCAGCGCTGGTCACTCGGCCCGGCCACCCTGCCGCACATGCTGGTGCGCCTGATCGTGGTCGAACAGCTCTATCGCGCCGCGACGATCGTCGCAGGGCACCCCTACCATCGCGCGTGAGGTGCGTGTGCGAAGCCCGCAATCCCCGGCAGGAAACGCCTTCGGGCGTGATGCCATGTTGTAGGCATCAACATTGTAGGAAACGCCTTTAGGCGTGATGCCTTGTTGTAGGCATCAACATTGTAGGAAACGCCTTCAGGCGTGATGCCTTGTTGTAGGCATCAACGTTGTAGGAAACGCCTTTAGGCGTGATGCTTCTTCGTTGGGGGTTGTACGGCAGGGGCATCGCGGCTGAAGCCGCTTCCTACAGCCGCTTCCTGCAGGCGCTTCCTACGGCCGGTTCCTGCGGGCGGTTCCTGCGGGGTGGGGTGGGTTTGGTGTCTGTAGGAAACGCCTTTAGGCGTGATGCTTTTCCGGACATCGATGCGTTGTAGGAAACGCCTTTAGGCGTGATGCCTTGTTGTAGGCATCAACGTTGTAGGAAACGCCTTTAGGCGTGATGCCTTGTTGTAGGCATCAACGTTGTAGGAAACGCCTTTAGGCGTGATGCTTCTTCTTCGTTGGGGGTTGTACGGCAGGGGCATCGCGGCTGAAGCCGCTTCCTACAGCCGCTTCCTACAGCCGCTTCCTACAGCCGCTTCCTACAGCCGCTTCCTACAGCCGCTTCCTACGGCCGCTTCCTGCGGGTGGTTCCTACGGGCGCTTCCTACAGGCGGTTCCTGCGGGCGGTTCCTGCGGGGTGGGGTGGGTTTGGTGGCTGTAGGAAACGCCTTTAGGCGTGATGCCTTGTTGTAGGCATCAACGTTGTAGGAAACGCCTTTAGGCGTGATGCTTCTTCTTCGTTGGGGGTTGTACGGCAGGGGCATCGCGGCTGAAGCCGCTTCCTACAGCCGCTTCCAACAGGCGCTTCCTACGGCCGGTTCCTACGGGCGCTGCCTGCGGGCGTTTGCTGCTTTCATTTCGGGATCTGCCATGCTCTACCTCGCTTCGCAATCGCCGCGCCGTCGCCAGTTGCTCGAACAGATCGGTGTTGCGTTCACCGTGCTTGATGTCGATGTGCCCGAGCGGCGTGGTGCTGGCGAATCGCCCGAGCACTACGTCAGCCGTGTTGCGCGCGACAAGGCGCGGGCCGGGCTGGCGCTGGTCGGCGACCGGGCAGGTGCGGTCGTGCTCGGTGCCGATACCGAGGTGGTGCTGGACGATCGCGTGTTCGGCAAGCCCGCCGATGCCGACGATGCGCGCGCGATGCTGGCGGCGCTGTCGGGTCGCACGCATCGCGTGGTGTCGGTGGTGTGGTGCGTGCGCGAAGGCGCCGAAGCCAGCGAGGTGTCGATTTCCGAAGTGCGCTTCGCCGCGCTCGACGAGCCCACGCTGGCCGCCTATGTCGCCACTGGCGAACCCTTCGGCCGCGCCGGTGCCTACGCCATCCAGGGCCGCGCCGCGGCCTTCATCGAGCACCTGTCGGGTAGCTACTCCGGCGTGATGGGCCTGCCGCTGTATGAGACGGCCCGCCTGCTGGGCCGGTTCCGGGTGCTTCATCACGGCTGATTCAGCCACCGAACCCCCGCCTCGGCCGGGGCGGCTGGCGCCCCGATGCGCGGCAGTCCGCTTCGGCGGCGGGGCGAAGCGCGCGGCCCGGCTGATTTTTACCCTGCCTGTCAGCATGTGACGCAGTTCACATTGGCGGCGTGGCGATGGCGGTGCTCGCTGGGGCTGTTTTCCAGCAGCCGTCACCCGGCCATGCGCTTGCGCGGCATTTGGCCCCGATCTTGCTGACGTCGTCCGTGTGCCTGCCGGGGAGCGGGCGCAAGGGGGGCGTGCCGTCGGCACTGCGGCAGCCGCATAGGGCAGGAAGGGGACCCATGGAATGCGAAGCATCGCCAGGACCATCGTCGGTTGCGACACGGCAGACCGCCACGCGCGCGCCGTGCGGGATCTCCGCGCCGATCTCCGGTCCGGAACGATCGTGTCGCCGTTGCCTCGGCGCGCGGCGCGCGCCGGCCTCGCAGCGGACGCCGGCCGGGGCCCATGCCCGCGCTCATCCAAGCCTCGTCAGTGCCTTTCCATCGGGCCGGGCCATCGCCTGCCCGCGCCGTTCTCGTCCATCACCAGGGAGCTTGCCATGCCTGTTGTCCGGAACCCGTTTCTCGCATCCGCCCCGCGCCATGGTCGCGTCGTCCCGGCGGGCCTGCTCGCGCTGGCACTGACCGCCGCCACCGCCACGGCGCAAACGCCCACGCACCCGCTCAACGACACCGGCCAGGTCACCTGCTACAACGCCAGCGCGGCCACCGGCACGGTCAGCCCGGGCACGCCCGCGCCTGAAGCCACGGGTTTCAAGGGGCAGGACTGCACCCAAGGGCGCGCCGCGGCGGATGCACTGGGTACTCTGGTCAAGGTGGGCGCCTCCAGCACCAAGGGCCGCGACTACACCAAGATCGCCAATGACGGCAGCGTGCTGCCCGCCAGCGCCACGCTCGGGCCGAACCCGGGCGATTGGGCCTGCACCCGCGACAACGTCACCGGCCTCATCTGGGAAGTGAAGGTCAACAACGCCACCCACCTGCGCCATTCCGGGCACCGCTACACCTGGTACGACACCAATGGCGTCATCAACGGCGGCAATGCCGGTACCGTGGGCAACACCAGCACTTGCGCAAACACGCTGGGCGGCCAGCCCTGCAACACCAGCAATTTCCGCAATGCGGTCAACGCGCTCACCGGTGCCAACCGCCTGTGCGGTGCCACCGACTGGCGCCTGCCCACCGCCAACGAGCTGCAATCGCTGGTGGACTACCAGGCGCAGAACCCGGCCATCGACACCACCTGGTTTCCCAACACCCCGGCGGCCCTCTACTGGAGTGGGGAAAATTATGTGCCCGGTGCGCCCTACGCTTGGGTCGTCGACTTCTACGGCGGCGGCCTCGGCGCCAACGGCAAGGACAACGGCCGTCAAGTCCGGTTGGTGCGAGGCGGACAGTGAATTGACCCTTTATTGACGAGGCGATGCCGCATGGCCCGCTGTGAACATCTGCCGATCTGGCGCTGCGCGATGGATTTGGCCCTGCATATGGAGGCTGCGGTGGCCGGCTTCCCGCGCGTGCATCGGTACGCACTGGGTGCCCATCCCGCCCGGCCTGTTCCTTTTTATGCTCAGCGTGGCACCGGCCGCGCGTTCTGTCTGTGAGGTGATGTCATGATGCTGCGAACCTTCCTGATCCTGCTGCTTGCGAGCCTTGCCGCGCCGCTGGCGGCGCAGATCTGCCCAGCGGGCAACCCGCGCGTGGCACCGGACAGCCGCTATGTGGTCAGCACGCCGGATCTATCAGGCCGCCCGAATGAGCGCGTGGTGCGCGACCTGCGCACCGGGCTGGAATGGAAGCAGTGCAGCGAAGGCCAGACCGGCACGTCTTGCACCGGCCCGGTCAGCTACATGAACTGGAGCGCGGCGCTCGGCGCCGCGCAGACCGCCACCTGGGCCGGCCACACGGACTGGCGCCTGCCCAACATCAACGAGCTGCGCAGCCTCGTCGAAACCGGCTGCCACAGCCCGAGCATCAACACCACGATGTTTCCGGGGACGCCGAACGGTTTTTACTGGTCGTCCACCACCTATGTGCCCTATGCGTCCGTCGCTTGGTACGTCGACTTCAGCAACGGCTACCTCAGCGCCAACAACAAGGGCAGCGGCCAACAAGTCCGGTTGGTGCGAGGCGGACAGTGGCTTGACCCTTTGCATACTCTGCACTACAGCGCAGGCGCCAACGGCAGCCTCACCGGCGACACCAGCCAGACGGTTGTGCATGGTTCTGATGGCACCGAAGTAACCGCAGTGCCCAACACGGGCTACCACTTCGTCAACTGGAGCGATGGCGTCACCGCCAACCCGCGCACCGATACCAATGTGCAGGCGGATATCAACGTCACCGCGAACTTCGCCGCCGATCCGGTGATCGGCTCCATCACCTGGGTCGCCAACTCCGCCACCAGCATCGTCTATGACGGCAACGCGCAGAGCGCCAGCGCCAGCGTGGACAGCGGCTACAGCCTGAGCTTCAGCTACAACGGCAGCCCGACCGCGCCCAGCGACGCGGGCAGCTACACCGTGGTGGCGAGCGTGAACGAACTGCCGGGCATCACCCGCAGCGAAACCCTCACCATCACCAAGGTCGCCGGCACGGTGACGTGGGGCACGCTGAACTTCGATTACAGCAACACCACGCACACGGTTTCCGCCACGCATGGCGGCACCAGCGGCCCCTGCACGGTGACCCCCGCCAGCATCGGCCCGGCGGTGGGCAGCTATGCGCTGAGCGCCAACTGCGCGGGCGATGCCAACCACGAGGACGCCAGCGGCATCGCGACCGCCACCATCGGCGGCAGCAAGGCCGTGCACCGCGTGCGCGATCACGCCTACTTCGCCAGCGTGGCCGACGCGCTGGCCGATGCGGGCACGCAGGATGGCGACACGCTGGAACTGGCACCGGGCATCTACAGCGGCGGCATCGAGCTGACCAAGGGCGTGCACCTGGTCGGCAGCACCGGCTTCACCCCGCTGGCCGGCCCCACCGCGCCGCCTTCGGTGGTGATCGACGGCGGCAACATGGTGCAGGACGGCATCACCATTGCGGCAAACGTGACCGGCGCGAGCGTGAGCGGGCTGGAAATCCGCAACTTCACGCGCTACTGCGTGCATGGCGTCAGCGGCAACGACAACCTGACCATCACCGAAAGCGTGCTGCACCACTGCGCCGACAGCGGCGTGTGGATCAATGGCGATGTGGACGATGTCACCATCGACCACAACGAGGTGTACGACTTCGGATTCGGGCCGGGCGCTTTCGGGCGCGGCATCGTGATCTGGAACGGCGTCAAGCGCGATATCACCATCAGCAACAACTGGGTGCACGATGGCGCGGGCTGCTGCGGCATCGAGCTGCAGGACGGCACCGCCACGGGCGCCTGGATCACCGACAACGTGGTCGAGAACGTGGGTGATTCGGGCATGGGCTTCGTGCAGCTCACCTCCGGCTCGCCGACGCCGCGCGCCAACATCATCTCCGGCAACCAGATCACGAACACCGGCCGCTTCGGCATCGAGCTGAAGATCCCCAACGGCACCGGTGCCGCCAGCGGCGATGGCGCGATCATCGTCGAGAACAACACCGTCAATGGCGCTGGCCTGAAGAGCCTGCGTGACCGCGCCGGCATCGCGGTGTTCCGCCGCGCCTTCGCCAGCCTGCCGGGCCAGGTCGATGTGACCCAGGGCGTGGTGGTGCAGGACAACAGCGTCAGCGGCTTCCGCACCAGCCTCACCGGCTACGAGGGCTACGGCATCGTGGTGGAGGGTGCAGGTTCGGTGATCGAAGGCAATGCGCTGGACGACAACGACTTCGGCCTGCAGATCCAGCAGGGCAACCCGGATGGCCTGCCACCCGGCGACGCCAATCAGAACGCGAACAACGACTGGTTCGGCCGCGGCAACGCGCTATCCACCTGCGTGGGTGTGGGCACCAATACCTTCGGTGCCGGTGTTCCCAATGGCACGGACACGCGCTCGATGCCGGTCAGCGCCAATCTCGTCGGCGGCGTCTACAACGAGAACAGTGGCGTCTGGCACTGCAGCATCAGCGCCGCGGTGGCCGCGGCCACCGCAGGCGACACCCTGCGCGTTTCCGCCGGCACCTATGTCGAGAACGTCAACGTCAACAAGGCGCTGACCATCAACGGCCCGTTCGCCGGCGTGGAGGGCAACGATGGCTCTCGCGGCACGGGCGAGGCGGTGCTCAAGCAGACCGTCGCCGGGTCGCCGGGAATCGGCTGCGATGCAACCGCGCCGCTGACCATTAACTCGGCAGATGTGGTTGTCGATGGCATCGAACTGAACGACAACACCGGCGGCTGCGTGGTGCGCTTCAATGCCGGTCCGGCCAGCGGCATCCGTTTCGTCAACAACCGCGTGATCGATTTCACTTCGACATCGGGTTCCGGCGGTGGTTTGTACGTCAGCAGTACCGATGGCGTGGAGATTGCCGGCAACTTGCTGCGCGATTTTGTCAGCAATACGGGCAGCGGTTATTGGGCCATGGGCATCAAGCTCATGAACAGCACCAATGCGCAGGTGCACGACAACGTGTTCCGCGACGTGAGCAGCGTCAATATCCAGTTGTCCTCGACGACGAACGCCTCGGTGCATCACAACGATATCGATGCCGCGGCGCGCGCTGGTATCGGCAACGCCGGCGTCCAGTTGGCGGCCACCAGCAACTCGCTGGTGCGCGACAACACCATCTCGACCATGGATACCGGCATCCTGTGGACGCCGGGCAATGACACCAGCTCGGCGAGCGTGTGCAACACGATCAGCGACAGCACGCGCGGCATCTTCGCGATGGGGCCGCCCTGGCCGGGAACGCGCACCCATGGACCGATCCTGCACAACGCGCTGAGCGCGAACTACAGGGATATCCGCAGCACCTGGAATCTGGATGAACTGGTCATCGGTTCCAACTGGTACGGCGGAGCATCGGCCACGGTGGACGGCCCGGCGCTGGTCGCCGACGCGCTGCCGGCCAGCCCGATCGGCAGCCCCTGTGCGGCAACAATGCTGCGCATGAAATCGTGGCCTATGCCGGCAGCGGCGCGCAGTCCACGCCGGTGGATACCGCGTTCAGCCCGCTGCGCGCCCGCGTGCAGGATCAGCTGGGTGGCGCGGTGGCCGGGCAAACGGTGAACTACACCGTGCCAGGTAGCGGTGCCTCGGCGGTGCTTGGCACCGCGAGCGGCACCACCAACTACAACGGCGAGCTGATCAGCACCGCCACGGCCAACAGCATCGCCGGCAGCTATGCCGTGACCGCGAGCAGCGGCAGCCTGACGCCCGATGCCAGCTTCGCGCTGGAGAACACCCAGGGCACGGCCACGATCACACTCATCGACCCGGCGCCGACCTACGACGGGAACCCGCACGCGGTCGCCGTGACGACCACGCCCTCCGGTCTGGAAGGCGATGTGCAGATCGTCTACACCCAGGGCATGACCACGGTGGCGACCTGCGCCGCGACCAATCCCGCCTGCGGCCCGGTCAACGCCGGCGTTTACACCGCCACCGCCACCATCGTCGGCAATCCGAACTACACCGGTTCCGGCACGGGCACGCTGACCATCCAGCGTGCGGCCACCACGATCGAGTTCCTGCCCAACGCGCCGAGCTTTGTCTATGACGGCAACGCGCACGATGGCGATGTGAGCGCGCGCCTCGCGGCCGAGCCGGGCACGAGCTGCCCGGTCACCGGTGCGATCGGACCGAACGTCGGTTCGTATCCCGTCAACGCGGCCGCCTGCACCGGCACCAACTACGAGGCGCCGGCCGCGGGCACCACCGCCACGGTCACGCCGCAGCCGACCACGATCAGCTTCTCGTATCTGACCCAGGCCTACGACGGTTCGCCCAAGTCGGTGGTGGCAACCACCGCGCCGAGTGCAGGCGTGCCGCTGGCGATCACCTACAACGGCAGCCCCACGCCACCGACTGCGGTGGGCAGCTACAGCGTCGTGGCGACGGTCACCGACCCGAACTACAGCGGCAGCAACAGCGCGACCCTGCAGATCGTCAACGGCCTGGGCGACATCGCGCTGGTGCTCAACGGGCCGGTGGATCCGATCCACGTCGGCGACACCGCGCAGTACGCGGCCACGATGCTGGCCAACCCGGCGCTGCACACGGGCGAGCTGTACGGCTACCACGTGGTGCTGTCCAAGTCCGGCGGAGACCCGCTGGCGCTGAGCGATATCGCCACCATGGAGGTGTACTACGGCGGAGCGTGGGTCGACGCGACCAGCCTGTTCGGCTCGATCCCGTTCACCATCGACGGTGGCGGCAACCTCGTGTACGACTTCCCCGACGGCATCCCGGGCTACCCGGGCGGCTTCCCGATCCTCGATGCAAGCTGGACCTGGAACGTGCGCCTGAGCTTTGCCACGCCGGGTACCTACACGCTTTCGACCACGCTGACCGACGGCATCGGCGGTCCGGCCATCGTGCCGACGGTGGCCGCTTCGATCGCCACGGTGGTGCTCGATGCGCTGCCGGCGACCGACATCCACCTCGCGCTGGGCGGCCCGGCCGAGTCGATCGAGGTGGCGCAGGTGGCCGAGTACACCGGCACCCTGATCGCGGACCCGAGCCTGCACGTGGGCGAGGACTTCTTCGTCAAGGTGTCGATCAGCAAGAGCGGCGGCCACCCGCTGGTGCCGGCCGATCTGGCGACCATGGAGATGTACTACGGCGGCGTCTGGACCGCGCTGCCGCCGGGCGAGATCACCCAGCCGGGTGGGCCGGGCACGGAGCTGCTGTACCACTTCCCGAAACCGGCGATGCCGGGCGGCTTCGAGATCACCAGCCCGACCTGGACCTGGAACTTCCGCTTCGGCTATGCCGACGTGGGCGTGTACACCGCGGTGGCCGAAGTGATCCACGCGGCCGACGAGGGCAATCCGCTTGCCCATGTGTTCGCGACCGCGGCGGTGGCGACGACCGTGGTGGATGCGACGCCGCACCTGCCCGATGTCGGCCTGCTGCTGACCGGCCCGCTCGATGACATCGAACTGGGCGATGCAGCGCAGTACACCGGCACGCTGCTGGCCGAGCCGGCGCTGTACACCGGGCAGAACTTCTGGGTGCGCATCCGCATCAGCAAGTCCGGCGGCAGCCATGCGCTGGTTCCCACTGACCTGGCGATGATGGAGCTGTACCAGGGCGGCTGGCAGGATCACACCGCCACGCTGCAACCGCTGCTCGTGGCCGATGGCGCGGACCTGGTGTACTACTTCCCGCAGCCGTTCGGTGCGTTCACGATCGACAACGCGATCTTCAGTTGGAACTTCCGCTTCACCTACGGTGACACCGGCGTGTACACCGCCACCGCCGACCTGATCGACGCCGCCGACCCGGTGCCGCTCACGGCGCCGGCGCTGGCCAGCGCGAGCGTGGAGACGACGGTGATCGACACGCCCGACATCCACCTGGATGTGCAGGGCGCGGTGACGGGCATGGTGGGCACGCCGGTGCAGTACGTGGGCACGCTCACGGCTGATCCGCTGCCCGATCCCGCCAACCGCTACTTCGTCGAGGTGCGCATCCAGCGCGATGGCGGTCTGGCCGATCCAAGCGACATTTCCAAGGCGGAGATCTTCTGGGGCGGCATGTGGGTCGATCCGGTGGCCGACCTCGGCCTGACGATCCCGTGGACAGTCGATGGCAACGAGCTGGTCTACCTGTTCCCGCAACCGGTGATGCCGACCGGCTTCCCGATCGATGAGCCGACCTGGACCTGGCAGTTCCGCTTCACCTACGCCAACGCCGGCCTCTACACGGCGACCGCGACGGTGGTGACCGCGGACGGCAGCGCCACGCCGGTTTCCAATACCGAGTCGATCCAGACCGCCGTCAGCGTGCTGGCAGAGGACATCCATTTGACGCTGAATGGCCCGGTGGCCGGCGTGGAAGTGGAGTCGCCCACGGCCTACATCGGCCGGCTGCAGAACCTCGGCGGTGACCTGGCCGAGAACGGCTACGTCCACGTGCGCATCGAAATGGCCAGCCAGACGCTGGTGACGGCCGATGTGACGCTGGAGGTGTGGGATGGCAGCGCGTGGGTCACCGGCCCGGTGAGCGAAGTGGCTGGCGGCCTGGAAGTGGCGTTCCCGGATGCCTTGGGCTTCGCCATCCCGGCCGGCTTCGACTTCACCCACCAGTTCCGCATCACCTACCACCGTACCGGCGTGTTCCACGCCACGGCCACGGTGGTTGGCGCGACCAGCGGCGACAGCTACGCCTCGGCGGAGATGTTCACCGAAGTGGTGCCGCAGGCGATCGTGACCGCGAGTGTGCTGTTTGATCCGGCCTCGCTGCTCGCGACGTACAATGGCAGCCCGCACGCGGCCAGCGCGACCACGGTGCCGGCGGGACTCACGCTTGCCTACACCTACAACGGCAGCAGCACGCCGCCGACGGCAGCGGGCAGCTACGTGGTGCAGGCGACGGTCGATGATCCGCTGTTCCAGGGTTCGGCCACCGCGGTGCTGGTGATCGACAAGGCCAACGGCAGCGTGAGCCTCGCGCCGCTCAGCGGTGTGTACGGCAGCGCGCACGCGGTCACCGCGATGCTGGTGGAAACCGACACCAACGTGAGTTGCTCGGTGGCGGGCGTGCCGGCGGCGAATGCGCCGGTCGGCAACTACCCGCTCGTGGCCGAATGCGCGAGCGACAACTACACCGCGACAGCGAGTGCGACCTACGTGGTGACGCCGGTTGCGGCGGGCAACACCGGCATCCTGCTGACAGGCGGCACGTACACCTACGACGGTGCCGCGCATGCCGCCGGCGTGAGCAATCCCAATGGCGTGGCCTATGTCCTGGCCTATGCGCCGGGCGGCGCCGTGGTGCCGGTTGATGCCGGCACCTACGATGTGACGTTGACCATCACCGATGCGAACTACGCGCCCGAAACGCTGACCGCGCAGGTGGTGATCGCGCCGGCCAGCGTGACGCTCGCGTTCGGCAACCTCGCCCAGGTCTACGACGGTGCGCCCAAGGCGGCGAGCGTGACGGCCACACCCGACGTGGGTGGCATCAGCCTGGCCTACAGCCAGGGTGGCGGCGCGGTCACGCCGATCGATGCCGGCAGCTATGACGTGGAGGCCAGCCTGGCCAACCCGAACTACGTGCTCAGCGGTGCCACCACGGCCACGCTGGTGATCGCCAAGGCCACCGGCACGGTCACGTTCGGGCCGACCAGCTACACCTTCGACGGCAGCGGCCACACGATGACGGCGGTGATTACCCAGGAGTCGGGCAACCTCGCCGCATGCGTGTTGACGCCGGTCGGTGATGATCCGCGCGTGCACGCCGGCAGCACCACCTACAGTGCGGCATGCACGGGCGACAACCACGTCGCCAGCGGCAGCACCACGCTCACTGTCGCGCCCAAGCCGGTGACGATCGCGCTGTCCGATCTCGGGCCGTACGTCTACGACGGTGCCGTGCATGCGGCCAGCGCCAGCGTCAGCGGTGAGGTGGCCGGTTTCCCGGCTGCGCTCAGCCTCAGCTACAACGGCAGCCCCGGCGCGCCATCGGCCGTTGGCAGCTACAACGTGGTGGCGGCACTGGATGCGATGGTCACCGACTACGTGGCCACGCCAGCCAGCGGCGTGCTGGTGATCGGCGAGCAGAATGCGAGCGTCACGCTCGGCGACCTCGCGGTGGTGTACGACGGCAACCCGCATGCGGCCAGCGTCGTCACGACCCCGGCCGGGCTCGCGGTTGACGTGACCTACGACGGCGACCCGACCGCACCCACCGACGCGGGCAGCTACAGCGTGGTGGCCACCATCACCGAGGCCGGCTACAGCGGCAGCGCCAGCGGCACGCTGACGATTGCCAGGGCGCCGGCGACGCTGACCATCAGCGACACCACGCAGCCTTGGGATGGCACACCGCGTGCGGTGACGGTGGTGACCAACCCTGCCAGCCTCACGGTGGACGTGACCTACGACGGCAGCGCGACGCCGCCGACGGCGGTCGGCAGCTATGCGGTGTTCGCCACGATCACCGACCCCAACTACGAAGGCAGCGCCACCGCGACCCTGCACATCACCAACGGCGCCGCGGGTCTGATCCAGGCGAACGGCACGACGGTGTTCAGCGGCACTGCCGGTGCACCCTTGACCGGCGCCATGCCCTCGGTGCTCGTGACCGATGCCGGCGGCAATCCGGTGGCCGGTGTCGAAGTGAGCTTCGCGCCCGGTGTCGCCAGCGGCGTGTTGAGCGGTGCCGTGCAGACCACCAACCAGAACGGCATCGCCACCCTGGGCGGCTGGACGCTCGACCCGGTGGCTGGCGCCAACACGGTGACCGCGACTGCGGCCGGTGTCACCGGCGAGGTGGTGTTCACCGCGACCGGCACGACCTCGACAACCGGGCTCAGCGTGACCATCAGCGATGGTCGCACCTACGCCCAGTTCGATCGGTTGCTGACCTGGGCGATCACGGTCGGCAACGCCGGTCCGTCGAGCCTGCAGGACGTCGAGGTCGAAGCGATCCTGCCGGCCGAGTTGTCGGTGCCCGGCGCAAGCTGGCAGTGCATCGCTCTGGCCGGCGCGAGTTGCACGGCAACGGGCACGGGTGACCTGGTCGACAGCGTGGACCTGCCGGCGGGCAGCAGCGTGGTCTACCTGCTGAATGCGATGACCACGCGTGACGGCAGCGACCGCATCGAGCTGACGGTCGAGGCGACCGGTCCGGCCGGCGTGGTCAGCGCGACCGACACGACGGACCTGCTGTTCTTCCGTGACGGGTTCGAGGTTGGCGGCGACGGTATCAGCTGGATCGGCCAGGTCGAGCCGCTCGGCGCGGCTTCGTTCAGCGAAGAGGTCGTGCTCATGCTGGATGTGGCACCGGCTGCATTGAGCCAACTCCAGCGCGTGGTTCTGGCACAGGCCGTCGACCGCTCGTTCCAGGTCGAGGCCATGGCAATCGGCAACGTGGTGCTGGTGCGGCTGCTCGCCGACGACACGGTCAGCGCATGGACCGTGCTCGACAGTGAGCGCGTGGCGCTGGTGCTGGTGGATACGCAACTGGCACTGGTCGGTGCGCGCGACGACGTGGCGGTGGACGTGCGTCGGGGTGGCTCGTTCACCGTCGAGCTGTTCACGCGGCACTGAAGGAACGCGGCGCGGCGGCAGGGGCCGCCGCGCCGGCTGTTCGCTGGATCAGGTCATGCAATTCGTCATCGGTCGCGCCAACGGACCGGTGCCAACCAGGGGAAAGGATATGGGCAGCAGCAGGAACCGGATCGGGATGGCGCGACATGCGCAGGCTCCCGGCCAGACAGCACAAGTGGATCACTGCGTCACGCGGCAGCCGCGGCATGAACCGGCATTGCGCCGGACCCGGTTCGCGCGCGTGCTGCGCCTCGCAATGGGGGGCGCGGTTCTGGCCTGCGCCGGCTCGGCGCTGGCTGCCGACTGGTATGCCGCGCCCACCGGTGGCGGCAGTCTCTGCAGCCAGGCTTCGCCTTGCACGATCCAGGGCGCGATCGACGTGGCCGCGCCGTATGACACCGTGCATGTGGCGCCGGGCGACTACACCTTCACCAGCAACCGCATCCTGATCCAGACCGAGGGCCTGCGCCTGATCGGCGACAACAGCCCGTTCGCCCAGCCTTATGCGACGCCGCCCGGGCCGGGCCAGGTCGCCCACGGCACCCTCAACAACAAGGCGGCCAATGCCTCGGTGCTCAAGGCTGCCAGCGCCAATGTCGCCAGCGGCACCAGCGGCATGATCTGGGTGCGCAATGTGCAGAACGTGCGCATCGAAAACCTGTACATCGAAATGGCGCAGGCGCGCGCCAAGGAAGGCATCGTCGCCACCGGCACGGTGCGCGGCCTGGAGCTGGTCAACAACTACATCAAGACCGTCAGCGGTGCATCGGGCGTGGGCATCAGCATCAACATGGATGCGGGCACCAACAGCTCGGTGCCATCCGGCGAGTCTCGCGGCGCCGGCGAGTTCGTGACCGTGGACGGCAACGTGGTGGAGCCCACGCCGGGCAACATCTTCACCGCATCGGCACCCAAGTACGCAATCGGCATGCAGAACAGCGTGGGCCTGTACCTGCGCAACCAGACTGCGGCCAGCACGATGGACATGACGCTCAAGCCGTACACCAATGCTGCCAATCCGTCGGCGCAGCGCGTGTTCAGGATCGAGGAAAACTGGACCTTCGGCCGGCTCGGCCTGTACATCTCCGGTGGCGCCAACCTGTCCGAGCCGACCCGGATCGCCAACAACCATTTCGTGATGTCGCAGACCTTCGGCGATGATTCGGATACCCATCTGGTCAGCGTGAAAAGCCCCAGCGCGGCGGGCACGGTGATCGAAGGCAACGCCTTCACCGGATTCCGCCAGCAGTACAGCGGCCTGTGGGTGCAGAGCCGTCCGAACGTCACGATCCAGGACAACACCTTCGAGCCGCTGGCCAACCAGAGCGACTTCCGCGCCATCGTGGTTGGCAACTGGGCCTTGCAGACCGGCGTGCCACCGGCACCGCACCCGTTCGACGTCACCATCCGCGCCAATACCTTCCTCGCCAATGGCGCGCCGGTGAACAACAAGGGCAAGGCGATCCTGTTCGTCAACGACAACGATGCCAGCGGCACCTCGAGCTTCACCAAGGCCATCGTCGGCGGCAGCCAACTGGCCGACGCCAATGACTTCGCCGCCGGCATCGGCTGGTACATCGCGCTGGATGACCGCACCTGCACCGGCCGCAATCACGCCAGCACCGGTAGTGGATGCAATGGCGGCACCGGATACGCGATCGGCCAGGGCATCAACTACACCAATGGCACCAACGGCAGTTCGATCAGCCAGAAGCGCCCCTTCCGCTGGGACGTGAATGCAGTCGGCAACAGCTTCGGCGGCATCTACATGCCGAGCATGAGCCTTGCCCAGTTCAATGCGGTCTGGGCCAAGACCTACGACAAGCACAACGCCAGCGACACGGCCGTGGGCAACGTGCTGTACGGCTATCCGCCCATCACCAGCGGCACCATCACGTTCACGCCGACCGCGTTCACCTATGACGGCAACGCCCATCCGATCAGCGCCACGCTGGTGGAGGATCCGGGCGCGACCTGCATCGTGACGCCCGCCACCCTCACCAACGCCGGAACGCACAGCGTATCGGCCACCTGCGTGAGCAGCACCCACTACGTGACCGGCAGCGGCAGCGTGGTGGTGGCCAAGGCTGCCGGCAGCGTGGTCTGGGGCACGCTCAGCTTTATCTACGACGGCAGCACGCCGACGATCACAGCGACGATGAATCCGGGCAACGTGGCCTGCACGGTCACGCCGTCCAGCATCGGCCCGGATGCAGGCAGCTACGGCGTGCACGCCGACTGCGACAGCACCAACTATGCAGCGAGTGACGATACGACCGCGACCATCGCCAAGGCTGCGGGTGCAGTGGTATGGGGCCCGCTGAACTTCACCTACGACGGCAGCACGCCGACGATCACCGCGACGATGAATCCGGGCAACGTGGCCTGCTCGGTCACGCCGTCCAGCATCGGCCCGAATGCAGGCAGCTACGCCGTACATGCCGATTGCGACGGCACCAACCACACCGCCAGCGACGATGCCACCGCGACGATTTCCAAGGCCGCCGGCACGGTGGTGTGGGGCACGCTGAGCTTCACCTACGACGGCAACACGCCGACGATCACCGCGATGATGAATCCGGGCAACGTGGCCTGCTCGGTCACGCCGTCCAGCATCGGCCCGAATGCAGGCAGCTACGGCGTGCACGCCGACTGCGACAGCACCAACTACGCAGCGAGTGACGATACGACCGCGACCATCGCCAAGGCCGCCGGTGCGGTGGTATGGGGCACGCTGAGCTTCACCTACGACGGCAGTACGCCGACGATCACCGCGACGATGAATCCGGGCAACGTGGCCTGCACGGTCACGCCGTCCAGCATCGGCCCGAATGCAGGCAGCTACGCCGTGCATGCCGACTGCGACAGCACCAACCATGCCGCCAGTGACGATACGACCGCGACCATCGCCAAGGCCGCCGGTGCGGTGGTGTGGGGCCCGCTGAACTTCACCTACGACGGCAACACGCCGACGATCACCGCGACGATGAATCCGGGCAACGTGGCCTGCACGGTCACGCCATCGACGATCGGCCCGAATGCGGGCAGCTACGGCGTGCACGCCGACTGCGACAGCACCAACTACGCAGCGAGTGACGATACGACCGTGACCATCGCCAAGGCCGCCGGCACGGTGGTGTGGGGCCCGCTGAACTTCACCTACGACGGCAGTACGCCGACGATCACCGCGACGATGAATCCGGGCAACGTGGCCTGCATGGTCACGCCGTCCAGCATCGGCCCGGATGCAGGCAGCTACGGCGTGCACGCCGACTGCGACAGCACCAACTATGCAGCGAGTGACGATACGACCGCGACGATCGCCAAGGCCGCCGGTACGGTGGTATGGGGCCCGCTGAACTTCACCTACGACGGCAGCACGCCGACGATCACCGCGACGATGAATCCGGGCAACGTGGCCTGCACGGTCACGCCATCGACGATCGGCCCGAATGCGGGCAGCTACGGCGTGCACGCTGACTGCGACAGCACCAACTACGCAGCGAGTGACGATACGACCGCGACCATCGCCAAGGCCGCCGGTGCGGTGGTATGGGGCCCGCTGAACTTCACCTACGACGGCAGCACGCCGACGATCACCGCGACGATGAATCCGGGCAACGTGGCCTGCACGGTCACGCCGTCCAGCATCGGCCCGAATGCAGGCAGCTACGGCGTGCACGCCGACTGCGACAGCACCAACTATGCAGCGAGTGACGATACGACCGCGACCATCGCCAAGGCCGCGCAGGTGATCACGAACTTCGAGAGCAGTCCGGCCGCACCCGTGTTCATCCTCAATGGCACGTTCACGCTCAGCGCGGTCGGCGGCGGGTCGGGCAATCCGGTCGTGTTCGGCAGCCTGACGCCAGCGCTGTGCACGGTGTCGGGCAACACGGTGACGATGCTCGCGGTCGGCACTTGCGTGCTCAGCGCCGACCAGGACGGCAACACCAACTACGATCCGGCGGCACAGGCCACGCTGAACGTGGAGCTGGTACCGGCGCCGGCGCCCGATCTGGCGGTTTCGATCGACGATGGACGCGACTACGTGCAGTACGGCAAGCCGCTCGGCTACACGATCGTGGTCAGCAATGTCGGCAACACCAGCGTGACGGGAGCGAGTGTGAATGCGCTGCTGCCGGCGATCCTGCAGGGGCAGACATGGAGCTGCGTGGCCAGCACGGGTTCGGCCTGTGGCCAGGCCAGCGGCAGCGGCGACCTGATCGACAGCGGCGCCGCACTCGCGATCGGCGGCAGCCTCACCTATCTGCTCGACACCGTGGTGGTCGACGACCAGCAACTGGCCAGCGACGAGATCCAGCTCAGCGCCGGCGTGACGGCCAGCGGTGACGTCAACGGCGCCAATGATTCGGCCACCGACCTCACCCGCGCGGTTCTGTTCCGCAACGGCTTCGAGCAGGGTGGGGACGGCGCGCAGGCACTGCCGCTGGAACTGCAACTGGTCACGGTGGGTGCACTCACCCAGGCCTCGGCGATGACGTTCGCGACCGACGCGGCGCCAATGCAGCCGTGGCAGCGCACCACGTTGGCGCAGGCCAGCGATGGTGCGTTCCAGATCGAGGCGATCCGCATCGGCGCCATGCTGCATGTGCGCCTGCGCAGTGGTGTGCAGGCGAGCGCGTGGAGCGTGGTCGATGACGAGGCGATCGCACTGGTGCTGGTCGGAACGCAGCTCGGCCTGGTCGGGGCGCGTGACGAACTGGAACTGGCGCTGCCGCACGCCGGACCGTACGAGGTCGGACAGCCGATGGCGCATTGAACGCCGGCGGCATGCCGACACGAAGCCCGACCACGGAAGGTCGGGTGCGGCCCGCCACGGAGCACATGCATCCGGACGGAGCGTGCAGGGTGCCCCCGACAGGGCGCAGGTGCCCGCCGTTGGGAATCAAAAGGTTGACATCCGCAAGGTTCGCAGCGGGGTGGGCGTGGCGAAGTGCAGGCTCCTGGCGCCCCAGACCCCGCGCAAGCGCAGCGACCGCAGCGAGCCGGCCAGCCGGGCCGGCCGCAGGGTTGGTCCGGTCGTTTTCACGGAGAATCGCGACTGAAGTCGCTCCCACGGGAGAATGATGGGCGGTTGCAGGAGCGACTTCAGTCGCGATGCTGCTCGCCGCCAATCGACAAGACGCCGTCCGGCCAGCTATAAACCACTTCGACTTTTCGCGCCAAGCCGTTGTCGTGACCGAAGAAATCCTGATCAACGTCACCCCGCGCGAAACCCGCGTCGCCCTCGTCGAAAACGGCATGCTGCAGGAGTTGCATGTCGAACGGGCGAGCCGCCGCGGCTACGTCGGGAATGTCTACAAGGGGCGCGTCAGCCGCGTCATGCCCGGCATGCAGGCCGCCTTCGTCGAGATCGGGCTCGATCGCGCGGCGTTCCTGCATGCCTCCGACATCGTCCGCCCGCATTCGCCGCTGCTCAACGAGAACGGCGATGCGTCGCCGTCACCACCGCCGCCGATCACCGACCTGCTGCGCGAGGGGCAGGAGATCGTCGTGCAGGTGGTCAAGGATCCGATCGGCAGCAAGGGCGCGCGCCTGACCACGCACCTGTCGATCCCGTCGCGCTACCTGGTGCTGCTGCCGTACAGCAAGGTGCTTGGCGTGTCGGTACGCATCGAGGACGACACCGAGCGCATGCGCCTGAAGGAGATCCTCGCCGAATCGCTCGGCGAGGATGCGCCCGGCTACATCGTGCGCACGAATGCCGAGGGCCAGTCGCGCGATGCGCTGGCCGAGGACATCGCTTACCTCAACAAGTTGTGGAACGCCCTGCGCGTGCGCATGGGCGAAGCCAAGGTCGGCACACGTGTCTACGAGGACCTGCCGCTCGCACTGCGTGCGCTGCGTGACCTCATGCGCCCGACCATCGAGAAGGTGCGCGTCGATTCGCGCGAGACGCTCGAGCGCGCCCAGGACTTCACCCGCCAGTTCATGCCCGAACTTGCAGACCGCCTCGAACACTATCCGGGCGAGCGACCGATCTTCGACCTGTACGGTGTGGAGGACGAGATCCTGCGCGCGTTGCGCAAGGAAGTGCCGTTGAAATCGGGCGGCCACCTGGTCGTCGACCAGACCGAGGCGATGACGACGATCGACGTCAATACCGGCAGTTTCCTCGGCGCGCGCAATCTCGAAGACACGGTCTACCGCACCAACCTCGAGGCCGCGCAGTCAGCCGCGCGTCACCTGCGCCTGCGCAATCTCGGCGGCATCATCATCATCGATTTCATCGACATGGTCGACGAGGACCACAAGCGCCAGGTCATCCGCCAGCTCGAGAAGTCGCTGGCGCGCGACCATGCCAAGACGACGGTCTACGACATGTCGCCGCTGGGCCTGGTCGAGATGACGCGCAAGCGCACCACCGAGAGCCTCGAACGCCAGCTCTGCGAACCGTGTCCGGCGTGCAGCGGGCGCGGCTCGATCAAGACCGCCGAAACCGTCACCTATGAAATCTTCCGCGAGATCACCCGCGCGGTACGCCAGTTCGATGCCGAGAAGCTGCTCGTGCTGGCTGCGCCGCAGGTTGTCTCGCGCATCCTCGAGGAGGATTCCGCCGCCGTTGCCGAACTGGAGGAGTTCATCGGCAAGACGATCCGCTTCCAGCCCGAGGAGCACTACTCGCAGGAACAATACGATGTGGTGCTGCTGTAGGGCCCTGCGCGGATGAACACGCGCCGACGCCTGCGTCGCCTGCGCTTCGCGGTCGTCGGCACGCTCGCGGGTCTGGTCATCCTCGTTGCGATCATGGTCGGCGTGATGCGCCTGGCGTTGCCATGGCTCGCGCACAACCCGGAACGCGTCGCCGCCTGGCTGTCGGCGCGCCTCGATCGCCCGGTCACGCTGGCCCACGTCGAGGAGCACTGGACACATGCCGGTCCGCGCCTGGCGCTGAACGGCCTGGTCATCGGTGCCGGTCGCGCCGGCGAGAGCGAAATCCTGCTGCCACGCGCCGAGCTTGCGCTGAACCTGTATGCGCCGTTCCAGCGCAACCGCGCCTGGAACGAGTTTCGCCTGATCGGCCTCGACCTTGCCCTCGAACGTGGCAGTGACGGGGCATGGTCGGTCAGCGGCCTGGCCGCTCCGCGTGAGGGCGCCGATGACAACCTGTCGATGGGCGTGCTCGGTGCCATCGTCCTGGTCGACTTCAAGCTCGTCGTGCGCGATCCGGCGCGCGCCCTCGATGCACGTTTCGAGATTCCCGAGCTGCGCGTGGTCAACCTTGGCCGCATGACACGCGTGCTCGGCCGCATTGGCCGGGCCGGCGCGACCTCGCCGCCGTTCGCCCTGGTCTCCGACTTCGACCTCGAGGCGAAATCGGGCAGCGCCTGGCTGGGCGGCAGCGGCGTCGATCTCGCCGAAGTCGGTCGTGAACACGGCGTGGCCGGTCTCGCGCTGCCGGCCGGGCAGGGTGACATCGAGATCTGGCTCGACTGGAAAGCGAGCGTGGTCGATGACGTGCGCGCGCGCATCGATCTGCGCGACGCCACACTCGCGGCGACGACGGCGGTGGCTGCGGCGCCGGGCGTCGACGTCGAGCCGCGTGCCCTGTTCGATCGGCTGGCCTTCGTCGCGCGCTGGCAGCGCAATGCGGATGGCTGGACCTTCGACCTCGCCGACGGTCGCTTTTCCCGGCGTGGCATCGAAACCGAAGGGCTGCGCGTGCAGGCCGTGCAGAGCGGTGGCGAAGCCGCGCGCGAGTGGCGTTTCGCCGCCAGCGCAGTGCCGATCGAGCCCCTCGGCAGCTTCGCCATGCTGCCGGCAGCGGTGCCGGCAAAACTGCGCGAGTGGTTGTACGCGGCGAACCCAGGCGGGCAGATCACCACGTTCGAAGGGCGCTGGCGCGCCCCCGATGATTTCGCCATCGATGCGCGTGTCGAGGGATTCGCCGCGGAGGACGCGCGCGTGATCCCGGGTGTGGATCATCTGGACTTCCACCTGCGCGGCGATGCAGCCGGCCTGTTGCTGGAACTCCCGCGCCAGGCGGCACGCTTCGATTATCCCTACGCGTTCCCGACACCGTTCGACTTCAGTGCGATCGAGGGTGACATCATCGCCTGGCCCGATGCGGATGGCTGGCATCTGCGTACTCCACAGGTTGCCATCGAAAGTGCGCGCTATGCGATCGACCTGCGCGGCGGCCTGCACTTCGCCGATGACGGCAGCCGTCCGCTGCTCGATGTGCAGGCCTTGGTGCCGCATGCAGAAGTGCCGTCCGCCAAAGGCTTCTGGCCGATCCGCGTGATGCCGCCGCCAGCACGCGCCTGGCTCGACCGTGCCCTGGTCGACGGGCGCGTGCGTGAAGGTCGTGTGGTGTTCCGTGGTGACCTCGACGACTGGCCGTTCGAAAAGCCGACCGGACGCTTCGAGGCCAAGGCCGATCTCACCGACCTGCTGCTCGACTTCCTGCCGGGCTGGCCGCGCGCCGAGCGCATCGATCTGGTCGCGCGCTTCATCAACGCCGGCATGCTGGCCACGGTCAGCGCCGGTCAGTCGAAGGCGCTCGTCATCGACAGGGCCGAGGCCAGCATCGCCCGCTTCGGTGATGCCGTACTCGACCTCAAGGTGCAGGCACACGGCCCCGGTCCGGTGCTGATCGACTACCTGCGTGCGACACCGATCGGTGCGACCTACGTCGATGCGTTGCGTGGGCTCTCGGTCGGCGGGCAGGGCAAGGTCGGCTTCACGCTGCGCGTGCCGTTCGCGGATGTCGACACGCTCACGCTCGATGGCAGCGCCGACCTCGTCGATGCCGATCTCGGCGAAAGCACCTGGGCCCTGGAATTTGCCAAGGCGAGCGGCCGGGTCGCCTTCAGCCAGGACAGCGTGCATGCGGAGAAACTGGCCGTGCAGGTCGATGGCCATGCGGCCGAACTTGCGCTCGCCATCGGCAGCGCGACGAAGGATCGCGACAACGTGCTCGAAGCCGCGCTCGATGCCGCGCTGCCGGTGGCAACGGTGTTCGCGCGGGTGCCGGAGCTTGCGCCGGCGTTCGTGCGCTTTCCGGGCCAGGCCCAATGGCAGGCCAGGCTCGCGGTCGGCGCCGAGCGGGGTGCGGCGCCATCGCGGCGCCAACTCGATCTGTCCAGCGACCTGCGCGGGATCGCCATCGACCTTCCCGCGCCGCTCGCCAAGGCTGCCGCCGATGTTCGGCCGTTTTCGTTGAGCCTGGACATTCCCCCGCTGGACCGGCCGTTCACCGCTTCGCTGGGCAACCTGCATGTGCGCGGACGCATTCCCGGCCCGACCAGCACGCTTGCAGTGCGTGCCGATTTCGGCGATGCGCGGAACTCCGTCGTGCCAGACCACGGCATCGCCATCGGCGGACTCGTGGCCGAGCTCGACCTCGGCGGCTGGATGGACCTCGCCCGTGCTGGCGCGAGTGGCGACAGCAGCCTGCGCGGCGTCGATCTGGAGGTCGGAACTCTCATTCTCGGCGGTCGCGACCTCGGCAGCACGCGCCTGGCCATCGAGTCGGGCGACGATGCCATGCACGTGCGTTTCTCCGGTGCCGCGATCGACGGCACGGTCCGCGTGCCTTCGGCCGATCTCGCCCGCAGCGGCATCACCGCCGAACTGAAACATCTGCACTGGCCGGATCCGCCGCCGGGGCAGGAGAACGCGCCCGGAGCACTCAGTGGCGTCGCCCCCTCCTCGCTGCCGCCGCTGCACCTTTGGGTCGGCGAACTGCGCCTCGGCGCCGCCAACCTTGGCGAGGCGCGCTTCGAGAGCCGGCCGAGCCAGGACGGCATGCACATCGACTTGCTCGAGACCGCTTCAGCAGCACTCGACATGCGTGCACGTGGTGAATGGACCGGTGCTGCCAGCGACAGTCGTTCGCATCTTGTCATCGACATGACCGCGCAAAGCCTCGGGCGCATGCTCGACGCCTTCGGCTTCGCCGGCATCATCGACGGCGGCAAGACGCTTGCGCGCATCGACGCGCAATGGCCCGGCGCGCCGGCCGCGTTCGCCCTCGCCAACCTCGACGGCACGCTCGAACTGTCGGTCGACAAGGGGCGCATCCTCGAGGTCAATCCCGGTGCCGGCGGGCGCCTGTTCGGGCTGCTCTCGCTGACCGAGATTCCACGCCGCCTGTCACTCGACTTCAGCGACCTGTTCCGCTCGGGCATGAGCTTCAACGAGATCAAGGGGCGCTTCGTCCTGCGCGACGGCAATGCCTTCACCGAGGGCCTGCACATCGACAGCCCGGCTGCGAGCATCGATATCACGGGCCGAACCGGCCTGCGCGCGCGCGACTACGACCAGCAGATGGTCGTGACGCCACGCGCCGGTGCGACCCTGCCGGTGGTCGGCGCCATCGCCGGCGGCCCGGTCGGCGCCGCCGCTGGCCTCGTCGTGCAGGGCCTGATCGGCAAGCAGATCAACGAGGTCGCGCAGTCGCGCTACCGGGTCGGCGGTAGCTGGGACAAGCCTGACATCACCCTGCTCGCGCGCGAGCGTACGCCGGCGACGAAACGCGGTGCCGGCGAAGTGTCAGGGCCGCAGCCATAGGGAAGAGGAGTGGCCACGCACCACGCACTCCCGTGCCAGTTGAAGCGTGCGAGCCCGTCACCCTGGTGCGGACGCACGTGCACGGGAGGGCAGATCGCAGCGTCATCCCACGTTCGGGCGCCGATGCGGCGCGCGCCATCGCTTCAGCGGTTGCGTACGAGAACCACGGTGATGTTGTCGGCACCGCCGCCATCGAGGGCGGCCAGCACGAGTTGGTCAACGCACTCCTGCGCCGAAAGCTCGGAACGGGCGAGGACCGCGGCGATCTCGGCGTCGCCGACTTCCTCGGTGAGGCCGTCGCTGCACAGCAGGATCTGCGTGCCGGGGTGGAACTCGCCGCGTACCGTCTCGACACGCAGCGCCTGCGGATCGGTCACGCCGAGCGCCTGGGTGACGACGTTGCGGTGCGGATGGCTGCGCGCCTGCTCGACCGTGATCGCGCCCTGGTCGATCAGTTCCTGCACGTAGGAGTGGTCCTGCGAAATCTGCTTGAGCCCGCCGTTCCACAGATAGATGCGGCTGTCGCCGACCCAGGCGATCTCGAACTCGCGCTCGCTGATCAGGCGCATGGTGGCGATCGTCGTGCCCATCGGCAGGGCTTCGCTGCGGCGGTTCGAGTGCCTGATGATTTCCTCGTCGGCCAGTTGCACGGCACGCACCAAGGGCGTGCCCTTGCCGACCTCGGCGACAAGGGTGTCGCGCGCGATTGCGCTGGCGACTTCGCCATGTTCATGTCCGCCCATGCCGTCGGCGACGAGCCACACGCCGAGGTCGGCATCGGCGTAATACGTGTCTTCGTTGTGCTCGCGGCGCAAACCGACGTGCGTGCTGTGGCCGAATTCGATCATGCGCGCTCGATCAAGAAATCTGGTGGAAGAGTCCGGGTTCCCTGCACGCGACCCGACCCCAGCGGGTGCCGCCGAACGCCGGCATGATGCCGCGTGCCTCGCGGCGGGGCAAGCCGCAGCATCGAAGCCGATGCTGCGTTTCGCCATGCGGGCCATGCGCAAAACGGCAAAGGAAGCCGCAAAGGGCCAGATGGGCCGTTACGACCTCACTCGAAGCCGTCGCTGAAGATCCGGTCCCCGGGCCCGTCAGCCGGCGGGCCGGCCGGCCAGAACCCGCCGCGCGCGGTGAAGTCGCCGCCCTGCATCACCCCGGCATCATGCTGCCCGGCCGTGGCCGCGAGCTGGAAATCCCCGCCGCCGGCCGTGGCCGAGCCGCCGGCGATGACAGATTTCTTCAGGGTGAAATCCCCGCCTGTCGATTGCGCCACCGCTGTGCCGGCCACGGCCAGCATGGCGGCGAGCACGGCGACGCGCAGTCCCGCAGGGCGCATTCGCCAAAGGCGGAATGCGCCGGATGTCGGTGCATGGAGGAGAGCATGCGGCGCAATTGCATTGCGCCCTGTGGCGCTGCACATGTCAGTGCTCCTTGCGCGTCAGCAGCGCGCGCAGTTGCGCCAGTTCCGCGCGCAGCGCATCGACATCGGCGCGCAGGGCTTCATTGCTTTCACGCGCCAGGCTTTCGCGGGCGGCCAGTTCCTGCACCGCGCCGGCCAGCACGGCAGTGAGGCGTTCGTAGCGCACGCCTTCGATCTCACCTTCGGCGTTGCGCGTCACCAGACGCTCGTCAAGTTCGGCCACTTCCTCGGCGATGAAGCCGATGTCCGGCATGCCCGAATCCCTCCATTCGTAGCCCACCGGGCGCAGCCGCAGCACCGCATCCAGGCCCAGGTCGAGCGCCTCGATGGCCTGCTTGTAGCGGGCGCTGGAGGAGCAGGTGGCGATCTGGTTGGAAGCGTTGCGGCACAGCGAGGTGCTGCCTGCGCTGCCGAGCGTGGGCAGGCTGAGCACGCCGCTGCTGCTCAGGGACATGCGCGTGATATTGCCGTTGGTGCGGAACAGCATGCTGTGGGCGGGGGTGTAGTGGATGCCGCCCTGGTTGGCATTGTCGGCATCGCCGAAACGCAGGGCCTTGTTCTCGCTGCCACCGGCGATCAGGTAGAGGCTCGCGCCGTTGTCGTTCTCGAACACGGCCACGGCGGAACTGTTGATCGGGTTGTCGGCCAGCGGCAGGCCGGAATCCCCGCGCACCACATTGAGGTACGCACGCGGGTTGCGCGCTGCCGTGCCTGAACGTTGCAAGGTCATGCCGTCCTGAGCCCGCACCAGGAAGCGGTTGGGGCCGTTGCTGACGAAGTTGCTGAACTGGCGATCGGCCCAGACGAAGGTGCCCGCGTCCCCTGAACTGCTCGGGGCGTTCTCCACGTTGTCGCATCCCGACCCCTCGGGATCGGTGCCGGTGCCGAAAGGTGGCCGGACCTTGGCGCCAGATCCTCCTGCCCAACTTCCGCTAGCGCCCGCGCAGTTGTTTTCGCCACCGCTCACGGTGCTCGATGAATTGAGTGCCGTGTTGTCGCTGCCGCCGCCGACGGTGCTACCTGAAGCGCCGGCCGTGTTGCGGATGCCACCGCCGACAGTGCTATTTGAACCGAGTGCCCTGTTGCCGAAGCCACCGCCGACGGTGCTTCGACTTCCGCTCGCGGTGCTGCCGAAGCCGCCGCTTATGGTGCTATCAGACCCGCTCGCGGTGCTGCCGAAGCCGCCGCTTATGGTGCTATCAGACCCGCTCGCGGTGTTGTCGCCGCCGCCGCCGACGGTGCTTCGTAGTCCGCTCGCGGCGTTGGCCTCGCCACCACCAATAGTGCTTCCAGTCGCGCTCGCGATGTTGTCGCGGCCGCCGGAGACCGTCGCGTGTTGCGCGTCATTGACCGTCCCGGCATCGTCGCCCGCACGATTGCGCTGTCCACCGCCGATGGTGCCAAAGCTGTCGGTGACACGATTGGGGCCACCACCTCCTCCGATCACTGCACCCGCCACGCCCGCAGTGATCGCGTTGATGCTTCGGCCCAGCAGCACATTGACCTCTCCTCCGGCCGTCACCTCCCAGCGCGCCACACGCTGGTTGTTGCTGCGCAGCTCCAAGGGCTGTGCGTTGGTGGTGCCGAGGAATTGCGCCGTGGTCGCCGCATTGCCCGAGGTGGACCAGAAACCGCTGGTGCCGGGTATCGCTTCGCAGGTTGGCGCGGTGCCGGTCTGATCCACGCCACGCATGGCGGAGCCGACAGGGCAGCTGCCGCTGATGCGCCGCTGCACTTGGGTTGCGTCGATCTTGGCGGCGGTGACGGCCGCATTGGCGATGTTTGCCGTGCCCACCGCGCCCGCCGCCAGTTGGGGCGCACCGATGCTGCCGGGCGCGACCTGCGCGGCGAAGTCCGCATCGGAGGCGTGTTGTGCGTACGGCGTGGCGGCGATCTTCTGGCGCGGCAGCAGCGTGGTGAAGCTGGTCTCGCCCGCGCGCCGCACGCGCAGTTGCAGGAAGCGCTCCGGCCCGGTGAACACCAGCGGGCCGGGGTCGATGGAGAGCAGGAAGCGGCCCTCGGTCAGCACCGTGCCGGGGAACAGCAACGGCGCGGGATTGAGCGGCGTGCCCGGGCAGGGCTCGGCCGTGCAGGGATCGGCGAACAGGTCGGCCTGGAAGTCGTAACTGGCCGCCTGCGTGCCGCTGACATCCAACTGCCCCTGGTACGTGAACGCTGTCTGCTGCGCTGCCAATGGCGGTGCCGCGATCAGCCATCCCATCAGCCAGACCACCCGGAACATCCCCGTTTTCTTCGACTTGCCACGCATGTCCTGCTCCCGTGATGGCCATGTTTTGCAGCCTCCTACTTCACATCACGGAAAACGGCGGCGGGTTTTGCCATTCGCGCCGAAAATTTTTCTTCCTCCCGATGTGGCGCGCAGAAAACGCCCGCTTGTCTCCCTCCTTCGCGTGCGAAGGAGGGCCGGGGTGGATGGCGCATCGAGCAACGGGGCGCTGCTTTGGGCTTCGAGGGGATTGCGACTTGAAGCCTTCGAGTCGTGGTGCTGCGTATTGCGTCGCTTGAAATTGCGTAAAATACATATTTTACGTATTCTTCGGGCCACCATGCCGACCATCACCGCCACCGATCTTGCACGCAATACCCGCGCCATCCTCGACCAGGTGGCTGGCGGCGAAGCCGTGGACGTGGAGCGTAACCAGCGCATCATCGCCACGCTTGTTCCCGCCGTGCGCTCGATGACGGCCCAAGAAGCACTGGCCGGCCTGCGCCCCATGCTTTCCCGCACCTGGGCCGGTCAATGGCTGAAAGACAGCCGTACCGGATTCGACGATGGTGTGCGCAACCCGTGGGGATGATCTTCGACAGCAGTGTGTGGGCGGCACTGGCATCCGCCGACCTCGAGCATGAGGCAGTCATCGCCGTTGCCGGCGACATGCAGGTATTCGCGTCAACGGTTTCCCTTGGCGAGCTTCGCTTCGGCGTCGAAATCTGCGAAGACCCGGCGCAGCGCGCCTTGCGTGCGGCCTTCCTGCGCCAGGTCGAGACCCGCCCGGTGCTCGACCTCACCCGTCATACCGCAGCCGCCTTCGGCATGCTGGCCGCCGCCGTGAAGCGCACGGGCCGCTCGCCCCGGCCCCGTTACAACGATCTGTGGCTCGCCGCCCAGGCCATCGAACACGGATATGCCGTGCTCACCCGCAACGCACGGGATTTTGCCGATCTGCCGGGGCTGCGGATCATCGCGATTTGACCGCCGCCATGCCCATCGATCCCAACCAGTTTCAAACCGGCGGCGCGCTGCATGGCGCAGTCGCCGCCTCGCTCGTGCGCGAGTGCGAGGCGGCGGCGGAATTGCAGGTGGGCGATGAAGTGGGCAACTTCCGCGTGCTGCGCGAACTGGGCCGGGGCGGCATGGCGGTGGTGTATCTGGCCGAACGCAGCGATGGCGAATACGAGCAGCGCATCGCGCTCAAGTGGATGCAGGCCGGGCAGAACGATGCCGCCGGCGAGGCGCTGTTCCGGCGCGAGCGCCAGGCGCTGGCCGATCTGGCCCATCCGCATATCGCGCGCCTGCTCGATGGCGGGCGCGGTGCGCAGGGCCAGCCGTGGTTTGCGATGGAATACATCCATGGGCAACCGCTGGATGCGCACTGCATTGCCACAGGGTTGCCGCTGCGGCAGCGCCTGGAACGCTTCTTGGAGGTGTGTTCGGCGGTTGCCTTCGCGCACGCGCATGGCGTGCTGCATCGGGACATCAAGCCCTCCAACGTGCTGGTGGATGGCGAAGGCGGCGCGAAGCTGCTGGATTTCGGCATTGCGCAACTGCTGGGTGACAACGATGCGCTGGCCACACGCGCTTTCACGCCCGGCTACGCCAGCCCCGAACAGGTGGCAGGCGAACCGCTGACGGCGGCCTCGGACGTGTACCAGTTGGGTCGCCTGCTGGCTGCCGTGCTGAGCCGCGATGCCGATGAACGCGACACCGTGGCCCGCGTGCAGGCCACACGGGTACTGGCAGCCGCGGTGGAAGGCACGTCAGAGGCGGGCATCCCGGCCGACCTCCCGGCCGACCTGGCCGCGATCCTCGCCACGGCCTGTCATCTCGAACCTGCACGGCGCTACGCCACGGTGGAGGCGCTGGCTTCGGACGTGCGCGCCTTTCTCGATCATCGGCCTGTCGCGGCGCGGCCGCGCACGGCGACTTACCTGGTCACGCGCTACACGCAGCGGCATCCGCTCGGCGTGGCGCTCGGCGCGCTGGCGTTGGCGGTGCTCATCGTGGCCACCCTGGCCTTCACCCATCGTCTGGCACAGGAACGCGACATCGCCCAGGCCGAACGCGATACCGCACAGCGCGAGCGTGATGCCGCCGAGCGTGCACGCGCGGCGAGCGAGGCGATCAATCGCTTCCTCAACGAGGATCTGCTCGATGCCGCCAATCCGCTGCGGCGCGCGCCGGGCGCGCCCGATGTGACGGTGCGGCAGGCGCTGGATACGGCGGAAGCACAGATCGGGAAGCGCTTTGCCGCCGCGCCGGACGTGCACGCGGAGGTACTGGTCACGCTTGGCGTGGTGCGTTACGAGTTCGGCGAGTACGAGCGCGCCCGCAAGCTCTACGAGGCCGCGTTGCAGGCTGCCGCCACGCTGGAACCCGCACATCCGGCACGGCTGCGGGCCCAGGCGGAGATGGGCGCGCTGGACATCAGCGAACAGGACTTCGCGCGCGGCATTGCGGCGTTCCAGGCGCTGGCCGAACTGGGTGCACGCGAACTGGCGCAAGACGATCCGCGCCGGTGGAACTGGCGTCTGCGCCTGCTCGAAGCACGCTCGCGCCAAGGGGCCGATGTGGGCTTGCACGGTGAGTTCGAGGCATTGGCGCAGGAGGCCGACGCCGCGCTGGGGACACCCAATGCGGTTTCCGGCGAGGCGCGCCTGTTTATCGCTCAGGGCCAGCGCATGAACGGCACGCCGGCGGATGGCGCCGCAGCGGCGCAGCGCGCCCACGACGATCTTTCCGCATCCCTCGGGGTGGATCATCCTTCCACGCTCAAGGCCTTGTCGGTGCTGGCGCACGGGCTTCAGGCGCGCGGCGAGTACGACGGGGCCATCGAGGCCGCGCGGCGTGCCTTCGAACTGCAACGCGCGCGCTACGGCACCGACACCATCGACACACTGTTCCTGCAGAACGAGTACGGCTTCCTGCTCAGCGCCGTGGATCGGATGGACGAGGCCGAACCGGTGTTCGCGGATCTGGTCGAACGCCGCGCCGCGATGTGGGGCGAGAACGCAATCCAGGCGGTGCCGCCGCTGAGCAATCTGGCGCACGCGCGCATGCGGCTGGGGCGCCCTAGCGAGGCGCTGGGCGATTTCCAGCGGACGATGCGCATTCTCGACGGGCTGCCCGATGCGCCTGCGACCATCCGCAGCACCGTCCTGCGCGGCTTGGGCGATTGTCTGCGCGAGCTGGGCCGCTATCGGGAGGCGATGAGCGCGCTCAATGCGGGCGATGAAGTCGCCACCGCCCTCGGCCCGGACGACCTGCGCCGCTTCGCGTTGCAGGCCAGCCGTGGGCGTCTCCTGATCGCGATGGGCGAGCGCGAGCGCGGCCTGCGCTTGCTGGACGAGAGCATCGCCGCCATGCAGGCCCGCACCACCGACGACAATCCCACGCTCAAGCCATTGCTCGCGGCGCGGCGCGCGATGGTCGACACGCCGTAGGTCGGCTCAAGCCGCGAAGCGGTGGAGCCGACGTTTTCCTAACCGACGTTCTCCGCCAGCCACGCCCGCGCCGCATCCCAGTCCCGATGCACGGTGCGCGGCGAGGTGCCCAGCGCCAGCGCGGTATCGGCATCGTTGAGGCCGCCGAAGTAGCGGCATTCGAACACCTGGGCCTGGCGCGGTTCGACTGCGGCGAGGCGGTCGAGCGCCGCGTCGATTTCCACCAGCAGGACGAACTGGCCGGTGTCGGCGACCTGCACATTGGCGACGTCCGTGGCGGGCGCACCGCCGCCGCGCTTGGCCGCGAGCCGTTTGCGCGCATGGTCGATCAACACCTGGCGCATGATCCGCACCGCCAGCGACATCAGATGACCGCGATCGCGCGGCGCGCCGTCGGCACGCTCCAGGCGCAGGTAGCACTCGTGTACCAGTGCAGTGGTATCTAGGGTGTGGCTGTTGCGCTCGGTGAAGGCATTGCGCGCCAGCCGCTTGAGGTCGGGATAGACCAGCTCGACCAGCCGGTTCCACGCCTGGCGGTCGCCACCGCCGGCGAGATCGAGCAATCGGGTGATGTTGGCACCTGGCATGTGCATGTTCCATGCGTTGCGCAGGCTTGCCGGGCCGTCGCGGCGAGCCTTGGTGCCGAAGGTGGGACTCGAACCCACACTCTGTTGCCAGAAACGGATTTTGAGTCCGTCGCGTCTACCATTCCACCACTTCGGCGTGGGGCGTGGAGTATAGCGGACCAGGGGCCGCTCAGTGCGTGCGGTCGAGCGAGAGCTGGCGTTCGTCGCGGTCGTACCAGTTGTCGCCGGCCGGCTTGAACACCGAGCAGCAGGTCATCGAGCCGCGGTAGATGTGCAGGGAGACGGCGACGCCTGCGTCGCTCGGGTTGCGGATGGTGTGGTACTCGTGCGGCGGGATCAGGCTGCCGGCCGAGCCGGGGCCGGCCAGGGTGGTGCCGCGCGGTTCGAAGCGGAATCGTTCGCCGCTGCTTTCGACCAGTTCGTAGGGCGTCACCTCGATCTGGCCGTGCCAGACGCCCTCGACGCACCACATGCCGGCGTGGTCGTGGATCGCCGTGCCCTGGCCGGGGCCCCAGGTCATGGCGATGACGCTGTAGCCGAACTCGTCGCTGCGGTAGATCTCGCGGCGCGCATAGTGGTCGGCGACCGGTTCGAACACGCATTCCGGCAGGCGCACCTCGGGGTCGCGAATCAGCCGGCACAGGCTCGCGCGCAGCGCGTCGGTGATCTTCTCGGGGCAGTCGTTGCGCACGGCGGCGTCGATCTCGTCGACGAGGCGGCGGCAGCCGGGGAATTCGAGGGCGAGCATGGGGGCTCCCGGGTGGGCGATATGACCTTGGATTCTAAGGCGGTGGAGCCGGGAATGGGGAATAGGGAATGGGGAATGGTTGAAGCAGAGCGGTGAAGCGCGCGTCGGTCTTTTCGCTCTGACTATTCCCTAATTCCCAAGGAAAGCGGCAATCGCCCCGCCGAAGCGTTCGATGTCGACGAGGAAGGCGTCGTGGCCCTGCGGGCTGTCGAGCGGGACGAAGTCGACCTGGGCGCCGCCGGCATGCAGGCCGTCGGCGATTTCCTGCTGCTGCGAGAGCGGGAACAGGATGTCGGTTTCGACGCCGAGCACGAGGGCGCGGGCGACGTCGATGCGCGCCAGTGCGGCACTCACGCTGCCGCCGCCGTGTTCGGCGAGGTCGAACCAGTCGCTGGCGCGTGACAGGTACAGGTAGGCGTTCGGGTCGAAGGCGCGGATGAAGCGGTCGGCGTGCTTCTGCAGGTACGACTCGACGGCAAATTCGACGGCGAACGGATCCTCATCGCGATCATCGGAATCGAGGCGGATGCGCGCGAAACGGCCGACCCATTCCATCGCCGAGCGGTAGGTGATGACGCCGAGCTTGCGTGCGATGCTCATGCCTGCGGCCGGCCAGTGGTCGTCGTCGTAGTGCCCGTTGTTCCAGTTCGGGTCGAGACGGATCGCCTCGCGTTGCAGCGAGCGGATCGCGATCGCGAACGGCTGTGCCTGTGGCGCGGTCGACACGCTGACATGCGCGGCGGCACTGCCCGGATGCTGGATGAGGTAGGCGAGTGCGGTCATGCCGCCCATGGAGTTGCCGATCAGGCAGGCCAGGCGTTCGATGCCGAGCCCGTCGCAGATGAGTGCATGGGCGGCATTGGCCGCGTCCTCGAGGGTCAGTTCCGGGAAATTCAGGCGATACGGCTCGCCGCTGGCTGGGTCGATCGAGGCCGGGCCGGTCGAGCCCTTGCAGCTGCCGAGCGTGTTGACGCAGACGACGAACCAGCGACGGGTGTCGATCGGCTTGCCGGGACCGAGCATCTCCTCCCACCAGCCCGGCGAGGGATCTTCGGCATTGGCGGCGGCATGCGCGCTCGGCGACAGGCCGGTCAGGATCAGGATCGCGTTGTCGCGAGCGGCCGAGAGTTCGCCCCAGGTTTCGTAGGCGAGGCGCGCGCCGACCAGGGCGCCGCCGCGCTTCATCGCGAACGGCGAGGGCAGGTCGAACCAGCGGCGCGCGTCGCCCGTCACGGCACCACGCTGTCGATGACGAGGTCGATCGGTTCGCGCCGCTGCGAGTCGACCGGCGCCGACAGCGCCTGCAGGTCGCCGCTCTGCGCGGCGGCGTTGCCGCTTGACGACAGGCGCGCGCCGACGATGACCTTCTCGAACATCGACAGCTTCATGGTCGGCATCATGCCCATCGAATCGTCGAGGGTGACGGTCAGCGGCAGTTCGCGCGCGCCCGCGCGCTGGATCGCGAGCGGCATCGTCGGCCCTTCGGCGGCGCGTGCGAACACGTAGAGGGTGGCGTTCGGGTCGAGGCGCGCGGCGAGCTTCGGATCGAGGCTGACCTTGACCGTCAGGCGCGGTCCCTGGGCGCCGGTGGCCGGGGGAGCCGCAACGGGTGCTGCCGCAGCCGTTGCCGGAGCAGCAGCGGCAGGTGCTGCCGCCTCGCCGAGCAGTCGCGTCGCATCCTCGATCTGCGTGCGCACGCTTCGTGCGATGTCCGAATCGGGCGGCAGGTTCGGCAGCAGGCGGTTCCACGCGCCGATCGCGGCGGCGTAGTCGCCCTGCTGGTAGTCGCTGATGCCGATCAGCCACAACGCGCGCTGATGGTCCGGATCGGCCCTCAGCACGCCTTCGATCAGCGCACGCGGCTCGCCGATGATGCGCCGGCCTTCGCCGGCAAGGGCGGCAGCCTGGGCATATTCGATGGTGATGTCGTGGTTGTCCGGCAGCAGGTCCCGTGCGCGCTTGAGCGCGTCACGCGATTCGGCGAAACGACCCATCGACTGGTAGGCGCGGCCGAGCAGGGCCCAGCCGTCGGCATTGCCGGGGTCGGCTTCGAGCTTGGCAACGAGGCCCTGGATCGCCTGACTCATGTCGATGCCGTGGCCGTCGGCATTGCCGGCCGGAGCGGCGGCCATGCGCGCGGGATCCAATGCGGCGGGTTCGCCAACCTGGCGGTAGAGCAGGATCGCCGCGGCGGGCAGCAGTACGGCGACGAGCACCGCGGCGCGGCGTGCGGCGCGTCCGGCCGGCGCGGCGACGGCGGCATCAGCTTCGTTGCCGAGCGCGGCGCGCTTGGCCGCGTATTCCTGCGCGTCGATGATGCCGGCGGCGAGCGCGTCGTCGAGCGCCTGCAGGCGGCGGTCGCCGCGTGCACTGCCGGCCGTACGCAACGGCAGCAGGGCAAAGGCCAGGGCGATCGCCAGCAGGAGGCCGGCGAGCAGCACGAAGGTCGTCATGTCCACTCGTCCTCGGTGGGGGCGTCGGCGGCAGGTGTGGTGGATCGCGCCCGTCGGCGCACGATCCCGGCGACGATGGCCGCACCGATCAGCAGCACGACCAGCGGGCCGAACCAGAGCACGGCGGTGCCGATGCGCAACGGCGGGTCGTACAGCACGAAATCGCTGTAGCGGTCGGTCAGGTAGCGCTTGATCTGTTCGTCGTCCTTGCCCTGGCGCATCTGCTCGAACACTTCCTGGCGCAGGTCCTTGGCCAGGTCGGCGCTCGAATCGGCGAGGTTTTCGTTCTGGCAGACCAGGCAGCGCAACTGGCGGGTCAGCTGCTGGAAGCGCTGTTCTTCGGCGCGATCCTTGAACGGCAGCGCGTCGATCGCCGCCGCAGTGAAGGGCGCGAGCATGGTGAGCGCGAGCACGGCGAGGCGCACCAGCATGGCGTTCATCGGGCCTCCTTCGCCATCGCGGCGAGACGTGGCTTGATCTCGTTGGCGAGGATGGCCGGCGTGATCGCGCCGATGCGCTTGTAACGAACGATGCCGTTGGCGTCGATGAGGAAGCTCTCGGGCGCGCCGTAGACGCCGAAATCGATCGCCACGCGACCGTCCCGGTCGACCACGATGGTCGAATACGGATCGCCGAAGCGCGCCAGCCAGCGCCTGGCGTCGTCGGCCTCGTCCTTGTAGTTGAGGCCGACCAGGGGCACGCCGAGCCGCTTTGCCTCGGCCATCAGCAACGGATGCTCGTCGAGGCAGGCGAAGCACCAGCTCGCGAACACGTTGAGCAGGTAGGGCTTGCCGGCCAGATCGCGCGAGCCGAACGTGCGTTGCGGGTCGTCGAATACCGGCAGGGCGAAGGTCGGCGCAGGCTTGTCGATCAGCGGCGACGGCACCTCGTTCATGGTGCGGCTGCGCATCAACACGATGCCGAAGCCGAGCAGCGCGACAAGCAGCAGGAAACCGGCGAGTGGGAGCAGGCGGGTGTTCATGCGGTGGCGCCGGGAGTGGAGGATGGATGCGGAGGAATGGAAGTGGCAGGTGTGCCGGAACCCGGCGTGCCTTGCCCTTTGCCCAATGCCGGTTCCGCATTCCCCGTGCCGGCGCGTGCGCCAGCCCGGAACCGCCGGTCGCTCGCGGCGACGAATCCGCCGGCCATCATCAGCAGTGCGCCGAGCCAGATCCAGCGGATCAGCGGCTTGTGGTAGATGCGCACCGACCACGCGCCGTCGTCGCCGAGCGGTTCGCCGAGGGCGACGTAGAGATCGCGGGTGAAGCCGGGGTCGATCGCCGATTCGGTCTGGATCTGCGTGTTGCGCCCGTACTGGCGCTTCTGCGGATGCAGCACGGTGATGTCGCGGCCGTCGCGCGAAACCGTGATCGTGCCCTGGTCGGCGCGGTAGTTCGGACCTTCGGTGTGCTCGACGCCGTCGAAGCGGAAGGTGTAGGCGCCGACCGTGGCGGTTTCGCCACGGGCCAGGCGCAGGTCCTTCTCGACGCTGGTCGCCTCGGTGACGAGCACGCCGGCGACGAACACGCCGATGCCGAAGTGGGCGAGGATCATGCCGAGCGTTTCCGGGGTGTAGCGGCGTCCGGCCGGCGCATTGCGCCAGCGTGCGAGTGCGTACAGCAGGATGCCAGCGCCGACCCAGATCGCGCCGGCGATGCCGGCCAGCCCCTTCAGCGGGATGTCTCCGCCGAGCAGCCAGGCGGCGAGGCCGGCGACGATGGCCAGGGCGAGCGCCGGACGCAGTGCGCGCATTGCTTTCGCTGCGTCGCCGCGCCGCCACTGCACGAACGGGCCGAATGGCAACAGCAGCACCACCGGCAGCATCAGCAGCACGAACATGAAGCCGAAGTACGGCGGTCCCACCGAGATGCGGCCGAGGTCGAAGGCTTCGCCGATCAACGGATACAGCGTACCGAGCAGGACCATCGAAGCGGCCACCGCGAACATCAGGTTGTTGACCAGCAGCAGGGTCTCGCGCGAGACGCCGGCGAATGGTTCGCCGCCGGCAACCTTGGGCGCGCGCAGCGCGTAGATGAGCAGCGAACCGCCGACCGTCGCGCCGAGGAAGGCGAGGATGAACAGGCCGCGCTCGGGGTCGCTGGCGAAGGAATGCACCGAAGTCAGCACGCCCGAACGCACGAGGAAGGTGCCGAGCAGGGACAGCGAGAACGCGAAGATGGCCAGCAGCAGGGTCCAGGCACGAAAGCTGCCGCGTTTCTCGGTCACCGCCTGCGAGTGGATCAGCGCGGTGCCGACCAGCCATGGCATGAACGAGGCGTTCTCGACCGGATCCCAGAACCACCAGCCGCCCCAGCCGAGCTCGTAGTAGGCCCACCAGCTGCCGAGCGCGATGCCGAGCGTGAGGAAACCCCAGGCCACATTCGTCCACGGCCGCGACCAGCGCACCCAGCGCAGGTCGAGCGAGCCGCCGAGCAGGGCGGCGATGGCGAACGCGAACGCGACCGAGAACCCGACATAGCCCATGTAGAGCATCGGCGGATGCACGATCAGGCCGAAATCCTGCAGCACCGGGTTGAGGTCGTTGCCGTCGGCGAGCGCGGGTACATGGCGCGCGAACGGATTCGAGGTCAGCACGGTGAACAGCAGGAAGCCGAGGCTGACGAAACCGAGCACGCCGAGCACGCGCGCGATGAACTCGTCAGGCAGGCTGCGGCTCAGCGCGGCAACCGCCAATGTCCAGATGGAAAGGATCATCACCCACAGCAGCAGCGAGCCTTCGTGGCCGCCCCACACGGCCGAAAAGCGGTAGTACCACGGCAGGGCGAGGTTCGAATGCTGGGCGACATAGGCAACCGAGAAATCCTGGGTGACGAAGGCCTGCGTGAGCAGCGCGAACGCCAGCGCGACGAACACGAACTGCCCCAGCGCCAGCGGTCGCGCACTCGCGATCAGGGCGCGGTTGCCGATATGCGCACCGACGATCGGCAACACGCACTGCACCGCGGCGAGCAGCAGGGCGAGAATCAGGGCGAATTGACCGAGTTCGGGGAGCATGGAGTTGGAGCCGGGATTGGGGATTGGGGATTGGGGATTCGTTCAAGCGGGGATTGGGGATTCGGGATTCGGGATTCGGGAAAGCAGAGGTCGAAGCACGGGCTGTTGCTTTGACCAATCCCGAATCCCTAATCCCCGATCCCGGGTTTCACATGCTTCGCATGCGCCTTCTCCATCGCCTCGGCGACATCGCGGGGGATGTAGTTCTCGTCGTGCTTGGCCAGCACTTCGGTGGCGACGAAGCGGTCACCCTGCATGGTTCCGGTGGCGATCACCGACTGCATCTCGCGGAACAGGTCGGGCAGGATGCCGTCGTATTCGACGCGCATGTCGCCATCACCGTCGGTGACGGTGAAGGCCACGGTCAGCGACTGGCCGCGTTCGATGGAATGTTCCTTGACCATGCCGCCGATTCGGAAGCGGGCGCCGGGCGGCACCTTGCCGGCGAGAATCTCGCTCGGCGTGTACAGATAGGTCATGTTCTGCTGCAGGGCGAACACGGTCAGTACGGTGGCGAGCACGACCGCGCCGAGGACGAGGCCGACGGCGATCAACCGGCGTTTGCGCGTGGGCGTCATGGTGACGGGTTCTCCTGGGTCTTGCGTTGCTGGCGGCGCAGGCGCCCGCGCAGCTCGGCGAGCACGCGCCGGCGACGCAGGCGCGGGGCAATGAAGTCGATGGCGAGCAGGACGAAGAACACCGCGTACGAGGCCCACACGTAGACGCCGTAGCCACCCATGGCGAGGAAATCGCTCATGCGCCGTCCCCTTCGCCGAGTGCGACCTTGCGCGCCCAGTCCTTGCCGGCCTCGAGTTCGACCAGATCGTTGCGCGCGCGCACGAACAGGCTGGCGAAGAACCACAGCTTGGTCGCCAGCGCCATCACCAGCAGCGGCCAGAGCATGCTGGAATCGATCGCCGAAGGCCCGAGCAGGCGCACCGTCGAGCCTTGGTGCAGGGTGTTCCACCACTTCACCGAAAAATGCACGATCGGCACGTTGACCACGCCGACCAAAGCAAGGAAACCGGCTGCGCGCGCAGCCTGGCGGCGGTCTTCGATCGCGTGGTACAGGCCGATCACGCCGAGGTAGAGGAACAGCAGTACCAGCTCTGCGGTCAGGCGGGCGTCCCAGGTCCACCACGTGCCCCACATCGGCTTGCCCCACAGCGCCCCGGTGGCCAGCGTGATCGCGGTGAAGGCGGCGCCGATCGGCGCACTCGTCATGGCGAGGATTTCGGAAATCTTGATGCGCCAGACCAGGGCGATGAAGGCGTTGGCCGCCATGAAGAAATAGATGAACAGGCTCATCCATGCGCAGGGCACGTGGATGAAGATGATGCGGTAGGCGTCGCTCTGCTGGTAGTCGGCCGGCGCCAGCACGAGGCCGCCATAGAGGCCGACGGCCATCAGCACCAGCGCCGCCGCGAACAGCCACGGCGCGAGCAAGCCGCCGATGCGGTGGAACACCGGCGGCGAGCCGAACTTGTGGAACCAGAGGGTCAGCTTGTTCATCAGGTGATCGAGATGCGCAGGGCAGCCGCACATGCGAGCGGGGCAAGGACGAGGGCCAGCACGAGTGCCGCACCGAGCCAGAGCAGTGGTGCGAGATACGGCAGGCCGGCCTGGGCGGCGTCGCAGGCGCCGGCGGCAAAGATCAGCACGGGGACGTACAGCGGCAGCACGAGCAAGGCAAGCAGCATACCAGAGCGACGCATGCCGACCGTCAACGCGACGCAGACCGCGCCGAGCAGGCTCAGCAACGGCGTGGCCAATGCAAGTGCCGCGAGCAGCACCGGCAGCACCGCGTGTTGCAAGTGCAGCATCTCGGCGAGCAGCGGCGCGGCGACGATCAGGGGCAGCGCCGTGGTGGTCCAGTGCACCAGGATCTTGCAGGCCAGCAGCAGCGGCAGCGGATGCGGTGACAGCACGAGCTGTTCGAGCGCGCCATCGTCGCAGTCGGAGCGGAACATCGAATCGAGCGCGAGCACGCCTGCGATCAGGATGGCAACGAAGACGATCCCGGCGGCGATGCGGGCGAGTTGGTTCGGCTCGGGACCGAGGGCGAATGGGAACAGGGTGACCACGACCAGGGCGAACAGCACCGGGTTCAACGCATCGCCGCGTCGGCGCCATGACAGGGTCAGGTCGCGGCGAATCACCGCCAGGCAGGCGGCACCAAGCGTGCCGGGCTTCATGCCGCGCTCCGCAGCGGCAGGCGACGCGGCGTGCCCGAAGTGAAGGCGTAGGCGCCGTGCGAAGTGACGAGGGCGGCGCCACCGCGACGTGCGTGGTCGTCGAGCAGGCGGTTGACGAGGTCGATGCCGCCGCGGTCGAGATTCGCGTAGGGTTCGTCGAGCAGCCACAGCGCGGCCGGTACCAGCAGCAGGCGGGCCAGTGCGACGCGCTTGCGCTGGCCGGCCGAGAGTTGCCGCACCGGCACGTCCTCATAGCCTTCGAGACCGACCGAACCGAGTGCGAGCGACGGCGTGATGCCGGGGCGCATGCCGCCGAGGCCGGTGGCAAAGCGCAGGTTCTCGAGTGCGGTCAGGTCGCCCTTGAGGCCGGTCAGATGGCCGAGCAGGGCGACCTGGTGCGACAGCCGCGCCAGGGTCAGTGGCTCGCCGTTGAGCACGATCTCGCCCGCGCCCGGTTCGAGCAGGCCCGAAAGCACCTTGAGCAGGGTCGTCTTGCCGGCACCGTTGTCACCCTCGATCAGCACGACCTCGCCGGCGAACAGGCGAAAGTCGAGCGGCCCGAACACCGGCTCGTCATTGCGCGCAAACGCGAGGCCACGCGCCTCGAGCAGCGGGATCGGATCATGGTCGGGGGAGGTTGCCATCGAACCGGGGATGCTAGCCAACCCGGCGCGGTCACGCCACGCCTTGCGCGCATCGGCCGCATCACGGTGCAAGAAGCGACTGGCGCAAGCGGGGCGCATCGAAGCGGGCACAGGCGCGAGCCGCGCTGGATGCGCAGGTGGAAGCGGAGTTCAAGCCACCGGCATCGCGCAATGGCACCTCATCACCGGCAGCCGCCAGCTTCATGAACCCTACGGCCTCGTGTCGGTCGGCACGCCGACCCAGGGCCCCGGCTTCACCGGCCACGTCTACGATGCCCAGACCGGCATCTACTACATGCAGCAGCGCTACTATGATCCGGTCGCGGGCAGGTTCCTGTCCGTCGACCCGGTCGGGCCGGAGGCGGCGACCGGGGCGAGCTTCAATCGGTATTGGTATGCCAACAACAATCCCTACACTTTTACTGACCCGGATGGGAGACAAGTACAAGTCATCTATGGAGTAACGCCGGGCCAGGTTCAGGCAGCAATCGGTCAACAAATGGCAGCGAAAGCGTACACTCAGGCAGTAGGAGAAGCTATGCAAGCCGTGGGACACGCGATGCCAAAGGCAGCTTTTATTCAAGCCGGAGCTCATGGCAACGCGGGGAATGGATTAATGGGCGTTGCAGTCCAGGCATCGGGTGGGCTTGCATATAGCAGTGGAATTACTACTGGTACTGTCCCAGTCCCGGATGTGGGCTTCGTAAGCGGAGGCGCTATGGGGCAATTGGGGAGCGCCACTACTTCGACACCGGTACCTACTTCTGGGAATCCTCAGTTCGTTCTCGGCTTGTCGACGGGTGTCGATTTAGCTGTCGGACTTACCAATGATCCCTCAGGGCCATCTTCGGGGTCTGTTCTATCCATCAATACTCCGGTCGGCTCTGTTCAAGGCTCATATTCATCAGAGTCAGGAAATTGGTCGATTTCGGTCGGGATGCCATCAGTTGGTGCGAGTGTTTCTTCTCAAGAAGTCAGTACTCTCAAGAAGGAACTATGATGGTATGCGAGAATGGCAGTTTCGCAAATTTCATATTCTTGCTTGGAGCTATTCTATTCTTGTCTGTTTCCATGCTCCTGATTTTCAGAATCATAACTATCTCTGCTCTTAGCGATATCGGAAGTGCGAAATCAATAATCCCAAGGAGATTGTTCGTTCTTGGGGATATGTTTGCATTCAGGGCTGTAATTTATAGTTTTGGCTCTCGCGAACTTAGCAATGGGAAACGGGTACTGATTTTCATTAATGCCATTTCATACGTCTCCAGTTTTGCTTGTGCAATTGCTTTAGGTGTGGCCTTTTTGAGGGGCTGTAATTAGTTTGGTTACGGGGTCCTTCCCCCGTAGAGTGAGTCCACGGATTTCTGGAAACTTCCCCAAACGGAGGGGTGAATTCAACTCCGAAGTGCACCGCGATTGAAGGATGCTTCGAAGAGGGGCCGGGCTTTGCTTCAGACTTTTTCAAACGGGCGTATGTGAACCTGGAACCGTTTTTGTTCTAGCGTCAGACGGACGGATGGATGGCCAAATGCAAAGCCCGGCGCGGGGCCGGGCTTTGCAAGGTAATTAGATTAGACGAGAAATTCGACTCTGACCACATCTTTTTCAGCCTACGCCTATAGCCCGTCATCTCTTTCTGATAACCATAACGAGAAATGCTCTCTCGCCTTCACCAAACTAAAATGCGAAGAAAATATTAAATCAGCCCCTCCATCATAAGGAGCATAAGCGCTACCAGCTGGCACATTGGCGAATAGGACAGGGCAAGCTCTGTCATTGGCTATTTCAACGACCAATTCTTCATACCTAGCTGCATTCCATACAATGCGAGAAAATATAATTTCAAAATCGCCATGATCATCTGAATTATTAATGTAAGTATTAAAATCAATATCCTTAGGAAAAATTTTAATAAATTCAGATTTCAAGCCTCGATCAAATATAGAGGCGAATAAAATACATTCACTCTGATCACCAAGAACGTAGTTTGAAACACTTCTTTGCCGCAACAATACCTCGTGGCGCTCACAGTCAGTGCTTGCGTATCTTTTGGCGCCTGGAAGGCTATGAATTCTCAGCCATCGATCGGAAAGCAATTCTCTACATGAAAAGCCAATAGGTAGTGAATTGCCGAATGATCGATGCCATTCCTCTTGTAGAGATAAATTATCCATTGGGCGCCTCTGAACCGGCGCCCAAGCTCCAACAGCAGCTCGAGCGCATCAGCGCGCTACCCAAGGCCCGCCAGCGCGTCGTCAGCGAAGTGCTCGACTCGCTGCTCGCTCAGCCGGCCCGCTGAGCGAAATCCAAGCCGCCGAACGCAGCGAGGCCCGCGGATGCGGGCCTCGGCGTTTTCTCGTTTTCTGGGTGTCCTCGATCTTCTCGTTCAACCCGCCTTGCCGCGTTGGGATTCGACATCCACCAACGGATGCTCGCAGTCGACGGTAGCGTCAGGCTCCGCCTGTCGATGCCGCTCGTGACGAACGACCAGGTTAGTACTCGCATCTCCCGCGATGATGTAGACACTGCCGCCGACCAAGAATCGATCGGAGTCTCGCGTCTTGACCGCGACGCGCTTCCCAGTGTCCGCGAAGAAACGAAAGCATCGGTCGTTGGTGAGCGCCTGACGTTCCTGCATCACGTACGAGCCAGGAGCGAGAAAAGATCCCCGATGAAAATGATGAAGCTCTGCATGAATGCAGTGGTTGCCGACGGGAGGACTCGCAGCCTCGACGCAACCCGAAATCTCTGAGGTTGCGTTGCTTCGAGTACTCGCACATCCGGACATGAGCACCGCAGACAAGACAAACACGGCAGCCCTACTGGATTTCATCGCGATTCCTCAACAATGCCGCTTCAACGATATTAACGTGATTGACGCTCAGGTCCCCGGTGAAGTCTTGGCCGCCGACTGGCACCCCACCGATAGTTACCGGCCTACCAAGAAATGGATTCAGTCCAAAAATGCTTGTTTGCGGATTTCTCTGGAAGTAGTTCAGCGCATCGGCGACGTTTCCACCACGCACCGCGATGGTCGCGTCATTCAAGTCATGTGGATCGAAGGTCGTAAGAGTCGCGACACCGACTCCCTTCTTGCCAAGGTTGTTAGCCACCTCGACGGCAGCTCGCCCGCCTCGACTGTAGCCAAGAAGGTGAACTTCGCCGTCCGGGTGCTTCTTCTTGAACTCAAGGATGTCCTTGGTCGCCTGGGCTCTACCTCGCGGCCCATGCGCATAGACCTTACCGGTAAGCTCCTTCTCAACGAACGGCACAAACGTCTGGTTGTCTCCGCCGGCATCGCCAACCTGAGCGCCGCGAAATCCAACGACGATCTTGCTGTGATCTCCCTCGCGACAAATTCGAGTGCCCGTTGGTGCCGCACATCGACCATCTGGGTCTGTGTAGCGGTAGGGGTTGTTATTGGCATACCAATACCGATTGAAGTTCGCCCCGGTCGCCGCCTCCGGCCCGACCGGGTCGACGGACAGGAACCTGCCCGCGACCGGATCATAGTAGCGCTGCTGCATGTAGTAGATGCCGGTCTGGGCATCGTAGACGTGGCCGGTGAAGCCGGGGCCCTGGGTCGGCGTGCCGACCGACACGAGGCCGTAGGGTTCATGAAGCTGGCGGCTGCCGGTGATGAGGGTGCCGGTGGCGTCGGTCTCGGCCGTAGGGCTGCCGACGCCATCGGTATGCTGGTAACGCACCGTGGTCGTGCCGCCCGCGCCGGTGATCCGCTTGGCGACCAGGTGCTTGCCGAGATAGACGTACTGCTCGGTGCCGACGGCACCGGTCGCGCCGACCTGCAGTAGCTGGCCGCCCTGGCTGTAGATCTGGTACTTCTTCGGGCCTGTGCCGAGCTGGATCGTCGTGCGGCGGCGGTGGCCGTCGTAGCTGTAGGTCTCGTTGAAGGTGCCGGTCACCTGCAACACCCGGTTGCCGAGGTCGTAGGTGAAATGGCTGCTCGGCGAGGTGTCCCTGATCCGGGCGGTCACGTTGCCGCGCTTGCCGGCCGCACCGGTGTACTGGTACTGGAACTTGAGCACCTGGGTGTCGGTGTTGCGGATGCCGGTCTGGCGCCAGGTCGCCGGGTCGTATTCGTGGAGGTAGGGTCGATAGCCCGTGGTGTAGCTGCGCAGGTTGTCGAGCGGGTCGTAGGTGAAGGCCAGTGGCGCCCCGCCGAGGGTGCTGAAGTAGGTTTCCGTCAGGCGGTCACGGCCGTCGTAGGCCATGGTCCGCGAGCGCAAGTCGCCCGGCGCGGTGCTGGTGATGGCGACGACGTTGGCGTTCTCGTCCCAGTCGTAGTTGTCGGCGAGGATCGTCGTGCCGCCCTTGGTCTCGGTGATGACGTCGGGCAGGCCACGATGCAGGGTTTGCGTGCTGTCGTGATAGACGCCGTTGCCGTAGCTGAACGCCTTGAGGGCGCCGTTGACGTGGCGCTGGACGCCGGTGGCGTAGCTGCCCGACTTCGTCGGTTCGCCCAGGCCGTTCGGGGCGAAGTCGACGCTACTGCCATCCGGATAGGTCAACGAGGCTTCGTGTCCGTTGGCGTTGTAGGCGTGGCCGATCGAGAAGCTCGAGGTGCCGCTGCTCAGCAGCTCGCTCGTCAGCAGGCCGCGGCCGTTGTAGCCATAGGTCCAGGTGTGCCCGCCCGAGGCGACTGTCCACGGCAGGCCGTCGGCGTGATACGTCGTGTTGATCGGCGAACTGCCGTCGCCGAACGTGGTGTCCTTCAGGCGGTTGCGCGTGTCGTAGACGTACGAGGTCTTTTGCGCGGCCGGCACGTTGGCCTGATGGCACTGGTTGGTCAGGCCGTAGCCACTGAAGTCCTGGCCGGATGCCCGCCATTCCACGTTGCCCGCGGCGTCGTAGCCCACGATCGTCGCGTAGGTCTCGGGATCGATCGTCTTGCACAGGCGCTTGTTCGAATCGTAGACATAGCTGCGCATCGACGAGATCGTCGTCCCGCCGTACGGGCCGTAGCGTTGCATCGACACCGGCAGGGCGAACTCGTTGCGCGCGATCACGGTCGTGGTCGACAGCGGTTCTGAGATCTTCGTCGGCCACTGCTCGGTCGGCTCGTCGAAGGCCATGTACTCGGTCGTGGTCTTGTAGTTGCGGGCGTTCCAGAACTCCGTCTTGAAGCCGGTCACGTAGTGGGTTGCGGTGTTCAACGCACCGAGTTCGCTGTCGAGAGAAGTCCACGTCTGGCGGCCGAGGGCGTCATAGCCGGTCGAGAGGCCCGCGGTGATCGTGCTGATCGTGCCCGACGCCTTGGGGTGCGAGGCGAAGATCTCGCGTCCGGCATGATCGAAGTTGCGTACGGTGATGCGCTGCGTGCCGTCGCCGGGCTCGACGACGGTGACGCGGGGTTGCCAGAGGGCATCGAGCACGGTGCGCTTCGTGCCGGTGCCGGTAGTCACGGTCTGGGTCCAGTGGCCCGCCGCGACGCCGTACTCCGCGCCGGCAGGCTGCAGGGCGATCGAGGTGGTGTTCCAAGCCTGCGTGTCGCCCAGCGGGTGGCGGATCTGGTAGAGCCGCCCATCGCCGCGATAGTCGTAGTTCGTCGTGTAGCCGCGTTCGGTCGTCACGGCGGTGATCTGGCCGTGATCGTTGACCTGTGCGCTGGTCGCGCTCGAGTCCGGATACGTGATCGATTGCGGGATGCCACGGTGGAACACGCCCAGGTTGGTCTGGTGCGTGGTCAAGCCGGCCTGACGCACCCACTGGAGAGTGCCATCCGTTCGATACTGCATGGTGCGCACGAGGCGCCCGAAGCTCCACTCGCCCGTGCGCGCCAGGGTGGTCGGGTGATCACTTGGGCTACCTCAGCCCGGAAGAGTTCGAGCTGTCCCATGTCGCTTAGCAGGGTGTCCGCGAAACGGGGGCAAGATCAGGGGGCCAGTCGCCCCCATCAATCGAAAAACGAACCTGACCCCTATTCGGATTTTTCAGCACCCTGCTAACAGGGTGCTGAAAAACTCGGACATGAGCCCCAAGGGTGAAAAACTGCGGCGGACCGAGACGCTAAACCACTGATTCTATTGGTGCGCAACAGAGTAAACATATACGACATTCGTCAAGATTCAAGGTAACGCGGGTTTTTCAGCGCACTGCTAATCCTTTCTCTTGTTCGTTCGACCTGAAATTTCCTCCGGCGTTCCAGAAAGATATTTATCTTCCGGAGCTTCCGGCCGAGGCGAAAGCGGATATGCATCGATAAGCACTGAAATATAACCAATCCCCGGTTGATCACCAATTATTTTGTATTTGAATAATCCTACTATTCTAATATTCTTACGATTAAAATCTCTCGCCAGATTTTTGCGCTCATCAAATGGTATCTTTATATTAAGTGAGTCCTGTGAGATTCCGAAATCATAAGAAGATTGGGTTGGGTATACAGCAAGCCTACCATTATCTATAGCCATATATCCTTTTACGGAAATATATTTTCCATCGTACCTGCTCGGGCTGGCAAGTAACTTGTAAAAAGATATTTCACACACGGCAACCGAGCCAACGGTAAATGAGCACTCCTCATCTCGCGCATGACTTATGGTGGCCATCGAAGATAGAAGCACTGCCAGTAAAAAATGCCCGTGGCTGATGAGCTTAGAACTCATAGGAACTCTGGTTTTTGTATGCATCACTTGGTGCCACTCTATTGTGGCGATACTTTCCATAATCAAACGATCTGGAAGTCTCGTCGGGAAAAATTACGTATCCGTTCGTCTGGCGATCTATGAGCATTTGTATATCAACTCTACTAAATCCACCATCATTTGCCCAGTGCGTATGTACGAAACCCCAATAAGATGGGTCCCCGGGCCTCCCAGGGATCGGAACTCCGGCTCCGTACCCGGCGAACTCACCTGATAGAAGAAACTGCGCAGAAATTTGGAAATCGGTTAATACATACGCCATCCCCTTAGACGCGATCTGCGTAATTATATTAGCACCGAACTCCACACCAAGTTCTTTGGATTTTCTCGCAAAGGATCGCCCAAAGGCTTTCTTAGCATCTCCGGAAGTGGAATATGGATTAGAAAGCTTCGCTTCTTGACTGCGCATATAGGTTTGAGCCTGCGCGAATCTTTCGCCCGCAGTCGCCGGATTGATAGAAAGAGTTCCGCCTCGCTCGCCTTGAGCTAGTCTACAAGTAGTGTCTTTTCCACACGCGCGCCTGCCATCCGGATCAATGTTTTTGTAGGGATTGTTATTGGCATACCAATACCGATTGAAGTTCGCCCCGGTCGCCGCCTCCGGCCCGACCTGGTCGACGGACAGGAACCTGCCCGCGACCGGATCATAGTAGCGCTGCTGCATGTAGTAGATGCCGGTCTGGGCATCGTAGACGTGGCCGGTGAAGCCGGGGCCCTGGGTCGGCGTGCCGACCGACACGAGGCCGTAGGGTTCATGAAGCTGGCGGCTGCCGGTGATGAGGGTGCCCGAGGCATCGGTCTCGGCCGTAGGGCTGCCGACGCCATCGGTATGCTGGTAACGCACCGTGGTCGTGCCGCCCGCGCCACCAGCTGGGCAAGACACGCAGAGTGTGCTACCGAGGTGAGGGCGTCGACCGTTCATGCCGGGAAGACCGCTCGGCAGGAACTGCGGACGCACCGCCGCCGCCCGCGCCACCGTACGGAACAGCGCGCAGCCCTTGTACGCGTTGCATCGTCCGGGGTCGTCGCTCAGGCACTGGTCGGCAACGGTGGCAGGGATTTCCTCACGCGCGCATCGAGGGTGTCGGCGTCGATGCCGTCGAGCGAGCTGCGCCCCGATGCGGCCTCGCGCAGGATCGTCGCCTGGATTTCGCCGCGCGCGAATGCCTCGGCATACGCGACGCGCGTGAACGTGACCATCGCGTAGCGCGGCACCCAGCGGCCCGGATGGCGTTCGGCGAGGCGGCGGTCGAGTTCGCGCAGCAGCAGGTAGTCGCTGTCGTCGACGCGGTCGCGCATCTCTACGTAGTTCTCGAGCGCCATTGCCGCGATCGCGTCGCTGTTGGGCTTGCGCCGGCGTGCGAACTCGGCGAACACGTGCTCGCTGCGCTCGGGCTCGGCGGCGAGCAGGTCGGCGAGTTCGACCGCATCCTCGAAGCCGGCATTCATGCCCTGGCCGTGGAACGGCACGATCGCGTGTGCGGCGTCGCCGAGCAGGACGGCGCGGCCATCGAGGTGCCAGCGTTCGAGGTAGAGCGTGCCGAGCAGGCCGGTCGGATTGCCGTCGAAGTCGGCTTCGAGGTCGGGGATCAGCGCCGATGCATCGGCGAAGTCGCGCGCGAACAGCGCGCGCGCATCGCTGCCGGTGCGGATGTCGGTGAAGCTCGGCGAGCCCTCGTTGGGCAGGAACAGGGTCACCGTGAAACTGCCCTCGGCGTTCGGCAGGGCGATGCACATGTAATTGCCACGCGGCCAGATGTGCAGGGCATTCGCTTCGATCGCAAAGCGCTCGCCGCGTGCGGCGGCTTCCACCAATGCGGGCGGCAGCTCGTCTTGCGGGAAGGCCGACAGCGCAGGGATCTCCAGTTCCTTGTAGCCGTGGCCGAGCGGTTCGAAGCGCTCGCCGAGGTCGATGATCTGCCCCATCGCCGCGCGCAGCGCGGAACCCGCGCCGTCCGCGCCGATCATGAGCCCAGCCGCATGCGTGTGCGTGCAGCCATCCTCGCCGGCGAGATGCAGGGTGGAAGTATCCCAATCCACGCGATCGAGGCGGCGGTCGAAGTCGATGCGCGCGCCGGCTTCCTCTGCGGCATCGAGCAGCACCATGTTGAGCGCGCCGCGGTTGACTGACCAGATCACTTCGGAGTCGTCGCGGCCGTAGCGTTGCAGATTGGTGCGGCCGTCGAGGTCGTGGACCATGCGTCCGCGCATCATGACCGCCAGTGGCTGCATGCGCGCGGCGAGCCCGGCGACACGCAGGCCATGCCAGCCGCGTTCGGCGAGGGCAAGGTTGATCGAGCGCCCGCCGAGGAAGCCGGCGCGGCGCGGGTCCTGGCGCCGTTCGAACACTTGCACGGCGAAGCCGCGCTGGGCGAGCAGTGTGGCGAGCAGGGCGCCAACGAGGCCGGCACCGACGATCGTGACCTTCGCTTTCATCGCGTCGCACGGCTCCAGGCGACGATCGACTCGACCAGGCGCAGGCAGTCGATGTGGCGGTTGTAGAGCGGTGTCGGCGCGGCGCGGATCACATCCGGTTCGCGCCAGTCGACGACGATGCCGTCGTTCTGCAGGTGCTCGAACAGCGCACGTCCGGCGGCGCGCGGACCTTTCACGCGCAGCGAGAGCTGACAGCCTCGGCGGCCGGGTTCGGACGGCGTGGCGATGTCGATGATGTCGGCGGCATGTTCGCGCAGCAGGCCTTCCAGATACGCGGTCAGGCCCAGTGACTTGGCGCGCAGGTGTGCCATGCCGGCTTCGCGGAACAGGCCGAGCGAGACGCGCAGCGGCGCCAGGGCGAGGATCGGCGGATTCGACAATTGCCAGCCGTCCGCGCCGGGCGTCGGCACGAAGTCCGGGCCCATGCGGAAGCGCGTGCTCTTGTCGTGACCCCACCAGCCGGCGAAGCGCGGGTGCGAGGTGCGCGCGTGGCGCTCGTGCACGAAGGCACCGGCGACCGCGCCTGGGCCGGCGTTGAGATACTTGTAGCTGCACCAAACGGCGAAGTCGCAATGGCTGTCGTGCAGGGCGAGGTCAAGGTTGCCGGCGGCGTGGGCGAGGTCGAAACCGACCACGCAGCCCTTGCGGTGCGCGGCCTCGGTGATCGCGCGCAGGTCGAAGGCCTGGCCGCTCAGGTACTGCACGCCAGGCATCATGACGAGCGCGATGCGCGCTCCGTGCTCGTCGAGCACGCGCTGGATCGCCGCGTCGGAGATCGTGCCGTCGGCCGCGTCGCCCTCGAGTTCGATCAGCGCCGTGGCCGGATCGAACCCGTGGAAACGGATCTGCGATTCGACCGCGTAGCGATCCGAGGGAAACGCACCCTTCTCGATCAGGATGGCCGGACGCTCCGGGGTCGGCCGGTAGAAGCTGACCATCAGCAGGTGCAGGTTGACGCTCAGCGAGTTCATTGCCACGACTTCGGACGGCAATGCGCCGACCACGGAGGCGAGGTCATCGCGCACGAACTCGTGGTAGTCCATCCATGGCAGCTTGCCGCGGAAATGGCCCTCGACGGCGAGCTTTGCCCAGTCGTCGAGTTCGGCCTCGAGCGCCGCGCGCGTGTCGCGCGGCTGCAGGCCGAGCGAGTTGCCGCAGAAATAGGCGATCTCGCCGTCGCCGTGGCGCGGGATGTGGAAGCGCTCGCGGAAGCCGGCGAGCGGATCGGTGGCGTCGGCGGCGAGGGCGCGCTCCTCGCGCGCGGCGAACGTGGTCACGCTCAATGCACCGATGCCGTGACGCTGCTGCACCCGCTGTCCCAGGCGGCGGCCCAGTCTCGGCTCGTTGCATCGAGCAGCGGGCGCTGGCAACGCACCTGGGCAGCGATCGTGCCGATCAGCACGAAGCGGTCACGCACTTCGTAGCGTGTCTTGCCGCGCAGGACGTAATAACGATGGTTACCGCTGCCGTCGGAACCCGGCTGCACTTCGTAGCCCGCCTGGGATTTCGACAGCAATATCTCGTTCTGCACGGCCTCTGGGTAGTCGGCGGGCGACTTCAACTGGCGGGTCTTCACCGTGATGGTGGCCGCGTCGTCGGTGCCCTGCGCGGCCGGATCGTGCACCTGGAACACGATCGCCTGCGGATTGCCGTCGGACTTCTCCATGATCGCAGTCCATGCCGACGGCACGCTGAAGTGCACGCTGCCGTCGTTGAGCGTGAACATGTTCTTGTCCTGGGCAGCGATGGTGCCGGTGCAGAGCAGGAGGAGCAGGGGGAGGGATTTCATCGGGTCACTCCGGGTGGGATGTGAAGCGTGTCATGGGCAGGCCGAGCCATTCGAGCGCGGTGCCGTGGAACAGGCGGGCCTCGGCTTCGGCATCGAGGCCGAGCGCACGGATGCCGGCGCCGGGTTCCTGTTCACCGAGCGGGAACGGGTAGTCGGTGCCGAGCATGACCGTGTCCGCGCCGGCCACCTCGATGAGGTAGCGCAGCGCTGCGGCGTCGTGCACGCAGGAATCGAAATAGATGCGGCCGAAGTATTCGCGCGGATTGCGCGCGTTGTCGGTGGCGACGAGGTCGGGGCGCATGCGGAAACCGTGCTCGATGCGGCCGATCGAGTACGGGAACGAGCCGCCGCCGTGGGCGAAGCACACGCGCAGCTTCGGCAGGCGTTCGAGCACGCCGCCGAAGATCAGGCAGCAGGCCGCGCGCGACTGTTCGGCCGGCATGCCGACCAGCCACGGCAGCCAGTATTTCGGCATCGTCTCGCGGCCCATCATGTCCCAGGGATGCACGAGGATCGCCGCGCCGAGGTCGGCGGCGGCCTCGAAGAACGGGAACAGCTCCGGCGCGTCGAGGTTCCAGCCCTCGATGTGCGAGCCGATCTGCACGCCCTGCAGGCCGAGCTGGTCGACGCAGCGCTCGAGTTCGCGGATGGCCAGTGTCGGTGATTGCAACGGCACCGTGCCGATGCCGGCGTAGTGGCGCGGATGGTGCCGACACAACTCGGCGGTGTGGTCGTTGAGGAAGCGGTGCAGTTCGAGTGCCTGGCTCGGCTTGGCCCAGTACGAGAACAGCACCGGCACGGTCGAGACGACCTGCACGTCGACACCGAACTTCGCGTAGTCGGCAATGCGCACTTCGGCGTCGAAGGCGTTCGCCCAGACCTCACGGAAGAACTTGCCGTCCTTGTAGATGCGTCGCCGGCCCTCGGCGTTGACCATGACCGGGAAGCGGTCGTCGCCGTACTTCTCGGCAAGGTTGGGCCACTGCTCGGGCAGGATGTGGGCGTGGGTGTCGATCTTCAGCATCCGGCGATTGTAGCGCGCCGTCGCTTGTCCGCCGGCCCTGCTTTCGTGGGAGCGGCTTCAGCCGCGATCGGCCGAAGCAAGGGTATCCGTCGCCTCGGCATAGCGTGCCGGTGCCGGGTTGAGGTGGCCGCAGGCCTTGCAGGTGCGCGCCTCGCGCGAACCGTAGAAGCGCGCGAACACGGCCGGGAAGTCCTGCTCGATGTCGATCAGGGTGAAGAACTCCTCGTAGAGCATGTGGTTGCAGGTCTCGCAGAACCAGAGCAGGCCGTCCAGCTCGCCGTCGCGACGCTTGCGTTCGATGACGAGACCGATCGAGTCCGGGCCACGCTGCGGAGAATGCGGCACGCACGGCGGCAGGTAGAACATCTCGCCGGCGCGGATCGGCACGTCGCGCACGCGGCCGTTCTCCTGGATCTTCAGCACCATCTCGCCCTCGAGCTGGAGGAAGAACTCCGGACCCTCTTCCCAGTGGTAGTCGGTGCGCGCGTTCGGTCCGCCAACCACCATGATGATGAAGTCGCCGTCGACGATGCACTTGTTGCCGACCGGCGGCTTCAGCAGGTGGCGGTGCTCGTCGATCCATTGCTGGAGGTTGAAGGCGGGCGTCAGCATGGGCGGCTCCTGGGGCAAGGCGTTGGACGGGTGATCAATCGCCGCGGAGATCGCGCGGCGGCGGCTGCACGCGGCGGGGCATGACGACCGAGGTGAGCCGGGCGAGAAGTTCAGATCCGCTGCTCCAGTTGCCATGACGGATCGCGTGCACGAGCATCCGGATGATGACGATGCCGATGATGAGCAGACCGCCAATCACGAAGCATGCGAAGGCCAATCTCCAGGAATCGCCTCCGGACATCAAGCGTTCATCCTCGTATGGGCCCCTTCAGGGGCGATGCTGTTCATCCTGAATCGGTTGTCCGTTTACGCGCTCCCACGACGAACGATCCGGGAACATGGTGCTCTCGATCATCGTGGCGGTGCAGGATGCGGTCAAGCCGGCGGCTGGTCGATGAAGCGCGCGGCGTGTTCGGGGTCGGGCGGAAAGCAGATATCGTGGCGGCCGAACCAGCGTTTGCGGTTGCGCGATCCAGCGGTACAGCGCATCGCGCAGCGGGGCCGGGGTCGGCCACAGCAGCCGGGGGAGCCGCCACGCACCGCCGAGGGTGTTCAGCACTTCGCTGACGGCGCGGCTTTGCGTCTAACAACGGTCGCCGTCGACGAACAGCCATGTATCCGGTGTGAGCGCGTCGATGCCGGCCGCTTCGAGCAGGCGGTGGCCGACGTCGCCCTGCACGGTGGCGGAGCGCAGGCGTGCGCGGCGGTCATGACGCAGCAGGAACTGCACGGACGTGCTGCACAGCAGGCATTCGGCGTCGAACACGACGATCATCCCAAAGGCTTCGCGAGGTCCAGGCGCAGGTATCCGCGATAGGCGACCAGCGTGCCGAGCGCGCCGAAGCGCACCTCGATGTCGAAATGGAAGCGCTCGCCGTCGCCGTGCTCGCGCGCGTGCACCGTGGGGAATGCGCTGCGCGGCCAAGGCAGGCCGAACACGCGGACGCCGTCGAGTTTCATCGAAAGGGCGCCGTCGTCGACGTCGAGACGGAAGCGCAGGCGTGCCGGACCGAGGCGTTCGCCGAGCTGTCCGTCCGTGCTGGCGACCAGGCGCGAACGCATCGTGCGGTCGGGAAATCGGCGCGTCCAGGTTTCGCCCTCGGGTCTGGCTTCGAGGTCGAAGCGAAGTTTCGCATCGGCACATCCGCGCGGCAGGCCGAGCACGCGTGCGAGCAGGCGTGCGAGCGGATGCGTGGCGCCGGAGATCGTGCAGCGACCGGGAATGCGCCATGCGCCATCCAGGCGATGGAATCGCTGCACGGCACGGTCGAGGCGGTCGAAGCGCGCGCCGAGGAGGCGTGGATAGAGCGGGGTCGTGTCGTCCCGCTCAGGCATCGTCATTGACGACGGCGATGCACTTGAGTTCGATCGCGATCGGCGTCGGCAGCGCGCTGATGCCGAGCGTGGTGCGGCAGGGCTGGGCGTCGGTGAAGTGTTCGGCGTAGAGGCGGTTGTAGGCAGCGAAATCGTGCTGCATGTCGGTCAGGAACACGGTCACGTCGACGAGGTCCTGCCAGCGCGCGCCGCAGGCCTCGAGCACCGCGCGTACGTTGGCGAACACCTGTCGGCATTGCGCCTCGATGTCGTAGGCAATGAGCTGCCCATCGATGTCGTACTCGTTGCCGGGGATGCGGTTGCTGCCGGGTTCGCGTGGACCGACGCCGGAGAGGAAAAGCAGGTTGCCGACGCGGCGCGCATGCGGATAGGCGCCGACCGGGGCGGGCGCCTTGTCGGTGGACACGCTGCTGGTCATCGATTGCTCCGTGGTTCGCGCACGGTGATGGTGCGGCGGTTGCGCTTCTGGTCGGTGATGTCGCGGGAGATGACGCGGTAGCGTCCGGGCCGCAGGTACAGCTCGGCCAGCGGGATGTTGTCGCTGCTCTCGCGCACGATGTCGCTGGCGACGGAATGCCTACCCATCCATTCGATGAATACGCGGTCGGCGGGGATCGCGTCGTCACCCTCATTCTCGTAGCGGGCTTCGACGAGGCAGGGATAGGTGTCACCACAGAACGAGCCGGTGACCAGGTAAGGTTGACGCAGGCCGCCGATCGAGGCCCAGGTCGGTCGCCCGCGCCGTCGCGTTTCCTGTGGAAAGACCACGCTGAGATCGTAGGCGTCCCTCTTCAGCGACCACGGTCGGCCGCTGCGGTCACGGAACACGATTGGCTCGGTGGGGGACTGCGCGGCGATGATCGCGGTGTAGTACGGGTGGTCGCTGGCCGGCTTGTCGTGCGGCACCATCATGGTCTGCTCGATCGTCAGCGGATCAATGCCGGTGAGGCGACGGAAGTGCTGGGCCATGGCCACGCCACTGAAATAGCGGCCCGATTCCTGGATGTGCGCGTAGCCGGCATTGAGCACGAGACGCGCATCGGGATGGCTTTTGAATACTTTGCGATGCAGATTGCGCGCCTGCTCGGCTTCGCGTGCGTCGCCGGTCGCATCGGAAAGAGCTTCGTAGGCGACGATGCGGTAGCCGAGGCGGAGCGCCTCGCGCACCATCTCCGCGTAGATTGGCTCCTCGGTGTAGAAGCCGGTTCCGGCGACCGGATAGCCGCGTGTCGCAAGCGCGCCCTCGACATCGTCGTCGTAGAGCGTTTCTGCGGCAAAGGTGTCGAAGCCCTCGGCGCGCAGCGTGGCCAGCATCCGCACGGTCAGCGTGCGGGTCAGCGCATGGCTGTGGTTCTCGTTGAAGAACACGGCCTGGCGGCCCTTGGCAAGTTCGGCGATGGCTTCGCTGGCCGATGACGCGGTGTAGTCGTTGCCCAGCGGCGAGGGCGCATCGTCGGCCGCACTTGGCTGGGCGATCGAGAATGCATCGCGTGCGGCCACATAGTCGCCGATCCATGTTTGGTACCAGCTCAGGTACTGGTTGAAGATCAGGCGGAACGGCACGCTCGCGTCGGAGGTATAGGCGTCGCGCATGTGGAGGTATTGCGCGACCAGACCGGGCCGCTTCTGTGCCTCGGCCATCACGCGTTCGGACTTCTCGACGGCGGCGCGCTGCTGGGTGATCGCATAGCCCTTCGGCATCGTCAGGTCGCCTTGGGCGATCGCGCCAGTGCCGGCAAGAGCGAGTCCTGCGAGCAGCGCATGCGCGGTACGGCGGTGGATTCCGTTCATGGCGTTTCCTCCGCAGGAACGAGGGGTCGATGGTAGTCGTGCGTGAGGTGGTGCGGAAGCCGCCATCGAAGATTCATGGTTCAGGGTTCGTCAACGGCATTTGCGCCACCCCTGCCGGGGGCGACCACCCATCGCCAACCAGGCCGCGTTCTCCCTGTCTCGCTTCGATGCCGGCGGCATCGAGGCCGGTCGGCATGCTGTGCTGCCGCGGGGCAAGCGCGCATTCGTGCAGGGTCGTGGCTGTCAGGGTGCGTGCCTTGGCAATGCAGGGATGACGGGGCGGCGCGATCGTTCGCTGGTGACGGCGGCAAGATCGATGATCAGGCCGGTGGCGCGATGCATACGTTCTTGGTTTCGGTGAAGAAGCGAAGGGCATCGACGCCGCCTTCGCGGCCGATGCCGGAGTGCTTCACGCCGCCGAATGGCGTACGCAGGTCGCGCATCATCCAGCCGTTGATCCAGACGATGCCGAATTCGAGGCCGGCGGCCATGCGTTGCGCGCGGCCGAGGTCGCGCGTCCACAACGAGGCGGCCAGACCATAGCGGGTGCCGTTGGCGATGGCGAGTGCCTCGGTTTCGTCCTCGAACGGGATCAGGCTGACCACCGGGCCGAAAATCTCGTCCTGGTTGGTCGCGCAATCCGTGGCCAGGCCTTCGATCACGGTCGGTTCGACGAACCAACCGCCGGCACAACGCCCGGCCATGTGCACGATGCTGCCACCGCAGGAAATTCGGCCGCCTTCTGCTTTCGCTCGTTCGATCGCGCTGACGACCTTGTCGAAGTGTGCCTGCGAAACCAGCGCGCCGAGATCGCTGGCCGCGTCGCGCGGGTCGCCGACGCGCAGCGCGCGCACGCGTTCGAGGTAGCGCCCGCGGAACTGCGCGTAAATCGAGCGCTGCACGAGCAGGCGCGAACCGCACAGGCAGATCTCGCCCTGGTTGGCGAAGCCCGAGCGCACGATCTCGTCGAGACTCACGTCGCTGAAATCGAAATCGTCGAACACGATGGCAGGATTCTTGCCACCCATCTCGAGCGAGAGCTTGCGGAATCTTGGCGCGGCGACGGCGGCAATCGCCGCGCCGGTGCGCGTGCTGCCGGTGAACGAGACCGCCTTGATGCCGTCATGTGCGACCAGAGGGGCACCTACGTCCGCGCCTGTGCCATGCACGATGTTCAACACGCCGGGCGGGAAGCCGGCCTCGGCGCACAGCGCGCCGAGGCGCGCAGCCGTGCACGGCGTCACTTCCGAGGGCTTGGCGACGACCGCATTGCCGGCGGCGAGGGCTGGCGCGATCTTCCAGGTGAACAGGTACAGCGGCAGGTTCCACGGCGAGATGCAGGCGACCGTGCCGAGCGGCTGGCGCAGGGTGACGTTGAAGCCGGCATCGCCAGCATGCGCCTCGCTCGACCATTGCGTGATCGCCGCGGCGAAGAAACGCAGGTTGCTGATTGCGCGCGGGATGTCGACGCGGCGCGCGAGCGCGACTGGCTTGCCGCTGTCCTGCGATTCGAGTTCGGCGAAGGCGTCGAGATCGGACTCGATCAGGTCGGCGAGTCGTTGCAGGCAGCGTGAGCGCTCCGCGATCGGCGTCGTCGCCCAGCCGGGCGCGGCGCGATGGGCCGCGGCGACCGCGGCATCGACGTCGCGTGCGTTCGAGGCCGGGCAATGCGCGAACACCTGGCCGGTGGCCGGTTCGTGCACCTCGAGCCTGTCGCCGTCGAGCGCGGCGACGGGCCTGCCGTCGATCAGGTTGTCGATGTCCATGCGCGGAGCTTAGCAAGGCCCGGCATGGGCGCGCTCGATCGTTCCGGGCGTGCGTGCTTTCGTGGGAAACGCCTCCAGGCGTGATGCTTGTCTTCGTTGGGATTTGTACAGAAGGTGCATCACGTCTGAAGCCGTTTCCTGCGCTATCTCAATGTTTGACGTTGAGCCCACGCCGTTCGAGCAGCGTCTCGACGTTGGGCTCGCCGCCGCTGAAGTCGCGGAACAGGCTGAGCGCGTCGGCGCTGCCGCCGCGCGAGAGCAGGGTGTTGCGGAAGTGGTCGCCGTTCTTGCGCGTGAGGCCGCCATTGGCCTTGAACCATTCCACGCTCGTGGCGTCGAGAACCTCACTCCAGATGTAGGCGTAGTAGCCCGCCGAGTAACCACCCATGATGTGCGAGAAGTACGTGGTGCGGTAACGCGGCGGCACTGGAGCGAAATCGACACCGGCCTTCTTCAGCGCGTTTGCCTCGAAGGCAAGAATCGAATCGGCATCCGGTGCCTGGCTTGCGTCGATCTGGTGATAGGCCTGGTCGAGCAGGGCGGCACCGAGATACTCGGTGGTGGCGAAGCCCTGGTTGAACTTCTCGGTTGCCTTGACCTTGTCCACCAGCGCCTGCGGCAACGGCGCTCCCGTCTGGTAGTGCTTGGCGTAGTTGGCCAGCACTTCCGGCCAGGTCATCCACATCTCGTTGACCTGCGACGGATACTCGACGAAGTCACGCGGCACGCTGGTGCCGGCGAAGCGCGGATATTTCACGTTCGAGAACATGCCGTGCAGGGCGTGGCCGAACTCGTGGAACAGCGTGTTGGCTTCGTCCCAGGTCAGCAGGGTCGGCTCGCCGGCCGGTGGCTTGGGCACGTTGAGGTTGTTGCTGATGACCGGCTTCGTGCCGAGCAGGTGCGACTGCGGTACGTAGGCATTGGCCCAGGCGCCGCCGCGCTTGCCGGCGCGGGCATACAGATCGAGCAGGAACAGGGCGAGGGGCGAGCCGTCCTCGTTGAACACCTCGAAGACGCGCACCTCGGGCGCGTAGCCGGGAAGGTCCTTGCGCTCCTTGAACGTGATGCCGTACAGCTTCGTGGCGGCGAAGAACACGCCGTTCTTCAGCACATTGTCGGCCTCGAAGTAGGGGCGCAACTCGGCGGTGTCGAAGTCGTACTTGTCCTTGCGCACCTTCTCCGTGTAGTACGACCAGTCGGCTGCGGCGACCTGGAATTTGCCGCCTTCGCGGTCGATGATCTTCTGGATGTCGGCGGCTTCGGCGCGTGCATTGGCCACGGCAGGCGGGGCGAGCTGGGCGAGCAGCCTGTTGACCGCGGCAACCGAGCCGGCCGTTTCATCGGCGAGCACGTAGTCGGCGTGGGTGGCGTAACCGAGCAGTTTGGCGCGCTCGGCGCGCAACTTGACGACCTTGGCGACGATTGCGCGGTTGTCGAACTCGCCGCCCTTGCTGCCGCGCGTCAACGAGGCGTCCAGGAGTTTCTGGCGCAGGGCGCGATCCTCGAGCGAGGCCAGCGCCGGCTGGCCGCTGGTGTTGAGCAGCGGAATGACGTACTTGCCGTCGAGGTTGCGCGTCTTGGCCGCTTCGGCCGCGGTCCTGATCGCCCCGTCGGACAGGCCCTTCAACGCATCCTTCGAATCGACCACGAGCGCCGCTGCATTGGTTTCCTTGAGCAGATTGTTGCTGAACTGCGTGCCGAGCGTGGCCATCTCTGCGTTGATAGCCTTGAGCCTGGTCTTGTCCGCATCGGCGAGCTTGGCGCCGGCGCGCACGATATCGGTGTAGTAGCGCTCGACCAGGCGCTTCGACTCGGCGTCCAGACCGAGCGAGTCACGCTTGGCATGGATCGCCTCGATGCGCGCGAACAGCTTGCCGTCGAGCACGATCTGGTCGTTGTGCGCGGCCAGCTTTGGCGCAACCTCGGCCTGGATCTTCTGCATGGCGTCGTTGGTATTGGCGCCGGTCAGCCCGAAGAACACGCGCGAGACGCGGCCGAGCAGGGCACCGCTGCGCTCCAATGCGACGATCGTGTTGTCGAAGCTCGGCGCTTCGGGATTGTTCGCGATCGCTTCGATCTCGGCGCGGTGTTCGGCCATGCCCTTCTCGAAGGCGGGCAGGTAGTCGGCGTCCCGGATCTTGTCGAACGGCGGGAATTGGTAGGCCAGAGGGCTCGGCTGGAACAACGGATTGGCCGTGTTCTTCACGGCCGTTTCGACCTTGGTATCCGCGGCGGCGGGCAACGGCTGGGCGAGGCCGAGGGTCACGGCGATGGCGGCGGCAAGGGTGTAGGCAGGGCGCATGGGCAGAGGTTTCCTGGCGGGTCGAGGCCGGGCAGGGTAGGCGAAAACGCCGGCCCGCGCCCCTGACGAAAGTCAGCGCGGGCAGGCCGGGGTGCGGGCACGAGGAGGGCGTCCCGCTCAGCACGGGCACCCGGAACGGGCGCGATGATTCTGCCGGTGCGCGGCGAATGCGGGCCTGCGGTTGCTCAGGTTTCGAATCCGTGCGCGAAGATCGCGTCGCGCTCGATGATGGCGCCGATCGTCGGCGGTGTCTGCACGGGACGCGTGAGGGCCGAGCCGGGCGCGATCCACTGGCGGATCGGCGGCAGGAAGGCCGGCAGCAGGGTCGGCGCCGGGAATGGCCAGGCAGGCGGACTGGTCGGGTTCGAGTTGCCGGCGCCGAGCAAGGGACTGCCGGCGGCCGGGCGATAGTCATGCGCGGCGGCATTGACGAAGCCGGGCGCGCTGCCGCTCAGCGTACCGGTCCACTCCGGCGGCACGACGCTGGCGCTGGCGTTGATCCAGTTGTTCGAGCCGGCGACGCGCCGGCCGGACACCCATTCGGCTTCGACCGTGCGTTCGATATTCAAGGTGCCGTTGCTGCTGCGCCAGATGACGTTGTTGTGCGCCTCGACCGATTCGATGCCGGAGAACAGACGGAACACCGTGTAGCTGGAGCCGGTGCCGTTGACCACGATCGTGTTGTTGGCGACGCGGTAGCGGCCGCGCGACTCGCCGGTGCCGTCACCGCCGAAGCGCATGACCGCGCCGAACGTGCCCGAGTGCACGATGACGTTGCCGAGCACCTCGGAATCCTCGCGCTTGAGTTCGACCGTCCAGCCCGGCTGCTGGGTGTACTGGTCGGGGCCGATCAGCTCGAGCTCGTGGTAGAACGCGCCTTCGAACCAGTTGTAGTGGATCTCGTTACGTTCGAACCGGCTTTTCAGCAGATTGCCGCCGACACCCGAGTGCACGTAGTTGTAGCGCATGCGGAATACCGAGTCGGGGAAGGCGACCTCGTCGGACTGCATGTACAGGGCATGCCGGCCGCTGCCCTCGCCGGAGTTGCGGATCTCGCTGTACTCGAGGGTGATCGAGCCCGAAAGCTGGTCGGCGCTGAGGATGCCCATCTGCGGACAATCGCGCACGAGCAGGTCGCGCAGGGTGATGAAGGCGGCCGGAATGAACACGCAGCGCGAACTGCCGCCAGTGATCTCGAAGCCTTCGAGCACGACGTGGTTCGATTGGCGGAACTCGATCGTGTTGGTGCCGCCGGCGAGCACCGGGCGCTGGCCGTTGACGCGCAGGCCGCGCACCGTGATCGGCTGAGCGGCCGTGCCGGACTGGCGCAGGATCACGCCGCCGGGATAGGTCGCGCCGCCGTCGACTTCGACGACATCGCCGGGTTGCAGGGTGACACTGGTCAGCAGCGCCTGCAGGCTCGCATAGGGGCGTCCCGATCCCACGGCGTAGGTGGTGGCATCGGCGAACGGAGCGGCGGACGACAAGGCTAGGCAGGCAAGGGCAGGCAGGACCTTCAAGAGCAAACTCCCCGATGGTTTCGGTGGCGCGCAGCCTGCGGGTTCGTACCCGGAAAGTCCGCGACGGTTGTCGCAGATGACGATGTGCAGCGGCTCGTGTCAGCATGCGCCCGGCCACGATCCGCGACAGCTTGCCCGACACCCATGCGACTCAACAAGCACATAAGTGACAGCGGGCTCTGTTCGCGCCGCGAGGCCGACCGCCTGATCGGCGCGGGCCGCGTCAGTGTCAACGGCCGGCGCGCCGGGATCGGTGACAGCATCGCCGAAGGGGACGAGGTGCTGGTCGATGGCGAGGCCCTGCGCCAGCGCCCGGTGACGCGGCCCGGCGCACGCCGTCACGTCTACATCGCCCTCAACAAGCCGGTCGGTATCACCTGCACGACCGAGCATGCAGTCAAGGGCAACATCATTGACTTCGTCGACCATGCACAGCGCATCTTCCCGATCGGCCGCCTCGACAAGGATTCGGAAGGCCTGATCCTGCTCACCAGCAACGGCGACATCGTCAATGCCCTGCTACGTTCGGAGAACGGGCACGAGAAGGAGTACCTCGTCGCGGTCAACAAGCCGGTGACGCCGGAGTTTCTCGCCGGCATGGCGCGCGGCGTGCGCATCCACGGCCAGATGACCAAGCCGTGCCGGACGCAACGCATCGCCAAGTTCGGCTTTCGCATCGTGTTGACCCAGGGGCTCAACCGGCAGATCCGCCTGATGGCCGCAGCATTCGGTTATCGCGTCACCCAGCTGCGGCGCGTGCGCATCGTCAACATCCGCCTTGGCTCACTGCGCGTCGGTCAGTGGCGCAACCTCAGTGACGCGGAACTGCGTGACCTGTTGCCGGGACGGACCGATTGGTGAGGCAGCGGATCAGCCGATCGAGCCGCGGTCGAGCAGCCAGCGCGCGGCAGCCGCCCCGGCGATACGGCCGCTGGCCATCGTCGCGGTGAGCAGATAACCGCCGGTCGGTGCTTCCCAGTCGAGCATTTCGCCGGCACAGAACACGCCGGGCAGGGTCTTGGCCATCAATGTATCGTCGAGCGCCTCGAGACGTACGCCACCGGCCGTGCTGATCGCCTCGGCCAGCGGGCGGGGCGAACGCAGAGTCAAGGGCAGGGCCTTCAGCAGGCCGGCCAGCCGATGTGGATCGGTGAGTGCTTCGGTCGGGGCGAGTTCGCGCAGCAGCGCGGCCTTGACGCCGTCGATGCCGGCGCGGCGACGCAGGTGTTCGGCCAGCGAGCGGCCGTTGCGCGGCGCTGCAAGCGCGTCCCGCAGGGTGGCTTCCGCACGCGTCGGTGCAAGGTCGATCAGGACCGTCGCCTCCCCGCACGCGGCGATCGCATGGCGCAACGCCGCCGAGCAGGCGTAGACCAGACTGCCCTCGATGCCGTCGGTACTGACCACGAATTCGCCCTGGCGGCGGATCGTCGTGCCATGGACATCGCGCCAGGTGAGCGCCACCGGCTTCACCGCTGCACCGGCAAAACGCGTGCGCAGGTGCGCGCTCCAGGCAACGTCGAAACCGCAGTTGGAAGGCGCCAGCGGGGCGATCTCGATGCCGAGACGTTCGAGCTCGGCGGTCCAGGTGCCGTCCGAGCCGAGTACCGGCCAGCTCGCGCCACCGAGCGCGAGCACAACGGCGCCGGCACGGATGCGTTGTTCGCCGCTCACGCCGCTGAAGCGCAGCCTGCCATCGGCAGCGAACCCGAGCCAACGCGATCGCACGTGAAAGCGCACGCCATCGGCGCGCAGGCGTGTGAGCCAGCGGCGCAGCAAGGGAGCGGCCTTGAGGTCGAGCGGAAACACTCGCCCCGATGTGCCGACGAAGGTTTCGATGCCGAGTCCCCCGGCCCAGGCGCGCAGTGCCTCGGCGTCGAGGGCTTCGAGCCAGCGTGCGACGGCGTCGGCACGTGCGCCGTAGCGGGCAAGGAACGCCTCGCGAGGTTCCGCATGCGTGAGGTTCAAGCCACCCTTGCCGGCGACGAGGAACTTGCGCCCGACCGAGCCCATGGCATCGTGGACTTCGACCTCGACGCCGCACGCGCGAGCGGCCTCGGCTGCCATCAGGCCGGCCGGGCCGCCACCGATGACGACGAGGGGGAGCGCTTGTGCGGTCATGCCGAGGGATGCTCTGATCAATCCCGCAATGGTGTCATGACATCCGCAAGGTTCGCAGCGGGGTGGGCGTGGCGAAGTGCAGGCCGGTTGCCTGGGCGAGCCGCGCACGCCGAGTTGCCGGCCTTGCGGATGTCACGCCGCAATTGATTGGGAATGAAAAGGACGGTGACGCCGTTGCGGGATTGATCGGAACATCCCGAGATGCTCGCATGTATCGGCTGTGGCAGGTGGGTGCGATACTCGCTGCCCCGCATACCGAGGAGCGTGCCATGGCCCATCGCGGCAGTTGCCATTGCGGTGCGATCGCGTTCGATGTCGATGCCGACATCGAGGGCGTCATGGAGTGCAATTGTTCGCTGTGCAGCAGGCGCGGGTACCTGTTGTGGTTCGTGCCGCGCGCGCAGGTCCGCTTCGTGGCCGGCGAGGAGGCATCGGGCGTGTACCGCTTCAATCGCATGCACATCGGCCACCATTTCTGCCCAACTTGCGGCTGCGCGCCGTATGCGGCCGCCGACGGCCCGGACGGCACGCCGATGGTCGCGGTCAACGTGCGCTGTCTTGAGGGCGTCGACCTACATGGCCTGGCGATCACCCGGATCGACGGTCGCAGCCTCTGATTTTCATACCGTCATCGGAATCCATTTCGCATGATCGCCACGTTCGCCATCATTCTCGCCACCTGTGTCGTCTCGTTTGCCGGCTTCGGCAACCCGCAAGTCATCGACAAGCTGATCCTATGGCCGCCGGCGATCAAGCGTGGTCGACAGTACTACCGTCTGCTCAGCCACGGCTTCATCCACGCCGACGGCATGCATCTCGCGTTCAACATGATCACGCTGTATTTCTTCGGCCGCTACATCGAGACATTCGTTGCCGGATACATCGGCACGCTCGGCTTCATCGCGTTCTACCTGTCGGCGATCATCGTGGCGATCCTGCCGACCTACATGAAGAATGCCGACAATCCGTCCTACCGCAGCCTCGGTGCCTCGGGTGCGGTCTCGGCGGCGCTGTTTGGCTTCGTGCTGATCAACCCGTGGGCGAAGATCCTGATCTTCTTCGTGCCGTGCCCGGCGATCATCTACGCGGTGATCTACATCGCCTATTCGATCTACATGGACCGGCGCGGCACCGACAACATCAACCACAGCGCGCACCTGTGGGGCGCGGCCTATGGCGTGCTGTTCCTGGCGGCGATGGAACCGAGGCTCGTCAGCGCATTCCTCGGCCAGTTGGCGAATCCACGTTTCGGGCTCGGCTGACGCTTTCGCGAAACGGTCATGTGAAACCGCCGTAGGAAACGGCTTTAGCCGTGATGCCTTGGCTGTGCAACCCCTCAAAGAAAGAGCATCACGGCTAAAGCCGTTTCCCACGGAGCTTCTCTCGATTCGGGGCGACCGACAAGGCGTACGGGCGCAGCCAGGTGGCTACGGTCGCGGCTCGAAGCCGTTGGCAAAGATCGTGTCGGTGATGCGCGGCGCACCAAGCATGATCCAGTCGTGGATCAGTGCCTGTTCGGCGAGCGGCAGGGCCGGCCGCAGCCGCGGCATGCGCAGGCCATGCTCGGGCGTGTTGCAGTTGATCTTCTGGAACAGCACGCTGGAAAGCGGGTTGCCGGGTACGACCAGGATGCCTTCCACGGCTGACGGCCCGTTGACGAGATTGTCGTAGGACCATTTTGGGTCGAGGTCGAGATCGCCGGCCGGGGTGCCCCCGTGGTCGACATGGCAGTTCGAGCAGCGGTTCGCGAACAGCGTCTGGATGTCCTTGTCGTAGTCGATGTTCCAGGTGATCGGAACGCTGGCGATGCTGTCACAGCCGGAGGGTTCTGCAGCAGCGGTTGCCGCCAGCAGCGCAGATGTCAACAGAACCAGGCAGCGCGCGGCCACGGCCGCGCGGTGCCTGTGCGGGGCAAAAGCGTTCATGCGATCCCGTCGACGACTCACGCCTGCATGAAGCCGAGATTGTTGGTGGAGAAGTTCGGCAGGTTCGGGAAGATCGTGTTCAGTTCGGCGTCCGAGGTCACGCCCATCCAGCGGGCCAGGGTAGCGCCCATCTGGTCGACGCTGGTGGAGGGAATCGTCTGTCCGCGCGTGAAGCTGACAGGGCCGTTGAGAGTCTGGTCGGGCCAGGTGCCGTAGAAGCGTCCGCCCTGCACGGCGCCGCCCATGACGAGCTGGATGCCACCCCAGCCATGGTCGGAGCCGTTGCCGTTGGTCGACAACGTGCGGGCGAACTCGCTCATGGTGAACGTGGTGACTTCATTGGTCGCACCGATCGCTTCCAGCGCCTTCCAGAAACCGTTGAGCGCCTGCGAGACGCGCAGCAGCAGGTTCTGGTGGCCGTTGTTGGTGATCAGGTTGTCGTGCAGGTCGAAGCCGCCGTAGCGCACGTAGAAGATCTGGCGCTTGTGCTCGACGCCGGCGCCGATCGTGCGACTCAGCTTGATCATGCGCGCAACCATGCGCAGTTGGTCGCGCAACGAGCTTTGCGTGACGCCGTTGAACGGCGTGTCGAAGAACGCGTTTGCACCTGCCCCGCCAGTGCCAAGCCCGACGTTGAGGGTGTTGTAGAGTTCGCGCGAGCGCTTGAGGATGGACGCGTATTCCTGCTGATACGGCGAGGCGTAGCTGGCGTCGAGCAGCTGGCCCAGGGCGATCTCGCGCTGGGCATTGGCGCCGGTGGCGTTGATGCCTGACAGTGCCGACACCCCGCTGCTCGACATCTGGTACGGGAATGTCTGCACACCCATCTCGAAGCGGTTGGCGCCACCGATCGAAATGCAGGGCGACAGCGCCTGGTAGAGGTTGTCGCCACGCACACGGTCGGCGACGAGGCCGCCCCAGCCGCGGTTGTGTGGTGCGGCACGACCAAGGTGCCAGAAGTTTTCCTGGTCGTTGTGCGAATACAGTTGCGGTGGCCGCAGCGACGCATTGGCGTTGTACTCGGCCTTGGTGATCGGCCGTACCAGGGTGCCGATGTTCGGCAGGAAGGCAAGCCGCCCCTGGTTGTACAAGGTGCGCAACTCGGTCAGGGCCGGGTGCATGAAATAGGTACCGCTGCCGCCGGCATCGGTGATGTTCATGTTGGTGTTGCCCGGGCGGGCGAGGGCGAGGCCGCCGGTGTTGTTGTTTGCGTTGTAGACGCCACTGCGCGAAGCAGCGTAGACGTCGTAGCGGGCCTGGTCATAGGGCACGACCATGTTCCACGAATCGTTGCCGCCGGCGAGGTAGACACATACGAGGGCACGGTAGCCGCCGACGCTGCCCTGGGCAGCGGCCGAGCTGATCAGTTCGAGCTGGGGCAGGAAGGCCGAGGCTCCGCCCGCGCACAGCGTGCACGAGAGCTGACGCAGGAAATTGCGGCGTGAATCGGAATGCTTGCTCATGATCCTGGCCCTCAGCGCTGGACGGCGTATTCGGGCGAAATCGCCACGAGGTAGATGATCGAGCGTGCGCGCTCGGAGGCGCTGACATCGCTGGCCATGAAGGTCACCGCGTTGATCAGCGAGGTGCGCATGCCGGCCGACATGGAACCGTAGAGCATCCGACGGTTGGCCTCGTCTACCATGGCGGTGTAGTTCGTGCCCAGGTTGGTCAGTGGTGTGATGTCGAGCAGTGGCCGCGTGGTCGGCGGGTTGGTCATGCCGATCCAGCTGTTGAAGCCGTAGGTGTACAGGCTGTTTGCGGTCGTGGTGATCGTGCTTTCGTTGAGGATCTGGTACTCGGGCGAGTAGAGCCCGGCATCGGCCACCGCGCCGGGTTGGCTGTAGTCGGGTTCGTAGAAATTGAACACCGAATCGGCACCGAGCGGGCGCTGGCCATAGGTACCGGTCGGGTTGGTCATGCCCATCGGAATGTTGCCGAAGGCATCGGCTGCCGGTGCCTGCGCGCCCCAGGCGCGCCACAACGCGGTCAGCTTGAGCAGCGGCTCGCGCGGTTTGCCGCTGTTCGGGCCCGGGGCGTTGCGCGCTTCCGGGTCGAGCAGGATCTGCATGATGACCGCGCCGAGATCGGCGCGCTCGCCCCAGCCGTTGTTGTTGTATTTCTGCGCGACGCGCTGGATGTAGGCCGGCGAGGGCGTGCTGCTGGTGAAGCGCTGGATCAGCTGGCGCGCCACGAACGGGGCGACATTGTCGTGCAGGGACAGCACGTCGAGCACATAGGAAACTTCGTTCAGGCACTGCTGGCCGGCGGCGATCGGGATCGGCGGGTCGAAGATCTGCTTGGCGGTGACGTCGTGCTCGTTCTGGATGCAGGTCATCGGCAGGTGGTTGTTGGTGCCGTTGCTGATCGTCGTCGCGTTGTTGTAGTTGAAACCGGTGAAGACCTTGGCCAGGTTGGTGATGTCGTTCTGGTTGTAGGTCGGCACGCTCTGGCCGCCGATCAGGATCGGCGAGAAGTCCAGGTTGCGCTCGACCAGGCCGATCGTGAACAACTGCATGACTTCGCGCGCGTAGTTCTCGTCGGGCTGGCGCGTGCCGTCGGCGGAAGCCTTGCGGTTGCGGAAGTGGCTGAGGTACTTGCCCATGGACGGGTTCAGCGTCACGTGCTGCAGAAGGTTGCGGTAGCTGTCGAGGCCGAACGTGCTGAGGATGTCGTAGTAGTGGCTGATCTGGCGCGGCTCGCCGGAGAGCGTGCCGTTCTGATCCGAGATGACGACGATCTGGCTCAACGCGAACGCCATGCGCTGACGCAATTGATCCGGTGCGGTCATCGCCGTGTGGAACCAGCGGTCGAGGCGCTGGTTCTGGCTGACGCTCTGCTGCGGCGTCGCCGCCTGCATCGCCGCATGCACCTGTTCCATGTACGGATGGACCAGGGTCGGTGGCGCGATGAGTTGCTGCTTGATCCAGCGCGAGTAGCCGACTTGGCGCAGATACGCGATCTCGGCGGGGGTCGGCCCGAAGGTCGCCTGGGTCAGGAAACGCGCCGCCTCGGCATCATTGGCCGGCAGGTCGGTCGCGGCCTCGAAGTTGTGGTCGAACAGGCGGTCGTTGAGGAGGCCGTGCGCGGGTTGCACGGAGAGCGTGCTGGCGCAGAGGGCCAGCGGCAAAAGCCATCGCTTGGTCATGACACATATTCCCCGGGAGCCGTGGCGAGCCTAGGCGCGGATCATAGCCATGAAATGTGAACGACGGCGAGATTCTGCGATGTCGTGGAAACCGGGCCGTCGAACCTGCGAAGCGGTTCTCGCTTCCGCGGGACGCTGGCGGGGCGCAGCAGCATCCACGCGCTCGCTTCAGCTCTTGCCGTGGAACAGTTCGCGGCCGATCAGCATGCGGCGGATCTCGTTGGTGCCGGCACCGATTTCGTACAGCTTGGCGTCGCGCAGCAGGCGCCCGGCCGGGTATTCGTTGATGTAGCCGTTGCCGCCGAGGGCCTGGATCGCCTCAAGGGCGACGCGCACGGCGTTTTGCGAGGCGTTGAGCAGGCATGCGGCCGGGTCGATGCGCGATTTCACGCCGGCATCGAAGTCTTCGGCGACCCGGTAGGCGAAGGCGCGCGAGGACTGCAGTGCCGTGTACATGTCGGCGATCTTGGCCTGCATGATGCCGAAGGTGCCGATCGGGGCATTGAACTGCTTGCGTTCGCGCACGTAGGGCAGGGTGAGGTCGAGTGCCGCCTGCATCAGTCCGATCGGACCGCCCGAGAGCACCAGGCGCTCGGTGTCCAGTCCGCTCATCAGCACGCGCACGCCCTCGTTGACCTGGCCGACGATGTTCTCGGCGGGGATCTCGCAGTCCTCGAACACGAGTTCGCAGGTGTTCGAGCCACGCATGCCGAGCTTGTCGAGCTTCTGTGCGGTGCTGAACCCCTTCATGCCCTTCTCGACGATGAAGGCGGTCATGCAACGGCTGCCGGCCGGCTTCGGTGCGGTGCGCATGTAGACCAGCAGCACGTCGGCGTCGGGACCGTTGGTGATCCACATCTTCGAGCCGTTGGCGACCCAGACGTCACCCTTCTGCTCGGCGCGGCAGCTCATGCAGCCGACCACGTCGGACCCGGCACCCGGCTCGCTCATCGCCAGTGCGCCGACCCACTCGCCGCTGCACAGCTTGGGCAGGTATCTGCGCCGCTGGGCGTCGCTGCCGTTGTTGCAGAGGTTCTGCACGCACAGGTTCGAATGTGCGCCATATGACAGGCCGACCGAACCCGAAGCGCGCGAGATTTCCTCCAGTGCGATCACGTGGGCGAGGTAGCCGAGGCCGGCACCGCCGAATTCCTCTGGTACGGTGATGCCGAGCAGGCCGAGGTCACCGAGCTTGCGCCAGAGGTCGGCCGGGAACGCGTTGTCGCGGTCGATCAGGTCGGCGCGAGGTGCGATTTCCTTGTCGGCGAAGGCCTGCACGGCCTCGCGCAGTGCGTCGATGTCCTCGGACAGCTTGAAGGGTCGCATGGCGGTTCTCCGTCAATGGCGGACTTGCGGGAGGCGTCAGTTGCCGCGGCGGCCCTGGAAGCTCGGCGGCGGTACGCCAAGATGGGGCAGGCGCAGGCGGCCGATCGCGGCGATGCGCTCCTCGGCCATGCGGTCGGCGGCCTTGTAGGTCGGGATGTCGTCCCGCCGTGCGATCTCGAAGATGCGCCCGACGTTGTGGTAGATCGTACGCATCATGCGCATCGCGCGCTCGCGGTTGTAGCCGTCGATCTCCAGCGAGATGTTCATCACGCCGCCCGCGTTCACTGCGTAGTCCGGGGCATAGAAAAGGCCACGGCGCTTGACTTCATCGCCGATCGCATCGGAAGCAAGCTGGTTGTTGGCGGCACCGCAGATGACCTTGCACTTCAGGCGGTCGAGCGTCTTCTCGTTGACCGTGCCGCCGAGCGCGCAGGGACTGTAGACGTCGGCGTCGACGTCGTAGATCTCGTCGATACCGACCGCGGTGCAGCCGTGCTCGTCGACAGCGCGGTCGACCAGTTCCCTGTTGATGTCGGTGACGAATACCTTCGCGCCCTGTTCGCGCAACAGCTTGATGAACTCCATGCCGACATGGCCCGCGCCCTGCACAGCGTAGCTGTACTTGCCGACGTCCTCATCGCCGAAGCGCGCGTTGAGCGCGGCCATCAGACCCTGCAGGGTGCCGAAGGCGGTGAACGGCGAGGGGTCACCGGAGCCGCCGTGGACCTGGTGCACGCCGGTGACGAACGAGGTCTCGCGGAACACCCATTCCATGTCGTTGACGTCGATGCCGACGTCCTCGGCGGTGATGTAGCGGCCATTGAGCGATTCGACGAAGCGGCCGAAGGCGCGAAACAGGGCCTCGGACTTGTCCTTCGCCGGGTCGCCGATGATGACTGCCTTGCCGCCGCCGAGGTTGAGGCCGGCGACCGCATTCTTGTAGGTCATGCCGCGGGACAGGCGCAGCACGTCGTCGAGTGCATCCTGCTCGCTCTTGTACGGCCACATGCGCAGGCCACCGAGCGAAGGGCCGAGCACGGTGTTGTGGATCGCGATGATCGCCTTGAGGCCTGCATCCTTGTTGTGGCAGTACACGACCTGTTCGTGGCCGGTCGTGGCAAGCGTCTCGAAAAGCATGAACGGACTCCGCGGAAGGGATGGACGGGCGCCTGGCCGTGGAGGGAATTCGCGATTGGCCGGCGCTTGGGGGCGCGTAGTCTAAACGAAGTCCGCTGTGGTGCTCGCGGCCGGCGCCGTGATGGGAGGCAGGTGTGGCCGGTCGTACGGTGACCCTGGGGATGCTGATCAATCCCGCAATGGCGTCATGACATCCGCAAGGTTCGCAGCGGGGTGGGCGTGGCGAAGTGCAGGCTGGATGCCTGGGCGAGCCGCGCACGCCGCCCTGCGGGCCTTGCGCATCTCACCCCGTCATTGGGAATCAAAAGCTTGCGGCCGTCCAGTGCGCGCGCAGCTTGGCCTTGCGCCGACTCGACAGACGGCCAGTCCGCCTTCGTCGTCGCGCCTTGATCTGCGCCGGCACAGGCTGGTGACGCCGTTGTGGGATAGATCAAGTACATCCCTAGCCGCGGTCCAGCGTGCTGCGCGCCAGCAACCCTCTGGCCACCATCGCGTACTCGCGCCGGCGCAGCAGCAGGCGCCACTGGTTGCCACCGACCTGGCGCCACAGCACCGCGGCGCGCACCGCGGCGAGGAGCAGGGCGCGGATCTGTTCGACCCGACGCGCATCGCCGAGATGCAGCGGGTTGCCATGGACGATGATGCGCGGGGTGATCTGCGACAGGGTTTCGCCGTACAGGCCGGCGAGTCGGGCCTGCACCGTTGCGTGAGCGAGACCGAGGTGGTCGACTTGGCGCTGGATCGCCTTGATGCCGTCGCCGAGCTGCCTGAGCATGGCACCACGGCGTGCGAGCTTGCGTTCCAGGCGCAGCACGCCGATCGCCAGTTGGGCGACGCCGGTGTCGGCCGGTTGGCTGTCGAGGTTGGCGAGCAGCACCTCGAGGCCATGCCGCACGCCTTCGAGCCCACCGAAGACGTCGGCGGCGCTGTCGCTGTCGATGCGGAAGATGCTGGCGATGCTGGCTTCGACGACTGCGGCATCGGCACGCCCCTGGGTGGCCAGTTCGCGCACCTGCGAGCAGGCCTGGAACACGCCGGCGAGAGCGATTACGCGTGCTTCACGCATGGCCTTACTTCCATCCTCCGAGGGGCGCGTCGCTGCATTCGATGACTCCGCCGCCGAGGCAGGCGTCCCCATCATAGAACACCACCGACTGGCCCGGCGTCACCGCGCGTTGCGGCTCGTCGAACGCGACGTGCAGCGTGTCGCCCACGACCGCGACCCGGCAGGCCTGGTCGGGCTGGCGGTAGCGTGTCTTGGCCGTGCATGCGAATTCGGTGGCGGGTGGTCCGCCATCGATCCAGGTTGCCGAACGCGCGAGCAGGTGTCGCGACAGCAGCCATTCGTTTGCATTGCCCTGCACGGCGTAGAGGATGTTGCGGGCGACGTCCTTGCCGACCACGTACCAAGGTTCGCCGCTCGAGTCGCTGCGCCCACCGATGCCGAGTCCGCCACGCTGGCCGAGCGTGTAGTACCAGACGCCGGCGTGCTCACCGACCACCTGGCCATCGGGCGTGCGGATCTCGCCGCGGCGGGCCGGAATGTAGTGGCCCAGGAACTCGCGCAGGTCGCGCTCGCCGATGAAGCAGATGCCGGTCGAGTCCTTCTTGGCGTGGGTCGGCAGCCCTGCATCGAGAGCGAGCCGGCGCACCTCGGATTTCTCCAACTCGCCGATCGGGAACAGGGTGGCAGCCAGCGCCTCCTGGCCGAGTGCGTGCAGGAAATAGCTCTGGTCCTTGCCGGCGTCGCGTCCGCGCAGCAGGCGCCAGCGGCCGTCGACGCTATCGATGCGTGCGTAGTGGCCGGTGGCGATGCGTTCGGCGCCGAGCGCGCGCGCGTGCTCGAGGAAGGTCTTGAACTTGATCTCGCGGTTGCACAGCACGTCCGGGTTGGGTGTGCGTCCGGCACGGTACTCGGCGAGGAAGTGGCTGAAGACCTGGTCCCAGTACTCGGCGGCGAAGTTGCGCATATGGATTGGCATGCCGAGGCGTGCACACACGGCCACGGCATCCTTGCGGTCCTGCTCGGCACGGCAGGGCCCGAGGCGTTCGTCCTCCTCCCAGTTCTGCATGAACATCCCGGCCGGTTGCTCGCCGGCCCGCACCAGCAGCAGCGCGGCGACCGAGGAATCGACCCCACCGGACATGCCGACGACGATCTTGCGGGGTGGGTTCATCGTGGCGGGTCCAGCATTCCGGCGATCAGTGACAAGGGACGATGTGCGAGGGCAATGGCAGTGTGGGAGCGCAGCCGGTGCGCAATTGCATTTCCGCGAGGCCTGAACCGCGCACGGGCCGCACTCCTACAGCAACCGCACCGCATCCAAAGGCAGCCGCCTCCCCGACAGCCAGTCATCGATGCTGTCGAGCACGAGCGGGCTGCGCAGGCGGGCCTGCTCGGCGGCGAGTTCGGCGCGGCTCATCCACAGCGCGCGCACGATGCCCTGGTCGAGCGTACGCCTTTCGTCGTGGACGAGCGGGCGTGCTGCGAAGTTGAGCCGCACGAAATGGCTGCCCGTGCGTGGGCTGGTCCACTGCTGCACGCCGAGCAGGTGTTCGAGCTCTACCGTCCAGCCGGTTTCCTCGAGCGTCTCGCGCAGCGCCGCGGCCTGCAGGCTCTCGCCGGGCTCGAGGTGGCCGGCCGGCTGGTTCAGCACGAGCTGGCCGCGCGCACGCTCCTCGACCATCAGGAAGCGGCCGTCGCGCGCGACCACGGTAGCGACGGTGACGTGCGGGAACCAGGAGCGATCGTCGTCGCGGCCGGTGCTCTCTGCGGCAAGGGGAGTGCTCATGTGGCGCGCAGTCTACAGGATGGGTCGCGGCATCCGGCTTGAACCGGCGGCACCGCACCCTATACTGGCCGCAGCATCCTGTTCATCCGCGCGAGCGCATGTCTCCGACGCCCGACCACGAACACAGCCACGGTACCGCCATCGAGGTCGCTCCACCCCAGGTGGCGAAGCCGCCGATGTACCAGGTGGTGATCCTCAATGACGATTTCACGCCCATGGATTTCGTCGTCGTCGTGCTGGAGACGTTCTTTTCGATGGATCGTGAGCGCGCCACCCAGGTCATGCTCCACGTGCACACCCGCGGCAAGGGCGTATGTGGGCTGTACACGCGCGAGGTCGCCGAGACCAAGGTCACCCAGGTCAACGAGTTCTCGCGCAGCCACCAGCATCCGCTCCTGTGCACCATGGAAAAGGCCTGAGCGCTCCCCATATCCGTCGCAGCATTCACGTCCAGAGAGGCATCCGGGATGTTCAGCAAGGATCTCGAGCTCACCATCGGCCAGTGCTACAAGGAGGCGCGTGAGCAGCGCCACGAGTTCATGACGGTGGAGCACCTGCTGCTGGCGCTGCTGGAAAATCCATCGGCGATCGCGGTGCTGCGCGCCTGCAACGTCGATCTCGACCGGCTCGGCCGCGATCTGCGCTCGATCATCGTCGAGACGGTGCCCGTGTTGCCGCACGGCGACGAGCGCGACACCCAGCCGACGCTCGGCTTCCAGCGCGTGCTGCAGCGTGCCGTCTATCACGTGCAGTCCTCGGGCAGGAAGGAGGTGTCCGGCGCCAATGTGCTCGTCGCGATCTTCGGTGAAAAGGATTCGCACGCGGTCTATTTCCTCGCCCAGCAGGACGTGAACCGCCTCGACGTGGTCAACTACATCTCGCATGGCGTGGCCAAGCTCGGCCACGAACAGGGTCAGTCACAGACCTCCGGCACCGAGGGGCAGCGCGAGGGCGAGGGTGGCGAGGAGCCGAAGGGCAATCCGCTGACCGAGTACGCCAACAACCTCAACGAGCTTGCTCGTGAAGGCAAGATCGACCCACTGATCGGTCGGGCCGAGGAGATCGAGCGCACGATCCAGGTGCTGTGCCGGCGGCGCAAGAACAATCCGCTGTATGTCGGCGAGGCCGGCGTCGGCAAGACCGCGCTCGCCGAGGGCCTGGCCAAGCGCATCGTCGAGGGTGACGTGCCCGAGGTGCTTAAGGACGCGACGATCTACGCGCTCGACCTCGGTGCACTGGTGGCTGGCACCAAGTACCGCGGCGATTTCGAGAAGCGCCTCAAGGCCGTCATCGGGCAACTGAAGAAGGAACCCGGCGCGATTCTGTTCATCGACGAGATCCACACCATCATCGGTGCCGGTTCGGCCTCGGGTGGCACGATGGACGCATCCAACCTGATCAAGCCGATGCTCGCCTCGGGCGAAATGCGCTGCATCGGTTCGACCACGTTCCAGGAATACCGCGGCGTGTTCGAGAAGGACCGTGCATTGGCACGGCGCTTCCAGAAGATCGACGTGGTCGAGCCCTCGGTCGCCGACAGTATCGAGATCCTCAAAGGATTGAAGTCGCGATTCGAGGAGCATCACCACGTCGAGTACACCGGCGAGGCGCTGAAGGCTGCCGTGGATCTTTCGGTCAAGCACATCGCCGATCGCCTGCTTCCCGACAAGGCCATCGATGTCATCGACGAAGCCGGCGCGCGCCAACGCTTGCTGCCGGAGAACCAGCGCAGCGGTACGGTCGATGTTGCCGAGATCGAGTACATCGTCGCGCGCATGGCGCGCATCCCGCCGAAGCAGGTGTCCGCGTCCGACCGCGACGTGCTGCGCAATCTCGACCGCAACCTGAAGATGGTCGTGTTCGGCCAGGACGCGGCGATCGATGCATTGGCCAGCGCGATCAAGATGGCGCGATCTGGACTCGGCAACCCGAACAAGCCGATCGGCAATTTCCTGTTTGCCGGCCCGACCGGCGTCGGCAAGACCGAGGTCACGCGCCAACTCGCCCTGCAGCTTGGCGTCGAGCTGGTGCGCTTCGACATGTCCGAGTACATGGAGGCGCATTCGGTATCGCGCCTGATCGGCGCGCCGCCGGGCTATGTCGGCTTTGACCAGGGCGGCCTGCTGACCGAGCAGATCGTCAAGCATCCGCATTGCGTGCTCCTGCTCGACGAGATCGAGAAGGCGCATCCGGACGTCTACAACGTGCTGCTGCAGATCATGGACCGCGGCGTGTTGACTGACACCAATGGCCGCGAGGCGAACTTCCGCAACGTCATCCTGGTGATGACGACCAATGCGGGTGCCCAGGTCGCGGCGCGGCGCACGATCGGTTTCGTCGAACAGGATCATGCCACCGACGCGATGGAGACGATCCGCAAGACCTTCACGCCGGAATTCCGCAATCGTCTCGATGCGGTCGTGCAGTTCGGTGCACTCGACTTCGAGCACATCCTGCGCGTGGTCGACAAGTTCCTGATCGAGCTCGAACTGCAACTGCAGGAAAAGCACGTCAGTCTCGATGTCGACGCCGCCGCGCGTCGCTGGCTGGCCGAGCATGGCTTCGACCCGACCATGGGCGCACGGCCGATGGCGCGCGTGATCCAGGACCACATCAAGCGCGCGCTGGCGGACGAACTGCTGTTCGGCAAGCTCGCCGACGGCGGCAAGGTGCACCTGTCGTTGCGGGATGACACGCTGGCGGTGGACTGCGAACAGGCCGAGAAGATGCCGGTTCCGGTGGATTGAGCGGATTTCCTCGTTGCAGGAGCCCCTTCAGGGGCGATGCTCCTTCTTTGGAGGTTGTTCAGAAGGAGCATCGCCCCTGAAGGGGCTCCTGCACGGCAATGCCGCCGGCCGCGAACGGGTTTGCCCCGGTGTTTCGACGGTGGGGGCCGCCCACCATGCGCTCCACGCCCGATCGTGTAGAATGCGCCCCCTTTCGCCCCGCGGCAGCCCAACCCAAGCCGGGAAAAATGTCCAAAGACGACGTCATCGAAATGGAAGGTGCGGTCCTCGAGACCTTGCCCAACACCATGTTCCGCGTGAAGCTTGAGAACGGCCACGTGGTCACCGCCCATATCTCCGGGCGCATGCGCAAGAACTACATCCGCATCCTGACCGGCGACAAGGTCAAGGTCGAGATGACGCCATACGACCTGACCAAGGGTCGCATCACCTACCGCATGAAGTAGGCGCGGGCGCCGCCGGCGCCCCTTTGGCATGACACTCCGCGAGGCTGCGCGCCTCGCCGACGACGAAACCTTCCTCCCACGAACCCTCGCGCTCCGATCGGGCGACGAGCGCCTCGATGTGCGTGCTGAACGCCGCGCGTGGCAGCTCGTATGCGCCGAGCGTGACGAGGTGGTCCGAACTGACCTGCGCGTCCAGCAGCGGAAAGCCGGCACGGGCGAGGCCGTCGGCCAGCGCGAGCAGGGCGACCTTCGAGGCATGGTCGCGTCGGCTGAACATCGATTCGCCGAAGAACATGCGTCCGCGTGCGACGCCGTAGATGCCGCCGACGAGTTCGCCGCCGTCCCAGACCTCGACTGAATGCGCATGTCCAAGCCCGTGCAGGCGCACATAGGCCTCGAGCATCGAGTGCGTGATCCAGGTACCGCGCTGGCCGGCGCGTGGCGCCGCGCAGGCGCGCATGACTGATTCGAAAGCACGATCGGCCGAGATCGTCCACGGACAAGCGCGCAACCAGCGGCGCAGGCGTCGCGGCAGGTGCATCGCGCCGGTGTCGAACACCATGCGCGGATCCGGTGACCACCAGAGGATCGGTCCGCCAGGTGAGAACCACGGAAAGATGCCGCGCGCATACGCGTCGAGCAGGCGTGGCACGGACAGGTCGCCACCGGCAGCGAGCAGGCCGTTCGGTTCCGCGAGCGCCTGGTCGACCGGCGGGAAGGGCGTGTCGCCGGCGAGGATCGGGATCATGCGGCCTCGTCCCGCCCGGCATACGGAGAATGTGCGAGCAGATCGTCATGGTAGCGTTCGAGCGCAACCGCTTCGCGCCGCAGCGCGTCGGCGATTGCGGCACGGAAACGCGGGTCGGCGATGAAATGGAACGAGCGTGTGCGTACCGGCAGGAAGCCGCGCGCGATCTTGTGCTCGCCCTGTGCGCCCGGCTCGAAGCGGGCAAGGCCATGGCGCAGGCAGTAGTCGATGCCTTGGTAGTAGCAGGCTTCGAAGTGCAGGCCGGGCACGTGTTCGCTCGCGCCCCAGTAGCGGCCGTACAGCGTGTCATGGCCGCGCAGGCACAGCGCCATCGCGACCAGCGCGCCGCCGCGCCGACACAGGATCGCCACGACCTGGCGTGGCATTGCCACACCGAGATGACGGAAGAATGCCGAAGTCAGCGCCGCATGGTTGCCGTGCGCATCGAAGGTTGCCAGGTAAAGCCGGTGCAGCGCGCGCCAGTCGGCATCGTCGAGTTCGTCGCCATGGCGGACCTCGCAGGTGATGCCGGCGCGCGCCACCTGGGCGCGTTCGTGGCGGATGTTCTTGCGCTTCTTCGCGGTCAGCGCCCCGAGGAAGGCCTCGAAATCCGGCCAGCCACGGTTGTGCCAGTGGAACTGCCAGTCGAAGCGGGGCAGCCAGTCGAGGTCGTCGAGGATGGCGGTATCGATGTCGTCCACGAAGTTCACATGCGCCGACGACAAACCAAGGCGCTCGACCTCCTGCGTGATCGCCCCCACCAGCGCAGCGCATCGCCCCTGCACACCATCCCCGGCACCCGCCAGCAAGCGCGGCCCGGTCACCGGCGAGTACGGCACCGCACCGAGCAGCTTCGGGTAGTAGTCGAGCCCATGCCGCGCATACGCTCCGGCCCACGACCGGTCGAACACAAACTCACCATGCGAATTGCCCTTGAGATAGAGCGGCGCGGCTGCGACGAGCGTGTCGCCTTCGTACAGGCCAAGGTGATGCGCCTGCCAGCCGGCGTGGCGGTCGATGCAACCGGTCTGCTCGAGCCCGGCGAGGAAGGCGTGCGCGGTGAACGGATTCGCATGCGCACCGAGCGCATCCCACGCCGCCGCGGAGATCTCGTCGAGCCGCTCGTGGAAGCGCGCATTCATCGTGATCCCGGATCGCCCGTGAACGGGCTCCTGCATGAAACGCGATCTCCCGTAGGAGCCCCTTCAGGGGCGATGCTTCCACGTTCTCGCAACATCCGTTGCCCGTGAATGCGCTCCGGCCTTACCCGGCCAGGCCGAGCTTGTCGAGATACTTCTCCGCATCGAGCGCGGCCATGCAGCCGAAGCCGGCGGAAGTGATGGCCTGGCGGTAGACCTGGTCGGCGACGTCGCCGGCGGCGAACACGCCGGGCACGCTGGTCGCGGTGGCGCCACCATCGAGGCCGGAACGGATCGTGATGTAGCCGTTGCGCATGGCGAGTTGGCCTTCGAACAGGCCGGTGTTCGGCGTGTGGCCGATGGCGACGAACATGCCGCTGACGGCGATCTCACGCGTGCTGCCGCCCTGCGTGTCCTTCAGGCGCAGGCCGGTGACGCCGGTGGCGTCGCCGAGCACCTCGTCGACGGCATGGTTCCAGACGATCTCGATCTTGCCGGCGCGTTCCTTCTCGAACAGCTTGTCCTGCAGGATCTTCTCCGCGCGCAGCTTGTCGCGGCGGTGCACCAGGGTGACCTTTTTCGCGATGTTGGCCAGGTAAAGTGCTTCCTCGACCGCGGTGTTGCCACCGCCGATGACGGCGACGTCCTGGTCGCGGAAGAAAAAGCCGTCGCAGGTCGCGCAGGCGGATACGCCCTGGCCCTTGAACTTTTCCTCGGAATCGAGGCCGAGGTACATCGCGGTGGCGCCGGTGGCGATGACCAGAGCGTCGCAGGTGTACTCGCCGTTGTCGCCCTTCAGGCGCAGCGGGCGGTCGCGCAGGTCGGCGCTGTGGATGTGGTCGAAAACGATCTCGGTGTCGAAGCGTTCGGCGTGCTTCTGCATGCGCTCCATCAGGGCCGGACCGAGCAGGCCCTCGACGTCGCCGGGCCAGTTGTCGACCTCGGTGGTGGTCATCAGCTGGCCACCCTGGGCGAGGCCGGTGATGAGCGTCGGCTTGAGGTTCGCGCGGGCTGCATAGATCGCCGCGGTCCAACCGGCGGGGCCTGAGCCGAGGATGAGGAGGCGCGTGTGCTTCGGAGTGGTCATGTATAATCCCGGCCGCTTTTTTCCGGCCTGTTCGTGGCGGTTTGAAGGTTGTCGCGCGCGGCACTGGAACGTCCGCGACAGACCGGCAGGATGGGGGGAAGCTCCGGCTGAATCAAGGCATGCCTGCTTCGTTCGCAGGCCCGTGACATTCGCTGCACACGCATGCCGCACGCCTGCGGCAACCCATCTATCTGGAGAATCCAATGCGCATCGGTATTCCGTCCGAGACGAAGACGCTCGAAGGTCGCGTGGCCCTCGTGCCTGCCGCGTGCTCCGATCTCGTGCGCCGTGGCCACGAGGTCTATATCCAGTCCGGCGCCGGCCTGAAAAGCGGCTTCAGCGATGCAGACTTCGAGCGCAACGGCGTCAAGGTCGTGGCCGATGCGGCTGCGCTGTATGAAGTCGGCCAGCTCATCGTCAAGGTCAAGGAGCCGATCGCCGGCGACCTTGCCCTGCTGCGCAAGGACCACCTGCTGTTCTGCTACCTGCACCTCGCCGCCGAGCCGGCACTGACGAAGCGCCTGCTCGAGATCGGCCTGACCGGCGTCGCCTTCGAGTCGGTCGAGGAAGCCGACGGTTCGCTGCCGCTGCTCGCGCCGATGTCGATCATCGCCGGCCGCATCGCCACCCAGGTCGGCACCCATCTGCTGCACCAGCCGGAAGGCGGCAAGGGCAAGCTGCTCGGTGGCCTGCCGTCGACCGAGCGCGGCAAGGTCATCGTCTTCGGCGCCGGTGCTGCCGGGCGCAACTCGGCCGAGCTGGCCGCCGCGGGCGGCTCCAATGTCATCGTCTTCGAGAAGCGCCCGGACCGCCTGCGCGAGATGATGAACCTCGCGCCGAACGTGACTGCCCTGTATCCGTACGAGGAGACCGTGGCACGCGAGATCCGCAACGCCGACCTCGTGATCGGTGCCGTGCTGATCCCGAGCGCGAAGGCCCCGCGCGTCGTCACCGCCGACATGGTCAAGTCGATGGAGCCGGGTTCGGTGCTGGTCGACATCTCGATCGACCAGGGCGGCTGCTTCGAGACTTCGCGGGCGACGACCTGGAAGGAGCCGACCTACACGGTCGACGGCGTGACGCACTTCTGCGTGACCAACATGCCGGGCGCGGTGCCGCAGACCTCGTCGCAGGCGATCTCGGCGGCGATCCTGCCGTACGTGCTGCGCCTCGCCAGCGGCCCGGCCTGGCGCGACTACACCCCGCTCAAGGTCGGCGTCAATGTCGATGGCGGCAAGATCGTGCACCCAGCACTCGAAGGGGTTGTCTGATTGAAAACAATCGCTTGCGCCACGGTTTTCGGGTAACTTCGAGCCGTGGCGCGCGAATCCAAACCCCCGCAGAAGACCCCGCTCAGTGGCGCCGTCCAGCGTCGCCTGCGCGAGGTTGGCTTCCTGCTGCTCCTGCCGCTGGCGATCTACCTGTTCGCCTGCCTGTGGACGTATGACAAGTACGACCCGAGCTGGGCGTACGCGGGGCAGGCCGACCGTCCGATCGGCAACTTCGGTGGCGCGATCGGCGCCTGGATCGCCGGACTGCTGCTGTACTTCTGCGGCGTGCTTGCCTACGCCTTCCCGGCACTCCTGCTGGTGATCGGTGCCGGCGTGCTGCGCGAGGGCAGGGCCGAGCACACCCCTCTCGAACCCGCGTTGCGCCTGATCGGCGGCATCGCCTTCTTCATTTCCGGTGCGGCGCTCGCCCACCTGCATTTCGGTGGGCCGAGCGACCTGCCAGCCCAATCCGGTGGCGTGCTCGGCGCGCTGATCGGCGGCTCCCTGGTGAACGGCTTCGGCTTCTCAGGAGCGACCCTGTTCCTGCTTGCCCTGTTTCTCGTCGCCACCACGCTGGCCACCGGCATTTCGTGGTTCCGCGTGATGGATGCGATCGGTCGTGGCCTGATCAGCGCATTCAACTGGATCGTCGCCAAGTCCAGGCGTGCCGAGGACTGGAGCGCGGCGCGCCAGGCGCGCGTCGAGCGCGAGGTCGTGCGCAAGGTCGAAACGGTCAGGCAGTCGAAGCGCGAACCGATCCGCATCGAGCCGGTGCTCGCGCCGATCGAAAAAAGCGAGCGCGCCCATCGCGAGACACAGATCCCGCTCTTCTCCGGCGCTTCCGGCGAAGGCGAACTGCCGCCACTGGCCCTGCTCGACGAGCCCAAGCAGCAGGCCAGGGGCTATTCCGAGGAGACCCTCGAGGCGTTGTCGCGCCAGGTCGAACTGAAGCTCAAGGACTTCCGCATCGACGCCCAGGTGGTGGGCGTGTTTCCCGGACCGGTGGTCACGCGCTTCGAGATGCAGCCGGCGGCCGGCGTCAAGGGCAGCCAGATTTCGAGCCTCGACAAGGACATCGCCCGTGGCCTGTCGGTGATGAGCGTGCGCGTGGTCGACGTGATTCCCGGCAAGTCGGTCATCGGTCTGGAGATCCCGAACGCCAACCGCGAGATCGTCTACCTTTCGGAAATCCTGCGCTCGGACAAGTACGACGCGACCAAGTCGCCGCTCGCGCTCGCGCTCGGCAAGGACATCGGCGGGCGTCCGCACGTGGTCGACCTCGCCAAGATGCCGCACCTGCTGGTCGCCGGCACCACCGGCTCGGGCAAGTCGGTGGCGCTCAACGCGATGGTGCTGAGCCTCTTGTACAAGGCCAGCGCCGCAGACGTGCGCATGATCATGATCGACCCGAAGATGCTCGAGCTGTCGGTCTACCAGGGCATTCCGCACCTGCTCGCGCCGGTCGTCACCGACATGAAGGAGGCCGCCAACGCGCTGCGCTGGTGCGTCGCCGAGATGGAGCGTCGCTACAAGCTCATGGCTGCGGTCGGCGTGCGCAACCTTGCCGGCTTCAACAAGAAGGTCAAGGACGAGGACGCGCGTGGCCAGCCGCTGCTCGACCCGCTGTTCCGCCCGGACGCCTCGCAGCCGTCGATGAAGGCCGAGCCGCTCAAGCCACTGCCGTACATCGTCGTCATCATCGACGAGTTCGCCGACATGATGATGATCGTCGGCAAGAAGGTCGAGGAACTGATCGCACGCCTCGCGCAGAAGGCGCGTGCCGCCGGCGTGCACCTGATCCTGGCCACGCAGCGCCCCTCGGTCGACGTCATCACCGGCCTGATCAAGGCCAACATTCCGACCCGCATCGCCTTCCAGGTATCGTCGAAGATCGACTCGCGCACGATCCTCGACCAGTCCGGCGCGGAAACCCTGCTCGGCCACGGCGACATGCTGTATCTGCCGCCCGGCACGGCCACGCCCGAGCGCGTGCACGGCGCCTTCGTCGACGACCACGAGGTGCACAAGGTCGTCGAATGGCTGCGCGCGCAGGGTGCGCCCGACTACATCGAGGGCGTGCTCGAGGAGACCCAGTCGATGGGCGATGGCCGCGTGATCGGCGAGACCGGCTTGCCGCAGGACGCCGACGAAGGTGAGGGCGGCGAGGACAACGCGCTGTACGACAAGGCGGTACGCATCGTCACCGAGACACGCCGTGCCTCGATCTCGGGTGTGCAGCGCCACCTGCGCATCGGCTACAACCGCGCCGCGCGCCTGATCGAGCAGATGGAACGCGACGGCGTCGTCAGTGGCCCGGAGCACAATGGCAATCGCACGGTCATCGCGCCGCCGCCGCCGAGGGATTGACGGAACGAATCGCGCCTGAAGGCGCTCCTACAGGCTTCCGCCATCCATGGCGTGGTTGCCACCGGTGAAAGAGGAACATCCCATATGTTGCGCCTGCTGGTTCTTCTTGCGCTCCTGCTGCCGCTTTCGGCGAACGCCGATGACGCGCGCGTGCGCATGCAGTCGTTTGCGCAGGACCTGCATTCGCTGAGCGGCGCATTCGAGCAGTCGGTGACCGGTGCCAGAGGCAGCCGTGGCGAGCCGTCGCGGGGCACGCTGGCGCTCAAGGCGCCGCGCCAGTTCCGCTGGCAGACCACGGCGCCATTCGAGCAGACCATCGTTGCCGACGGCGCGCGCGTATGGGTCTACGACCCCGATCTCATGCAGGCCAGCGTGCGCAGTCAGAGTGCGGAGGAGGCACAGAGTCCACTGACGGTGCTGACCGACCTCTCGCGCCTCGATGCCGACTTCACCGCGAGCGAGGCCGGCGAGCGCGAAGGGTTTGCCTGGCTGCGCCTCGTGCCGAAGGCCGATGAAGCCGAATTCGCGTTCGCCGAACTCGGCTTCGACCACGACGGCGCGCTGGCGCGCATGCGTTTCGAGGACGCACTCGGCAACACCACCGAGATCCGCTTTTCCGGCTGGCAGCGCAACCCGAAACTGCCGGACGACACCTTCCGCTTCACCCCGCCACCCGGCGTCGACGTGGTCGGCGATCCGGGCAAGGATGCGGAAGTCATCCCGCTGCTCGACTGAAACGCGTTACGATCGACCGATGCCACGCTTCCCGGCCATCGTCCTGCGCCTGCTGCTCGTGTTCGCCCTGGTCGCGAACGGCATCGGTGTGTCGGCGTATGCGATGCATGTGCAGGGTGGGGCGGCCGAGCTCGATGCGATGGCCGACACCGACATGCCCTGCCATGGCGGCGCCGGTTCCGGCATGGACCAGCCCGACGCGGTTGGGCAGGGCGCAGCGCACGACTGCTGCGGCAAGACCTGCGCCTGTGATTTCGCCGCCGCCGCGGCGCTCGCACCGGTGGCATGGCGGGTCGTCTCGGCCCCGGCACGCGTCGACCGCGACGCCTTCGATGCCGGCTTGCCGGCATCCGCACGCGCCAGCCTGCCGTTGCGACCTCCGATCGCCTGATCCGCCGCGCATCGCGGCCGAACTCCGACGCGGGCCACGCCGGCCCGTTCGTCTGATCGGACCTGTCCGCTTCCGGGAAACTCGAAAGAGCTCTCAAAGTTCCTCATCCCGGCTTCCGCCGGGATGAGGATCAAGAGCAGAGTCGTTCGAGGTTCCCTTCTGCACAGATGCAGGAGATTCCCATGAAATCCGCAACCCGCGGGGCCGTGCTCGGCCTCGCCGTCGCCGTGTCGGCTTGCGCACCGTTCGAGGCGCGCCGCGGCATCGACGAAACGCGTGCGCTCACCGCCGCGCGCGGCGTCGATCTCGACATGGCGGCGGCAGCCGACTGCACGACGCCGGCCAACGCCCTGGCTCAGACGTCAATGGCTCTGCTCGACAGCGATCGCGCACTTGCCGTCGCGCTGGCCTGCAACGCCACGCTCGCCGCCGAACAGGCCCGCCTTGGCATCGCCAATGCCGAAGCCTTCGAGGCGCGTCGCCTGGCCAATCCTGAATTGAGCCTCGGTGCGGCCAGGGTCGATGGTGGCGGTACGCGCATCGATTTCGGCATCGCCCAGAACTTCACCCAATTGATCCTGCGCGGAGCGCGCACGCGCCTCGCCGAGGGCGAGTTCCTGCGCGCGCAGCAATTGCTGGCCGGTCGCGTGATCGAACTGGCCGCCGAGGTCGAGACGGCGCGCGTGCAACTGGTAACGGCACGCCAGCGCGTGCAGGCGCGTGCCTTGATCGCCGAGGCCAGCGACGCCGCGGCCGAACTGGCCGAACGCTATCGTGCGGCCGGCAACCTGCCAGCGCGCGAGGTCGCGTTGGCGCGGGCACGTGCGGCCGAGGCCAGCGCGGCGCGCCGGCGCGCCGACGAGGAAGTCGCCGCGGCGCGCGCACGACTGCAACGGCTGCTCGGTGTGACCCATCTCGACGCGGACCTGGTCGGCGACGCCTCACTCGTACCGGTTGCGATCGGCGAAACGCCCGACGCCCTGCGCATGCGTGCGCTGCAGCAGCGTCTCGATCTGGTTGCCGCGCGCGGTCTCGTCGATCTGCTCGCCGACAGTGCGCGCACGACGCAGCGGCTCGGCTGGCTCGGTGCGTTCGAGGTTGAAGTCGAAGGCGAGCGCGAGGCCGGTACGACGCGCCTGGTCGGCCCGACCCTGACGATCCAGTTGCCGCTGTTCCAGCAGGGACAGGGCGCACGTGCACGCGCCGATGCGCTGGTTGCCTGGAGCCGCGCCGAACGACGCCGGCTCGAGATCGCGGTCGCCAGCGAGGTCGATGAAGCGATCGCGCGGCTCGACGCCGCGGCATCGCGTGTCGCCGATTACCGCGAACGCATTCGGCCCGCGCGCGCGGCCGTGGTCGCGCGCATGCAGGAAGAGGTCAACTGGATGCTGCGCGGCGTGTTCGACCTGATCGATGCACGCATCGACGAACTCGAGGCCGCAGCCGATACCTTCGAGGCGCTCGGCGACTACGCGCTCACGCGCGCCGCGCTCGAACGTGCGACCGGCGTGCGCCTGCCGCGCGAGACGCAGCGGGTGATCGAGGCTTCAACCCTGCTCGGCGATGGCGCCGATCTCGTCGCGCCGCCGGTTGTGAATCCATCCTCAACACCGGGCGGCGATGCCCAACCCCACCACGAACACGGAGAACAGCCATGAGCCTGAGCAGACGCGAATGGTTGAAGCGCGCCGGTGCCACGGCCCTCGTGCCGGCGGCCGCCAGCGTGGCCGGCGCGGCGGCCGCGCAGGAACACGGCCATGAAGCACGCCCCATACCCACGGCGCCGAAACGCAGCGGCTACACACCCGTACGCACGCTCAACGGGCGCACGCTGGCGCACCGCATGGTCGATGGGGTCAAGGAGTTTCACCTGATCGCCGAGGAGATCGAGCACGAATTCGCGCCCGGTTGTGTGGCGAAGTGCTGGGGCTACAACGGTTCGACGCCGGGGCCGACGATCGAGGCGGTGGAGGGCGACCGCGTGCGCATCCTCGTCAGCAATCGCCTGTCTGAGCCGACCACGATCCATTGGCACGGCATCCTGCTGCCTTCCGGCATGGACGGCATCGCCGGCTTGACCCAGCCGGCGATCGCACCCGGCGAAACCTGGGCCTACGAGTTCGTCCTGCGCCAGCATGGCACGCATCTGTACCACCCGCATGCCGATGAGATGACCCAACTCGCCTTCGGCATGATGGGCTTCTTCATCATCCATCCGAAGGACGGCGAGATCGAACCGGTCGACCGCGACTACGCGATCCTGCTGCACAACTGGGCGCTGCACCCGGGCACCTACCGGCCCGATCCGGCGATCATGACCGAGTTCGACCTGTGGACCTTCAACAGCAAGGTGTACCCGGCGATCGAACCGCTGGTCGCGCGCAGTGGCGAGCGCGTGCGCATCCGGGTCGGCAACCTGTCGATGTGGAATCATCCGATCCACGTCCACGGCGTGCAGTTCGAGGTCACCGGCGGTGACGGTGGACGTTGGCCCGAGCGCCAGTGGCGCACCGAGGTCACCGAGATCGTCGGCGTCGGCCAGACCCGCGACCTCGAGTTCACCGCCGTGCCGGGCGATTGGGCCATGCACTGCCACATGTCACACCACACGATGAACGCGATGGGGCACGACCTGCCGAATGCGGTCGGGGTCGATCAGGACGGTGTCGAGGCGCGCCTGCGCAAGCTGCTGCCGGGCTACATGGCGATGGGCCGGGATGGCATGCACGGCCATCAGCGGCACGCGCAGATGATGCGCGGCCCGGTCAACACGCTGCCGATGATGATGGGCAAGGGCCCGTTCGGCGACATCGAGATGGGCGGCATGTTCACGGTGATCAAGGTGCGCGACGACCTCGCTGCCGGCGACTACCGCGATCCCGGCTGGTACCGCCACGCGCCGCACGAACTCGCACGGCGCGTGGCGGCAGCACCGACGCGTGAACGGCACGAGCCGGGATGACCGGCCGAGCGCATGCGATCCTCGCGCGGGCGTGAGGGCCGGGCGCACGCCCGGCCATGCGAAGGCAAAGCGCACGCATTCTCATCCCGCCATCGGTTTCTCCGTTCGGGCACACTCCCGCGGTTCCCGCACGGATCCGTCGTGATGAAAGGCCACCCCGAAGTCGTCGAGTACCTGGTGTTCCTGCTGCGTGGCGAGCTGGCCGCGCGTGACCAGTACTTTGTCCATTCGCGCCGCTACGAGGACCTGGGCCTCAAGGCACTGCATGCGCGCATGCATCACGAAATGGAGGAGGAGACCCAGCATGCCGATGCGCTGCTGAAACGTATCCTGTTCCTTGAGGGCAAGCCCGACATGCGCGCGGACGCGTTCGAGCCGGGCACGACCGTCGAGGACATGCTCCAGCGCGATCTCGACACCGAGTACGCCGTGCGCGCCCACCTCGCCAGCGGCATCGCCCTGTGCGAGCGGCACGGCGACTACGTCACCCGCGACATCCTTGCCGCCCAAATCAAGGACACCGAGGAAGACCACACGCACTGGCTCGAGCAGCAACTGCGCCTGATCGGCATGCTCGGTCTGCCGCTGTACCTTCAGAGCCAGCTCGAGGGTAGTTGATCCCGCTCTGCGATGTTGCCCTCCGGCCAGGTTGGTCCACCTGCGGGGTCGGCGTCGATGCGCGCGGCCGTCGGCGGGGCACCTGTTCCGACCGCGGCATGCCAGGTCGTGGCCTTGCCTTGCGCTGCGTCAAGTCCCATCCGCACGGCTTGGCTACAGTGAAGGCATGCCCATCTTCGCCGGCACGGCGATGCTGGCCATTGCCGAGGAGCAACGATGTCATCTGCCTACATCACCCATTCCGACTGCGCGCGCCATTCGATGGGCGCCGACCATCCCGAATGCGCAGCGCGGCTGGGGGCGATCAACGACCACCTGCTGGTCAAGGGTCTGCTCGACCACATGATCGAGGTCGATGCGCCGCTGGCCAGCGAGGCGCAGCTGGCGCGCGCGCACAGTGCGCTGTATGTACGCGAGTTGATGGCGATGGCGCCACACGAAGGATTCGTGCACGTCGATCCGGATACCAGCATGAATCCGCACACCTTGCCGGCCGCCTTGCGCGCAGCCGGTGCGCTGATCGAGGCAACCGATCAGGTGCTCGGCGGGCGCGTGGCGACGGCGTTCTGCAACGTTCGCCCGCCGGGCCACCATGCCGAGCGCGCGGCGGCGATGGGGTTTTGCTTCTTCAACAACGTCGCCGTTGGCATCCATCACGCACTCGATGCGCATGGGCTCGAACGCGTTGCCCTGGTCGATTTCGATGTGCACCACGGCAATGGCAGCGCTGACATCTTCCGCGACGATGCGCGTGTGCTGATGTGCTCGATCTTCGAGAAGAACCTCTATCCGTTCAACGGCGAGACGGCGACCGGTGCGAACATGGTCAATGTTGGGCTTGATCCGGGGTCGAGCGGCGAGGCGTTCCGCAAGGCCGTGCAGGATTGCTGGCTGCCGGCACTCGAAGCCTTCCGGCCACAACTCATCTACGTCTCGGCCGGATTCGATGCGCACCGCGAGGATGACATGGGACATCTCGGCCTGGTCGAAGCCGACTATGCCTGGGTCACGCGCTGCCTCATGGACGTCGCCGCGCGCCATTGCGGCGGCCGCGTGATCTCCTGTCTCGAGGGCGGCTACGTGCTGAGCCCGCTGGCGCGCAGCGCTGCTGCGCACATCCGCGTGCTGATCGGGGCCGACTAGGGATTGACAGGAACATCCCTAGGGATTCCGGCGTTCCGGTAACATCCGCGCGCTTCCACTTCCGGTTCGTGCCGTTTCGTGAATTCCGTTTTCGCCAGCGTTGTCGGCGGTGTCGGCATGTTCCTGCTCGGCATGGTGCTGATGACCGATGGGCTCAAGGCGCTCGCCGGCGATGCGCTGCGGCGCCTGCTCGAACGCTTCACCGGCAGCCGCCTTTCAGCAGTCGCCACCGGTGCGGCGATCACTGCGATCGCACAATCGTCGAGCGCGACCACGCTGGCGACGATCGGTTTCGTCTCGGCTGGCCTGCTCAGCTTCAACAACTCGATCGGCGTCATCATCGGCGCCAACCTCGGCACGACCACGGTCGGCTGGATCATCTCGCTGTTCGGCCTCAAGTTCTCGATCGGTGCATTCGCCATGCCGTTCATCGGCCTTGGCGCCTTGTTGCGTCTGCTCGGCCGCGACCGCGTTGCCCAGGCCGGCAGTGTGATCGCGGGTTTCGGCCTGCTGTTCGTCGGTATCGATGTGCTGCAGACGGGAATCGCCGGTTTTTCCGATCGCATCGACCTCGGCCGCTTCGGCGCGGCGGACCTCCTGCCGCGCCTGCTGCTGGTGCTGGTCGGCCTCGTGCTGACCGTCATCGTGCAGTCCTCGGCCGCGGCGGTGGCGACGATCCTTGCCGCACTGGCGGGTGGCGCAATCGATACCGAACAGGCCGCAGCCCTCGTGATCGGTGCCAACATCGGCACGACGGCGACCGCCGTGGTCGCCGCGATCGGTGCCAGCGTGCCGGCACGGCGCACCGCCCTGGTGCACGTGATGTTCAACCTGGTCACCGGCGTGATCGCTTTCTTCATCCTGCCGTGGTTCGTCGAGCTCGCCGAATACATCACCGGCGATACTGGCAGCGGCGCAGACCACGCCTTGACGATCGCGGCTTTCCACACGGGTTTCAGCGTGCTCGGTGCATTCGTGTTCGTGCCACTGGTGCCGCAGCTGGCCAGCCTGTGTGTGCGCATGATCCCCGAGCGCCGGCCGGCACTGACGCGCCATCTCGATCCGAGCTTGCGCGAGGTTCCGGCATTGGCGATCGGCGCAGCGGTCACGACCCTGCGTGGCGTGCTCGGCGAGGCGGCCGCAGCGACCGGACAGGGACTGACCACCTCGGTGCGCGTGCCGGCGGCGACCTATGCGCAGTGGCGTGAAGCCGCCGAAGCAGCCGGTGAGCTGATTGAGCGCCTGCCGCCCGGCGATCCGCGTACATTGCGGAACCTCACCGACACGCTGCACTTGCTCGACCACGTGCGCCAGTTCGTGCGCAGCGCGAGCAAGCCGGGGCGCTATGAACCACTCGACCTCGTGCCGATGCTGCGCGAGCGGGCCGACCAGCTCGGGCATGCATTGCTGGGCGTCGCTCCGCTGCTGGCGGGCGATGCTGCCGTGTCGCCCGATCTCATCCCCGCCACGCCGCTGGACACCGGGAGCGCACTGCGCGCCGCCATCCTCGCCGCCTCGGCGGACGGCCTCATCGAGGTCGATGAGGCGCTGGCCGCGCTGAACGCGCAGCGCTGGCTGGAACGCATGAACCACCACGCACGACGCGCCTTGCATTACCTTGATGCGCTGGCACCGCAGCCAGCAGCCGATGCGCAGTCGGCCGCACCGCTGGATGACCGCGGCGGAACAGCGCAGCCCGCTTGAACCGGCCGTTTGCTACCCCATGCAGGCGGGATCACGCCGGGGAAAATTGGGGGAAGACCATGGCCACACGTACCAGCAATCGGGTCACCGCGACACGCCGCCGGGCGGCGGCAAGGAAGGACGCGCCGAAGAAGCCAGCGAGCCGGATCAAGGCGGCGCGTGGTGACGCGATCGGGAAGGCGACGGCGCAACAGGCCGTGGCCGCAGCACACGCGATCAATGCCGCGACGGCGACCGACATCGCCGCGCGACCCAAGCGGATGCGCGACATCGACAGCGCCGCGCAGTCACTGGACGCGTTCTTCGCGGGCCTGTCGCCGGACGACGCCAGCGCTTTGCGGCGCACGCTCGCCGATCGCGAGCGTCTGGCTTTCCACGGTGGCGAGGGCGCGATTTCTCCGGATGACCAGCTGTCCGATACCTGGCGCGAGGGCGGCTATCCGTACCGCAACCGCATGCTGCGCAAGAACTACGAGCGCCTGAAATACCAGTTGCAGGTCGAGTTGCTGAAGTTGCAGGCCTGGGTCAAGGAGAGCGGTGAGCGCGTGGTGATCCTGTTCGAGGGGCGTGACGCGGCCGGAAAGGGCGGCACGATCAAGCGCTTCATGGAACACCTCAATCCACGTGGCGCGCGCGTGGTCGCGCTGGAGAAACCGAGCGAGCACGAGCGCGGCCAATGGTATTTCCAGCGATACGTGCAGCATCTTCCGACCGCTGGTGAGATCGTCCTGTTCGATCGCAGCTGGTACAACCGCGCCGGCGTCGAACGCGTGATGGGCTTCTGCACGCCCGATGAATACACCGAGTTCATGCGCCAGGCACCCGAGTTCGAACGCAACCTCGTGCGCAGTGGCATCCACCTGGTCAAGTTCTGGTTCTCGGTCAGCCGCGACGAGCAGCGCCGGCGTTTCCGCGAGCGCAAGGCACACCCACTGAAGCAATGGAAGCTATCGCCCATCGACATGGCCTCGCTCGACAAGTGGGATGATTACACCAAGGCCAAGGAGGCGATGTTCTTCCACACCGACACGGTCGATGCGCCTTGGACGGTGGTGAAGTCCGACTGCAAGAAGCGCGCGCGCATCAATGCGATGCGCTATGTGCTGCATCGGCTGCCATACCACAACAAGGACATCGAGCGCATCGGCGCGCTCGATTCCCTGTTGGTTGGCCGCGCCAATGCGGTCTACGAGCGCGGTGAACGCAGTGCGCTGGTGACGCCCTGAGGGACGCCCAGGTCAATGCGCTTCGTGGCTGAGGGTTCTCCCACAAGGCTTCGGTTTCGCGGGAGCGACTTCAGTCACGAATTCGCACATCATTGGCCGTTCCGTCCGGGAGTCCTCAGATGACGACGATACCGTTCTATCCGATCGGCACGCCCGGCCAGCCCTGGGGTGAGACCGAGCTGGCCACGTGGCGCGGCCGACAGGTGCGCCAACGCAGCTATCGCGACGATGTCGTGCGCCGCATCGACACCTTGCGCGCGCGCTTCGAAGTCATCGAATACGGCCACATCGACTACGCCGGCGAAGCGTTTCCGCTGCTCGCGTTGAAGACCCACGCTTGGGACGAGACGCTGCCGATCGCGCTGGTCACAGGCGGCGTGCATGGATATGAAACCAGTGGCGTGCACGGTGCGCTCGCCTTCGTCGAGGCGCATGGCGAGGACTACGCCGGGCGCATCAATCTGGTCGTCGCACCCTGTGTGAGCCCATGGGCCTACGAGCGCATCCATCGCTGGAACTACGACGCGATCGATCCGAACCGCTCGTTCGGCGCCGACGGCAAGGCTGAGGAATCGCGCGCACTGCGGCGCTTGGTGGCGCCCCTGCACGGGCGCGTGCTCATGCACATCGATCTGCACGAGACCACCGACACCGACGAGAGCGAGTTCCGTCCGGCACTGGCGGCGCGTGACGGCAAGCCGTTCGTGCCCGGTGAAATCCCGGATGGCTTCTACCTGGTCGATGACAGCGCCAACCCGCAACCGGCGTTTCAGCAGGCGATCATCGAAGCGGTAGCCAAGGTGACCCACATCGCCCCGGCGGACGAGCGCGGCCAGATCATCGGTTCGCCGGTGGTCGCACCCGGCGTCATCGAATACCCGCTCGAGCACCTCGGCCTGTGTGCCGGCATCAGTGGCGCACGCTACACGACCACCACCGAGGTCTACCCGGACAGCCCGCGTGCGACGCCGGCACAGTGCAATGCCGCCCAGGTGGCGGCCGTGCGTGCGGCGATCGGCTATGCCCTGGCGCCGAACCGACAGGATGATCGTCAAGGTCGCGGCTGATTCCGCTGGGGGCAACCGCTACAATGCCGCGCTTTGTCCTTCCGGAATCCCGCCATGGCCGCTGCCCCGCTCAATCCCGTCGATCTCTACGATGTGCGCTCCCTGCTCAGCGAGGAGGAGCGTGCCGTGCAGGACACGGTGGCGCGCTTCACCGACGAGCGCGTGCTGCCGATCATCGGCGACTGCTTCGACCGCGGCGTGTTTCCGACCGAGCTGATTCCCGAGATGGCCGAACTCGGCCTGCTCGGTTCGAGCCTGCCGACCGAGTACGGCTGCGCCGGCCTCAATGGCGTCGCCTACGGCCTGATCTGCCAGGAGCTCGAGCGTGGCGACTCCGGTCTGCGCAGCTTCGCCTCGGTGCAGTCCTCGCTGTGCATGTACCCGATCTACGCCTATGGCAGCGAGGAGCAGCGTCGCCGCTGGCTGCCCGACATGGCCGCCGGCAAGGTCATCGGCTGCTTCGGCCTGACCGAACCGCAGGGCGGCTCCGATCCGGCCAGCATGCGCACGCACGCGAAGAAGGATGGCGCCGACTGGATCCTCAACGGCTCGAAGATGTGGATCACCAACGGCAACCTTGCCCACATCGCGATCGTCTGGGCGCAGACCGACGACGGCATCCAGGGTTTCGTCGTCGAGAAGGATTTCGCCGGCTACACCGCGCAGGAAATCCACAAGAAGATGAGCCTGCGCGCGTCGGTCACCTCGGCGCTGTACTTCGACAACGTGCGCGTGCCGGAGGCGAACCGCCTGCCCAACGTGAAGGGCCTCAAGGGGCCGCTCGGCTGCCTCACCCAGGCGCGCTACGGCATCACCTGGGGGCCGATCGGCGCGGCCATCGCCTGTTATAGCGAGGCGCTCGAGTACTCGAAGACGCGCATCCTGTTCAAGCAGCCGATCGCCGCGCGCCAGGCCGTGCAGATCAAACTCGCCGAGATGGCCCGGCGCATCACCCTGGCCCAGCTCCTGTCGTTGCAGCTCGGTCGCCTCAAGGACGCCGGCACGATGCAGCCGACCCAGGTCTCGCTGGCCAAGTGGAACAACTGCCGCATGGCCATCGACATCGCCCGCGAGGCACGCGACATCCTCGGCGGCGCCGGCATCACCACCGAACACTGCCCGATCCGCCACGCGCTGAACCTCGAATCGGTCATCACCTACGAAGGCACGGAGACTGTGCACCAGCTCGTGGTCGGCCGCGAGGTGACCGGGATCAACGCGTTCTGAGCCCTGTTCGCGGCACCGTGATCCAGCGCAAGCGCAATGCCCTCATCGCCTTCGCTGCCAGCCTGTCTGCTGTCGTCGTGACACTGTTCGGCTGGCAGGCTTGGCTGCAGCATCAATCGCGGCTCGAGCGCGAGGTGGCGGAATCCGCGCAGCGGGTGGCGCTGACGCGCGGAAACGGGCTGGTTGATCAATTGGTGGCCGAAGAGCGTGCGATCGAGACGGTGCGCGGCGATCTTGTCGCGGCGTCGATGGCCCGGACGGCGGTGGCCGAGGCATACCTGGCGAGCGGACGGATGCCTGCTTCAAATGCCGCAGCCGGGTTGCCTGACCCGGTGCACTACCGCGGTGGCAGCATGTACAGCCTGAGCGTCGGTGAAGGGGGGCGGATCGTGATGAGCTTCGACGCGACCTCTGGCAAGGAAGGTGGCACGATCGAACTCCTGCCGGACCTCGCCGGTGTCGAGGCGATGGGTGTCGAGTGGCATTGCACGACGGCGGACTACGCCTGGATCGGACGCGCGCTGCCGTCCTGCGAGTTCATCGCGGAGCAGGCCACCGGTGCTCCGCTGGAGTCGGAATCGCCACCATGAGTCGTATCGATCTGCGTCTGGAAACACCGCGACTGCTTCTGCGACCGCCGCAGCGGGAGGATTTCGAGCCGTGGGCCGCGTTCTCCGCCGACGAACTGGCCACGCGCCACATCGGCGGCGCACAGGTGCGTCCGATCGCCTGGCGCAATTTCCTCACCATGGTCGGCGCCTGGCAGATCCAGGGCTTCGGATTCTTTTCGGTGATCGAGAAGGCGACCGGGCAATGGGTCGGACGCCTCGGGCCATGGATGCCGGACGGCTGGCCCGGTACCGAGGTCGGCTGGAGCCTGGTGCGCGCAGCCTGGGGCAAGGGTTATGCGACCGAAGGTGCGACCGCGGCGATGGACTGGGCAGTCGCCACGCTCGGCTGGAGCGAAGTGATCCACACGATCGATCCTGCCAACGAGGCGTCGAAGGCCGTCGCGCGCCGCCTCGGCTCGCGCCTGCTGCGCATGGGACACCTGCCAGCGCCGGCCGACTTCGATGTCGAGATCTGGGGCCAATCGCGCGAGGAATGGCTGGCACGTCGCGCGGCACCCGTGCCGGCATGACCGCGCCGCAAGGGCATGAAACCGCTGCTTGACGGTTCGGGAAACGATGGCTCAGCCGGGCTTGCCGGTTTCATGGATTGATGTTCGACCGCACCTCGTGGCTGCGTCGATGCGCGAGCCCGCCGGCAATGCGGTGCGACCGGGGCGGATCGACGTGACGGCCTGATCATCGCTCTTAGCCGATCGCCTCGTCGACCGTGCCGGTCGATGTGTCGATCGATTGGCAGGGCTGCGCCCACTGCATCGTGGGTCGCGCAACCAGTGGCGGGCACGCCTTCGCCGAGTCCCGAGGCGGCGGGTTTGGCGGGCGTTGCCATGTCCTCGGCTGCCGTGCCCTGGCACCGCTACAATGATGGTCTTGCCCTTGCTATCCAATGTCATGGCCGTCGTTCCTTCCATCGCTCCCCGTGTCATCACTGCCCGTCACCGCGGCCTCAACCGTGCCGAGATCTGCGATCAGAACTTCGTCGAGTTCGTGCGCGAGTGGGATGGTCGCGTGCAGCGGCGGCCGGCGGACGATGCGCCGGTGCTGCCCGACAGCACACTCGATGCGCATGGTTTTCTGGAGCTGTTCGAGTCGCAACTGATCTCCCGTCACCTTGACTTGATGGCACGCGTGCTGCGCGTGCAGAACAAGGTGTTCTACACGATCGGTTCGAGCGGCCACGAGGGCAATGCGATGGTTGCCCGCCTGACCAGGCACACCGACCCGGCCTTCCTGCACTACCGCTCGGGGGCCTTCATGGCCGAGCGTTTCCGCAAGCTGCCGGGCATGGATCCGGTCATGGACTCGGCGCTGTCGTTCGCGGCGAGCAAGGACGATCCGGCCTCGGGCGGGCGCCACAAGGTGTGGGGCTCGAAGCCGCTGTGGGTGCTGCCGCAGACCTCGACGATCGCCTCGCACCTGCCCAAAGCACTGGGCACGGCGCTGGCGATCGAACAGGCGCGCCGCATCGGTCGTGCCTTGCCGATCCCGACTGATTCGATTGCGATCTGCTCTTTCGGCGACGCCTCGTCGAACCACGCAACTGCGCAGACGGCATTCAATGCGGCGGCCTGGTCGGCCTACCAGAAGCTGCCGGCACCGGTGCTGTTCGTCTGCGAAGACAACGGCATCGGCATCTCGGTGAAGACGCCGGACGGCTGGATCGCGCGCAACTTCTCCGGGCGTCGCGATCTCGACTATTTCCACGCTGATGGCCTCGACCTCGCCAAAGGCCATGCGGACGTCGCGCGCGCGGTCGAGCATTGCCGATCGACGCGCCGCCCGACCTTCCTGCACCTGCGCACGACGCGCATCATGGGTCATGCCGGCACCGACTTCGAGATCGAGTGGCGCAGTGTCGAGGAACTGGTCGCCGTCGAGGCCACCGATCCGCTGCTGCGCTCGGCCGCGATTGCGCTCGAATCGGGCCTGTACACGCCGGAGTCGCTGCTCGCGCAGTACGAAGCGATCCGGGCGCGCTGTTTCGCCGCCGCCGAGGAAGCCGACCGTCGACCGAAGCTGATCACGCTTGCCGAGGTCGTGGCGCCGCTGGCGCCGTACACGCCGGATGCGGTTGCCGCCGAGGCGACCCGCGCCGGCGATGCCGCGCGTCGGCTCGAAGTGTTCGGAGGCGAGGACAAACTGCCCGAGAAGCAGCCGCCGCGCCACCTCGCCATCCTCATCAACCAGGCCCTGCACGATCTCATGGGCAAGTACCCGGAAACGCTGCTGTTCGGCGAGGACGTGGCGCAGAAGGGCGGTGTGTACACGGTGACGAAAGGCCTGCACAAGGCATTCAAGGGCGCGCGCGTGTTCAATACCCTGCTCGACGAGACGACCATCCTCGGCCTCGCCCAGGGCTACGCCAACCTGGGGTTCCTGCCGATTCCGGAGATCCAGTACCTCGCCTATTTCCATAACGCCTGCGATCAGATCCGCGGCGAGGCCGCCTCGCTGCAGTTTTTCTCCAACGACCAGTACCGCAACCCGATGCTCGTGCGCATCGCCGGTCTCGGCTACCAGCGTGGTTTCGGCGGGCACTTCCACAACGACAATTCGATCACCGCCCTGCGCGACATTCCGGGCCTGGTGGTCGGCTGTCCGAGTCGTGGCGATGACGCCGCGACCATGCTGCGTACCCTGGCGGCGTTGGCCAAAGTCGATGGTCGTGTGGCCGTGTTCCTTGAACCGATTGCCCTGTACATGACCAAGGATCTGCATGCCCCCGGGGATGGCGAGTGGTCGTTCGCCTACCCGCCACCCGGCGAGGCGATGCCGCTCGGCGAGGGCAGGGCGTATGGTCCGCAGGACGCCGAACTCCTGATCCTCACCTACGGCAACGGCGTGCCGATGAGCCTGCGCGCGACGCGTGCTTTGGAAGCGGAAGGCCGCAGTGTGCGCGTGATCGACCTGCGTTGGCTGGTGCCGCTCAACGAGGCGTACATCGTCGCCGAGGCGCGGCGCGCGAAGCGTATTCTCGTCGTCGACGAGGGGCGCCGCTCGGCGGGTATCGGCGAGGGCGTCATCACGGCGATCGTGGAAGGCGGTTGTGCGGCCACGCCGCTGGCGCGCGTGGTCGGGGCCGACACCTACACTCCGCTGGCCGGCGCCGCCTGCGCCGTGCTGCCGAGCGATGCCGAGGTCGTTGCCGCCGCCCGCTCCCTGCTGGGCGATTGAGGGGCCGGTGGGATCGATCCAAGTGGAGCGTGAGGGGGGAATCCCCTATCATCGCCGCCGATGAGCGTTCAGCAGTCGCAAACCATCCTCTTTGCCGACGTCTCCGGCAGCACCAAGCTGTTCGAGACGCGCGGCGACGTGCGCGCGCGAGGCATCATTGCCGCCGTACTGAACGCGCTCACCGAAGTCGCCCATCGTCACGGTGGCCGCGTGGTCAAGACCATTGGCGACGAGGTGATGTGCACGTTCCCGGGTGCTGCGAACGGCCTGCTTGCATCAACCGACATGCAGCGCCGGGTCAAGTCGGAACCGGATTTCCTCGTCGAGAACATCGGCATCCGCATCGGCCTGCACCACGGCGAGGCCTTGGTCGAGGACGGTGACGTGTTCGGCGACGCGGTCAACGTCGCCGCGCGCATGGCCGCCCTGGCCAAGCGTGACCAGATCGTCGCCACAGCGAGCACTTCGTCCGGGATAACCAACGCGGCCGGCCTGCGTGTGCGCTCGATCGGTACGGCGCGCGTGTCGGGCAAACTGCTGCCGATCGAAATCGTAGACGTGATGTGGCAGGAGGATGTCTCGCACGTCACTACCGTGCAGCGCGTCGTCCAGTTTGCCGATGCGCCGGTCGAGCGCATGCGTCTCGTGTTGATGTACCGGGGGCAGGCATTCACGATCGACGAACTCGCCGATCCATTCACCCTAGGTCGTGAGCCAGGACACAGCCTCACCGTCGATGCCGACTGGGTGTCGCGCGACCACGCCATGATCGAATGGAAGCGTGGGCATTTCGTCTTCACCGACCGTTCGACCAATGGCAGCTGGGTCGCCATCGGCAACGAGGAGGTGTTCGTCCACCGGGATGTCTTCCACCTGCGCCGCTCAGGCACGATCAGCCTCGGCCAGGCGCCCGCCGCCGGCCCGACCGATCTTATCCAGTTCGAGTGTCGTTGATCGCGGCGTATCGGGCTGTTTCCTGCGAAGAATTGTGCTGCGGGAAACGCCTTCAGGCGTGATGCTTCTTCTTCGTTGGGGTGTTGTACGGCAGGGGCATCGCGGCTGAAGCCGCTTCCTACAGCCGCTTCCTACAGCCGCTTCCTACGACCGCTTCCTACGACCGCTTCCTGCGCGCGCTTCCTGCGGGGTGGGGTGGGTTTGGTGGCTGTAGGAAACGCCTTCAGGCGTGATGCTTCTTCTTCGTTGGGGTGTTGTACGGCAGGGGCATCGCGGCTGAAGCCGCTTCCTACAGCCGCTTCCTACAGCCGCTTCCTGCGGGCGCTTCCTGCGGGGTGGGGTGGGTTTGGTGGCTGTAGGAAACGCCTTCAGGCGTGATGCTTCTTCTTCGTTGGGGTGTTGTACGGCAGGGGCATCGCGGCTGAAGCCGCTTCCTACAGCCGCTGCCTACGGGCGCTTCCTGCGGGCGCTCCCTGCGGGGCGGGGCGGGTTTGGTGGCTGTAGGAAACGCCTTCAGGCGTGATGCTTCTTCGGTGGGGTGTTGTACGGCAGGGGCATCGCGGCTGAAGCCGCTTCCTACAGCCGCTTCCTGCGCGTGCTTCCTGCGGGGTGGGGTGGGTTTGGTGGCTGTAGGAAACGCCTTCAGGCGTGATGCTTCTTCTTCGTTGGGGTGTTGTACGGCAGGGGCATCGCGGCTGAAGCCGCTTCCTACAGCCGCTTCCTGTGGCCGCTTTCTACAGCCGTTTCCTACGGGCGCTTCCTGTGGCGGGTTCCTGTGGCCATCTCGATGGGCGTTTCCGCGGCGCGGATCAGGCGGCTTCGAATCCGTGCGCGAACAGGCGGTCGAAGTCGTTGCTGTAGTCGGGCGGCAGGTCGGTGCCTTGGAAGATGCCGAGCGGGCTGTAGTTCGCGTAGCCCGGGAAGATGTAGCCGAGGTGGTTGTTGCCGGCACGGCGGATCAGGGCTTCCGACAGCACGCGGCGGAAGTCGACGGTGACCTGCACGTCCTCGCCTTCGAACAGGGCTTCGCCGACCAGGCCGGCGAACTGCTGGCGACCATAGACCTGGCCGCCGTTCACGGAACCGCCGAGTACCATCATCACGTTGCCGTAGCCGTGATCGGTGCCCCCGCTGCCGTTCATACGCAGGCGTCGGCCGAACTCGCTCATGACGATGATACTGGTGCGCTGCGCGAAGTTGTTTGCGCCGGTGCCGTTGAGATCCTGGTAGAACGCGCCGAGGCCGTCCGACAGCGACTGCACGAGGATACCGAACGGGTCGTAGCTGTTGGTCGGCACGCCCTGACCGTTGTGGGTATCCCAGCTGGCCAGGTCGATAGCGGCTACGCGCAGGCCGAGGTCGGCCTTGAGCAGTTGGGCAATCATCTTGAGCTGATTGCCGAAGTTGTCGGTCGGATAGACCGCGCCGTTGGCCGGTGCGTAGTTGCCGAAATTCATGGGCCGCACGATCGACAGCGCATCGAGTGTCTGCCGGCCGGCTGCTTCCAGCGCGGAATTGCCGGCCCAGAGTTCGGGCAGGCGCTCGACCTGGCCGAGGAAGCCATTCGGAGCGCCACCGCTGTAACGATCGCGGTGGTTCCAGTTCCACGCCGACCAGTCGAGCTTGAAGTCGCCGCCGTTGCCCATCGTCACCGATTCGGTGCTGGCGACGAGACTGTTGGCGGTGATGCTGCCGGCCGAGAGTGCCGGGATCGTGATATTGGCGGGCAGGCCGGCACTGGCCAGGTGGCGGGTCAGCCAGCCGCTGCCGATGCCGGTCGCGCCTGGCGTGCCGTATTCCATGGTCTGTTGCGCATCGAAATGGCTGCGCGTGACCGGATGCGGCATGCCCGCGCCGATGACCACGGCCAGCTTGTTCTGCTGGTAGAGCGTGTTGAGCTTCGCCGCACGCGGGTGCAGGCCCCAGGTTGCTTGCGGGCTGTCGGAGTTGGCCAGCGCGAACGCCGCCCCGTTGCCGCTGACCGGGATGCGCAGGGTCGGGCGCGCCGCTTCGTAATGACTGCGGTCGTTGCCGCTGATCGGCGGGATCAGGCTGAGACCGTCGCAGCCACCGCGCAGGTAGACCACCACGATCGTGTCGTAGTTGTTGGCTTCGGTCTGGCCGAAGGCAAGGCGTGCGCCCGGCACGAGGCCGGCAGTCAGTGCGCCGGTGGCGCAGGTCTTGAGGAAGTCACGGCGATCGAAGGCGTTCATGGCGGTCACCGGCGGAAGTAGTCGGCCGACATGAGGATCATGCCGACAGCGGTGCGCAGGCGTTGCTGCGTGTAGTGGGCTTTGAGGTTGGGCGTGGGATTGTTTCCCGCCCAGCTGTCGGTGGTGATGTCGATCGCCTCGGACGCCGTGGCGTTCTGCTGCAGGAAGCTTGTCACCACGCCATAGGTCGGTTCGGGGCGATAGCCAAGCAGGCGGTCGCACCAGTAGCCCATGATGGCGCCGGCCGTGCGCGCCGAAACCGTCGGGAAAGCCGCAATGGTCTGTGCGACGATGTCGCTGACCAGAGCCGAGCTGCCGTCGTTGTTGACGCGCATCTCGGGCAGCCAGGAGAGGATCTTCAGTGTCATTGCCAGCGAGCCGGTACTGGCCCAGGCGCCCTGACGATCCGGGTAGCCGTTCGGTGGGCCCCAGTAGAACGAGCGGTGCCCGCATAGCTGCATCTGGTAGACGAAGCGCTCGGTAAGTGTCCATGCACTGGTGTTGTCCGGGCGCGGATGAAAGTCGGACTGCAGGCCGCGCAGGCCGCCCATCGTCGTTTCGAATGGGCGCTTCATGCCGAGGCCCCAGGCATTCTTGAATTCGCTGCTGAGTAGGATCGTGCGCAGCATGCGCGTGATCTGGTCCGGCGCACTGATGTTGTTGGAGAAATCGAGCGCAACCGCATCGATCAACGCCTGCGAGGGCGCGTCGCCGACGAAGCGGCGGCACATCTTGGTGGCGATGAATTTCGCCGTGCCGGGATGCGCGACGAGACGGTCGAACACGGCGTGCCCGTCGGCCATCGCCGGCTGGTTGTTCGGTGGGATGTACAGGCCGAGAAAGATCTTGTTGCGGCGGTCGTGCCAGTCGGCGCGGTAGATGAACGTGCCGTCGTTGTCGTTCGGGTATTGCCAGTAGCCGTTCTTGATCGTCCAGCCGGTCAGGGCGGCGGCGGCTTCGTAGACGTCGTTGTCGACGTAGCCGGCCGGCACGCTGCCGGGGCAATGGATCGTCGTGGTCAGGCATGGCACGTCGAACGGCGGATTGGGGCCGAAGTAGTTGCCGACGCCGAGCGTGTGCAACTCGATCAGCTCGCGTGCGTAATTCTCGTTGAAGTCGGCTCCGCGGCTGGCGTAGTTGTCGAGGTAGAGCTGCATCGCCGTCGAGGTGGCGACCTGTTCGAGCATCGTGCGGAAGTTGCCGAACGCGTTCGTGCGGATCACGTCGCGGTCGTAGTGCACGAAGATCGGCGCGATGTCGTAGTCGAAGCCGAACACGCTGAAATGATCGTGCCAGAAATTGACCACGCGCTCGAACAGCTGGCGCTTGCTGTAGACCGCGCGAATGATCGTCGCGCATTCGGTCTCGTAGGCTGGCAGCATGCGCGTGTAGTACGGCGGGTTGTTGCGGACGTGGTCGTTCCAGAGCTGTGGCAGTGTCTTGTTGAGCGTGCTGAAACCACCGGCGGCGAGACGGTTGGTGCAATCGGTGTCGGTGATCGACGCCGGTGCCAGCTGTTGGTCGACCCAGGCCTGCCACTTCGCGTCCATCGTCGCGCCGGGCAGGGCGAGGAACTCGGCGTCGAGGGGTGTGCTGTAGCCGAACGTGGTCTTGTTGAGCCAGCGCACGCGCTCGGGTGGGATGGCGAAATCGACCTGTGTGCCGGGGTCGACGGCAGCCGAGGCGATCGGCGCCTTGCCGGGATGGCGCATGGTCGGAACTGGGGTGCTGTCGAGGCCGACGGCCGCCTTGAGCATGCCGAACAGCGAGCGGCGTGCGGTGGAAACGGGCGTCGAGGCAAGGGCAGTCGACATGGCGGGCTCCGCGGAGACGAGGGGCTGTGCCTGGCACGAATATCGCGCAGTGTAGCGGTTTGCTCGTGGCAGCGAGTGTGACGATCGGCGCGGAATGCGGGGCGTGCAAGACGGTGTGCTGGAGCGGTGCTGACGTCGTCCGCGGGAGTCCCGTCCAGGCAAGGAGAGCGACGCCAGGGCGGACAGGGTTCTGGATGACCTGATCGGTCCGTTCGCGGCTGAAGCAGCGCCCACGGAGTCGAAGCCTTGCGGGAGCGGCTTCAACTGCGATCCGGCCCGGCAGAACGAGTGTGTTGTGATTCCTCGGGCGGGCTACGCCAGCGTGGCCGCTTGCGGCACGATACGCGGCTCGGGTTCGAGTTCGACGCCGAAGCGATGCCGCACGCGGTCGATCACATGCCGGGCAACGCGCCAGACATCGGCACCGCTCGCACTGCCGTGGTTTACCAGGACCAGTGCGTGCAGATCGGAAACGCCAGCATGGCCGTCGCGCCAGCCCTTGAGGCCGGCCGCTTCGATCAGCCAGGCGGCGGAGAGCTTCACGCGCTCCCCGGCCGGCCAGGTCGGCAGGGCCGGATGGAGGGTGCGCAGCATCGCCGCGGTTTCCGCGTCGACCAGTGGATTCTTGAAGAAGCTGCCGGCATTGCCGATCACCGCCGGATTCGGCAGCTTGCGCGTGCGCAGCCGTGCGACCGCTTCGGCAATGCGCGCGGGTGTGACCGTTCCGCCGAGCGCGGCGAGTTCGTCCGCGATTCCGGCGTAGTCGATGCGCGGCGCGGCCTCGCGCGGAAGGTTGAAATCGACGGCGGTGACGAGCCAGCGGTCGGGTTCGCGCTTGAACAGCGAATCGCGGTAGGCGAAGGCGCACTCGGCGTGGGTGAGGGTGACATGCTGCCGTTCGTGGCGGTCCCAGGCGCGCACGCTGGCGACATGCTCGCCGACCTCGACACCGTATGCGCCGATGTTCTGGATCGGCGCGGCGCCGACCGATCCGGGAATCAAGGTGAGGTTCTCGAGTCCAGCGTAGCCTTGCACCAGCGACCAATGCACGAAATCGTTCCAGTTTTCGCCGGCGGCCACGCGCACGCGGTCGGACGCCGGCGTGCTTTCAACGACCTTGATGCCGCGCGTGGTCATCACCAGCACGATGCCGGGCCAGTCACCGGCGAACAGCAGGTTGCTGCCTTCGCCGAGGACGAGCACGGGTTGCGTGTGCAGGCCGCGGAAGGCGAACACCTCGGCGAGCGCATCGTCGTCGTGGATGTCGACGAGCAGATGGGCACGCGCCTTGACGCGGAAGCTGTTGCGCCCTTCAAGGGAGGCGTTCTCGACGATCGTGTAGCCCGCTCCGGCGGCGATGGCGGCGTCCACGGCGTAGCCGCTCATGGACGTGCTCCGAGTTGCGCACGCAGCGCCGTGACGCATTCAGCGACGAGGCCGGGACCGCGATAGACGAGGCCGGTGTAGACCTGCACCAGGTTCGCGCCGGCGTCGATCTTGGCGGCTGCGTCGTTGCCACCGAGGATGCCACCGACGCCGACCAGCGGCAGGCGCGTGCCGAGGCGCCGGCGCATGCCAGCGAGCACGTTGGTCGATTTCGCGAACACGGGTCGCCCGGAAAGCCCGCCGCTCTCATCCGCATGGCGCGCGCCGGCGATCGCTGCGCGTTCAATTGTCGTGTTGGTGCAGATCAGGCCATCGATCGCGCTCGCAGCGAGCACTTCGGCGATGGCGTCGAGTTCGCTGTCGTCGAGGTCCGGCGCGATCTTGAGCAGGATCGGCTTGCGTGCGCCGTGGCGTCCGGCGAGGCGTTCGCGCGCGTCGCAGAGTTCGCCGAGCAGTCGCCGCAGAGCGTCCTCTCCCTGCAGGTCGCGCAGGCCCTGGGTGTTCGGCGAGGAGATGTTGACGGTGACGTATCCCGCACGTGCGTAGACGCGTTCGAGGCAGAACAGGTAGTCGTCGACCGCGCGCTCGTTCGGCGTGTCCTTGTTCTTGCCGATGTTGATGCCGAGCACGCCACTCCAGCGCGTGCGCTCCGCATTGGCGAGAAGGGCATCGACGCCGGCATTGTTGAAGCCGAGTCGGTTGATGATCGCGGCGTGCTCGGGAAGGCGGAACAGGCGGGGCCTCGGGTTGCCGGGCTGTGCGCGCGGGGTGGTGGTGCCGACTTCGATGAAGCCGAAGCCGAGCGCGGCCAGCGCGTCGACGTGCTCGGCATTCTTGTCCAGGCCGGCGGCAAGGCCGACCGGGTTGGTGAACTCGATGCCGAACGCGCGGGTTGGCAGTGCTGCCGGGCGGCGCGCGAGCAGGCCGCCGAGACCGCTTGCGGCGGCGACGTCGAGCGCACGCAGGGCGAGGCCGTGCGCACGTTCCGCGTCGAGGCGGAACAGCAGGTTTCGGGCGATGCTGTACACCTGGTCAGTGCCAGTTGCCGAGGGCCATGCCAAAGAAGACGATCATGAGAATGAACCCGATCACGACGAGGATCGACACGACCAGTTGCACGTAGCCGAGCACGAGTCCGGCGATCGCCAGGCCATCGCCGCCGACGGTGCCGGGAATCGCGCGGCGGATCTCGCCGCGGGCGAGGTGGCCACAGACGATTGCGACGATCGCGCCGATGATCGGCAGGATGGTCCAGGCAAGGATGCCGCTGACGAGGCTGACCACGGCGGTGCCGCTGGTTTGGGTAGGGATCGTGTTCATGCTGTCCTCCGCCGCGCAGTGTAGCGGCTGGAGGACGCGCGTGCGGCATCATTCAGGGCGTTGCGGGCGGCAGTTCGAGGCGAAAAACCGGCAGCGCAGGCTCCTGGCCGGGTGGCAGCGCGGTAGGCGCAGGTTCGCCGGCGTCACCGAGCGAGCGCGTGAATCGCCACAGTGCCTCGAGGTCGGCGTCGCTCATCGTGTTGAGCGCCCAGTAGGGCATCGGTGGGCGCAGCACCGCGTTGCGCGCATAGCGCTTCCATTCGTCGAGCCCGAGCCGGCCGAGGGTGAGACGCAGGTTGGAGGGATAGGTCGTGCCCCATGGACCGGAGAAGCCCACGCGGTCACCGAGCAGCCACTGTGCCTCCGGTACCTTGCCGCCGCTGGGGCCGAAGCCGGCCGTGTGGCAGTCGTTGCAGCCCGCGATCATCACCAGGTAGCGGCCACGGGCGACTGGGTCGTCGCCGGCTCCGTTGGCCAGCACGGGGGCGGCAAGGGCGAGCGCGCCCGCCAGGATGCCGAAGCGTTTCATGTCCGAGGCTCCACTGCCGGCGGGATGCCGGCGCGCATGAACCAGGACGGAAAGGCGCACGCATTCCTGTCACGCCGCACGCGACGGCGGCTGGCGGGTCTTGCGTTCGAACTCAGCGATAGTCGCGGTGGCAGCTCTCGCAGGCGTTGGCGGCACGCGTCAGTGCTTCGCCCTGCGCCTTGCAGTCTGCAGCGCCGTCGCGCGCAGCGATGGTTGCCTGCTGCAGCTCGTCGACATACCTGGCGAAGACGCGGTCGGGTGGATCGCCATGCGGTATGGCATGTGCGATGTCGCCGCCGAGGCTGACGAGGATGGCGAGGCGGCGTTCGTTGCCGGCACAGCCGGCATCAAGGGCGGCCGTACGGGCATCGCCGAGCTGGGTCTTGAGGACGCGCATCAGGGCCTTGGGATAGGCGTGGCGCTGGCCGAGGATCGTCGCTGCAGTCATCGCGCAGATCGCGCCGACGAGGATGCCGATGGCGAGGACGATGGCGAAGCGCATGCGCAGGGGCTCCTTGGCGACGAGGTCCGCAGTGTAACCTTGGGGTTTGCCGAGTCCACGCGCATGAACCGGGCCATCGACGATTTCGCCACGATCGACCAGCGCTTCCATGGCGTCGAGCGCTTGTATGGCGCCGGAGCCGTTGCAAGGTTTGCACGAGCGCGAGTGGCCGTGGTTGGTATCGGAGGGGTGGGTTCATGGATCGTCGAGGCACTGGCGCGCAGCGGCGTCGGCCGGCTCGTGCTGATCGATGCCGACGATATCTGCCTGAGCAACACGAACCGCCAGTTGCATGCGCTGGAAGGCCACTACGGCCAGCCCAAGGTCGAGGTCATGGCAGCCCGTGCGCGCGCGATCAATCCGCGCATCGAAGTCGAGGCGATCGCCGAGTTCCTGACTCCGTCCAACCTCGAACGCCTGCTCGGCAGCGGGCACGATCTCGTCATTGACGCCTGCGACGCATTCCGCGTGAAGGTCGAGACGATTGCCTGGTGTCGGCGGCGCAAGCAGCCGCTGGTCGTCGTCGGATCGGCCGGCGGTCGCGTCGATCCAACCCTGATCCGCGTGCGTGACCTGTCGAAGACCGAACACGACGCACTGCTTGCCTTGGTGCGCAAGAAGCTGCGCGAGGAGTTCGGTTTTCCACGCGGGCCCAAGCGCTATTTCAGCGTGCCTGCCGTGTATTCACTCGAGAACGTGCGCTATCCGCAGGCCGACGGCAGCGTATGCGGCACGCGGCCAGTGACCAACGACGGCGGCATGAGGCTCGATTGCGGTGCCGGCCTTGGCGCTGCGACCCATGTAACCGCGAGCTTCGCGTTCGCAGCGGTCGCGCGCGCGCTGGAGAAATTGCTGGATGCCAAAGACCCGCAGGAGCCCGTTCACGGGCGACCGGGCGTGGCGACGATGCAAAAGCATAGCCCCTGAAGGGGCTCCTGTCGCGCAGGTTTTTTTCGCAGGAGCCCGTTTACCGGCGATCCAACGAAAGACGGAAGCATCGCCCGTAAACGGGCTCCTACAGGCCGAACAGGCGCTCGGCGTTGCGCGTGGTCGCCGTTGCGATCATGTCGGCATCGACATTGCGCAGGCGCGCCACGCAGTCGAGCACGTCGACCAGATGTGCAGGTTCGTTGCGTTCGCCGCGATGCGTGGCCAGCGGTTGGTCGGGCGAGTCGGTTTCGAGCAGCAGGAACTCTAGCGGCATGCTGGCAACGATGCCGCGCAGGCGCTGCGCGCGTTCATACGTGACCGGGCCACCGATGCCGAGCATGAAGTCGAGGCGCCACAAGTGTTCGGCCTGTTCTCGACTGCCGGAGAAGCTGTGCACCACGCCACGCAACCCGCCGACGCGGCGCAGCGTGGCGATGACTTCGTCGACGGCCTTGCGTGCATGCACGATCACCGGCAGTCCGAGTTCGCGTGCGAGTTCGAGCTGGCCCAGGAAATAGTGGCGCTGGGCCCGTGCATCGAGGCCCTCGACATGGAAGTCGAGGCCGCATTCGCCGATGGCCACGCAATCCTCGTCGGACGCCCATTCCGCGAGGGCGTCAAGATCATCCGGGCGATGCTCCTCGATATACATCGGATGCAGGCCATAGGCCGGGTGCAGGCCGGCCCGTGCCCCGCACAGCGCGCGCAATGGCCCCCAGCCAGCTGCCGCGATCGCGGGTACGATCTGGCGTCGAACGCCGGCCGCGTGCGCCCGGGCGATGGCGGCGTCACGGTCGCCGGCAAAAGCAGCAACGTCGATGTGCGAGTGGCTGTCGACGAGGTCGTGCATGCCGGGTGGGACGCAGCGGTTCGGATCAGCGCGCGAGCAGCCAGGCAGCGAGGCCGAGGAACATGGCCAGGCTGACGACGTCGGTGGCCTTGGTCAGGAAAATGCTCGACGCGGTGGCCGGATCGGCGCCGAGGCGACGCAGTATCTGTGGTACCCCGGCGCCAACGACGCCGGCCAAGCCACAACTGCCGGCCATCGCCGCCCAGGTGATCAAGGCCAAGGTCGGGGCATCCGGATTTCCCTGGAACCGTGCCAACAGGTACATCGCGAGGCCGCCGACGAAGCCGGTCAGCGAACCGTTGGCCAGGCCGAGCCAGCATTCCTTGGCGAGCAGGCGCCAACCCTGGCCGCGCTTGAGTTCGCCAAACATCATGCCGCGCAGGGTGACGGCCAGTGCCTGGCAGCCGGTGTTGTTGCACTGGTCCGAAAGTACCGGCAGGAACACGGCGAGCAGGACGATCTGGTTGATCGTGTCCTGGAACAGGCCGACGACCGTCGCGGTGATGAAGGTGGCGATGAGGTTGAGCTGCAGCCACGGGTGGCGGAAGCGCAGGCTGCGCGGCCACGAGGTGGTCAGGCGTTCCTCCTTCTCGACACCGACCATCGAGCCCGCCTGGGCGCTGATCTCGAAGGCCTGTTCGGCGAACAGCACGGCGCCGCGGACGACACCGATCAGGCAACCCTCTGCATTGCAGACCGGATAGACCGGATAGTGCCGATGCACGACCTCGCGCATCGCGTCGACCAGTGCCGTATCCGGCTGCAGCGAGAACGGGCGTGCGACCATGATCTCGTCGAGGCGCGCGTCGGGCGTGGCGAACACCATCTCGCGAAAGGTGACCACGCCGGCCAGCTTGCCTTCCCCGGCGACGACGAAGACATAGGTCATCAACGTGCGTGTGGCCATGGGACGAAGGCGCTCGAGCACGTCGGCGACGCGCGCATCGGCGACGAACGTTACCGGCACCGGTTCCATGATCCGCCCGACCGATCCCTCCGGCCAATTGCGGTTTTCGTGCCATTGCTCGTAGTCGTCACTGGTGGCGGCGGCAATGCGCGTGCGGCGATCGGGGCTGAAGCGATCCAGTATCGCCAGCGCGCGGCCGGGCCCCAGCGCCAGCAGTACGTCGCCGATCTCGCCATCGGCCAGGGTTGCGAGGCGCCGCGCGGCCGCATCGGCGTCCATGTCGCGCAACTCGTCGGACAGCATGGTGCGGTCGTGCATCGGGGTTCCTGGCGTTGCACATTCGGGGCACTCGCGCCGGATGCTCGCAAGGCCGCGGTGGCGCGGCGATGCTAACCCGAAGGCATCACGTGTGCACGTACGGGATGGAGATGCGGGCCGGCAACATTGACGTAACCTTTGCATTCCGGCAGGGCCGGATTGGGCCGGTGTTCATCGACACCCGCCGATCCTGACCGCGTCGACCGACCGTTCAGTCAGGATCTGTGGGCATCGGGCGGCATCCAGCATTGCAGAATCGAGGAGGCAGTCATGTTCAAACGCATTTTGGTGGTGGGCGTCGTTGTTGCCGTGGCTGCCGCGTTCATGCCGGCGCAGACGGCAGAGGCGCGCGATGGTTACTACCGTCGTGGTTGTGACACATGTGGGCGCGTTGTCGCCATCGAGTCGGCCGGGCGTCGCGACAACCGCGTTGGTGGCGGTGCCGTTCTCGGCGCGATCGTTGGTGGTGCGCTCGGCAACCAGGTCGGCAAGGGCGATGGCCGCAAGGCGGCCACGGTCGTCGGCGCGCTTGCCGGTGGCGCGATCGGTCATGACATCGAGAAGCAGGGGCGTCGTTCGAACTACTACTACCGAATCTCGGTGCGAATGGATCGCGATGGCCGCATCCGCACCTATGATCAACATGACGTGTACGGACTGCGCCGCGGCGATCGTGTCTACATCGATCGCGGTGAGGTCATCCCTGCGCGGTGACCGCTCCTGGACATGCGTTCAATGCAAACGCCGGCGTCAGCCGGCGTTTGCATTGCTCGATAAGGTTCGCAAGCCACCTCGGGGGTGCTGATCAGTTGACGCGATAGAAGCTGTGCGCGCCGATGGTGGCGATGCGCTCGCCCGTGGCCCAGCTTGGTGAGGCGAATTCCTCGGCGACGAAGTGGCTGGCGTCAGGCACGACGAATTCGCGCTTGTCTTTCGGCCGTTCCCACATCCGCAGCATGTTGTCGGCAACAAGCCAGGCTTTCTTCCATGCCTGAGGGTTGCGCAGCATGTAGTTCTTGTTGGTCGTGGCCACGGCGAACTGACCTGGTGCATTGACGACGCGACAAACGTCGTCGCCCCAGCGTCCACTTTCACGGCGGCGCATCGCGACTTCGGCGACCGCAGCCTGGCCCAGCTGTGACTCGCTGCGGGCCTCGAGATAGATCATCGCCGCCAGACATGTACGGTCGGCATCGTGTTGCGGCAGGATCGAAGCCAGCCAGAGCAGCCAAGCCAGTTTCATCGTTTGGTTCTCCTCGATCTGGCGAGGCGGCGACCGCTGCCCTTGCGGAATGCGGTACCGCGACGCCGGGACGGGGCGCCATATGCCGGCACGCCTTCGCTCCACATGCAACGACGCCATGACCGCAGCCGTGGCATCGATACGTTTCCGGGGTTGTGCGACCGGCGCGCAAGCGCTGCAGCGGTCTCCGGTCCTGGCGTCTGCCCATCGCGGCAGTCGCACTCGACCGGTATCGACGGAGCTTCGGGAGGCCCGAATGGTTCCGCCACAGATGTCCAGTTTTCGTTCGGCGCCACAGGCGGCGAACGAGGCGGGCGGAGACTACGCCATGCGCGCCGTGCTTGTCACGCCCCAAGGGGCGCTTTCCTGAACATTGCGTTCAGCATCGCGGCGAAACAAAAAATGCAACAATTGGCCACTGTGATAATTGTGCTGAATTTTCAATTTACTGAGATTTATAGCCGTGGAAACCTGAAAGCAGTTCTTGGCTGCCAGCGTATTCCTCGGGCGTCGCCGGCACGAAGCGGGTGACGCCGATCTCAAGCAGCAGCTCGGCGAGGTCCGGTTCGTCGGCGAGCTTGAGCAGCGCGGCGCGGACCCGGTCGCGTACCTCGACGGGCACGCTCGGCGAGGCGAGCAGGGCCGGACCGGGATACTGCCGGGACGTGTGGATCGAAATGAGGTTCGGATATGTGTCCTTGAGCCAGGTCGGAACGATTGCTGCGTCGACTTCGCCGTCAAACAGGATCTGCACGCCGTCGCGCCACGAACGTGCGGTGGACATGAAGCGCGGCTGCTCGATCGGGTTCGGATAGAACTGGGCGAGCAGGGCATAGCCGAGGCTGGGTGCGGGCATTGTCGCGATGCGCTTGTCCTTGAGTGCGCCGAGGCCCTGCCCCTCGTATTCGAGGCTGGCCAGCGTGTAGCTGCTTGGTTCGGCTGTGCGCACCAGCGGAACGAAGCCGAGGCGGGAGATCCGATAGTCGGCGAAGTGCGCTTCGTCGAGGGTGAACTCCGTGATGTTCTCCGTCGCGATATTGCGCCAATAGACACCATAGTTCGGTGGCGTGACGAGGACGAACTTCTCGCCGGTCTCGCGCGCAAGATACTCGACCAGCGGCTTGTAGATGGCACGCGCCGCGTCGGGGGCGTAGATAGGTTCGGGACTGAAACGGTATTCGGCGGCGATGCTGCTGCCGGCGGCGAATAAGCTTGCCGCCAGCACGCAAAGCCGGCGCATTGCATGACGCGCGATCAGCAGGTGCCTGTTCATGCTCGTGTCCCCCTGGGTGCGCGCTATATCACGCTCCTGCGAGGATTGCTAGGGACTGATCAGAACCTCCCTGGAGGTCGGTGCTTCCAGCATCCGGATCAGGGCACTCCGAGGGCTTCTGCGGTAGCCCCGCCGTCGAGATTCAGCGTCCTTGCGGACAATGCCGATTCGTCGACAACGGCGAGGGCGAGCATCGAATGGCTTTCGCGTGCGGCGGCGTACAGCATTGTTCCGCATGCCGCTCCGGCATGGAGAATGCGAGTGCCGGGGGGCGGAACCTTCGTTGCGTCGACGCGCAGGCGCAGGCAATGGCGTTTGTTGCCGCCTCGATAATGTAGACGCGCGACGATCTCCTGGCCCGGATAACAGCCCTTGTCGAGGCGCGTCGCGCCGATCCGGCTCAGCCCGAGGGCGGCAGCAGTGAATTCACAGGCGAGGCGTGCATCGAGCCAGGGCAGTCCGGCGTCGATGCCGGCCAAGGCGAGAGAGGCGGGCAGGTCGTCGACGGTGGCGCCGAACCCGACGGCCGGCGCGTCCACTTGCAGGCGCCAACCAGGCAGCAGCGGCAGGTCCACGGCCGGACCTGCACCGACCACGGCGGGTGCCAGCAAGTGCCCCTGGTCGCCACGATCGCGCACCGTGACGCGGCTGCGCAGCAGGTAGCGTGCAAGGTCGCGCGCCATCGATGCGGCACCGCCGAGCGGCAACCACGCGACGAAACGGTGTGCCTCGACGCAGGCCAGCGCGAACACGTGGCGTGCACGTCCCTGCGGGTCGAGCCAGGCGCTCCATTGTGCGTCGCCGACGGCAAGGCCTTCGACATCGCTGCCGAACTGCGCATGCGCGAAGGTTCGCGCATCCTCGCCGATCAGTTCGACAAGATTCGTGCGGTACGTGTCGGCGGGATGGGTCGATGTCATGCAGGCCCAGCAGGTCGCGGTGAAGGGGTCCCGGTCACGGTGTTGCCGTGGGTGCGTTGGATTGCGGCTGGAGTCGCTCCCGCACGGCATCGGTTTCGTGGCAGCGGTTGCAGCCACGTTGGGGGTTGGTCACGGCATCCAGGGCGAAATCGATCAGAGCATTACCGCTGTCGGACATGCAAGCGCGGTTGTCAGGATGCGATGCGGGCGTTAACATTTCGTGCGCATTTTTCCAGCCCATGCCCACGTCGAATCCTCCACCCGCACCGCATATGCCCGTGCCGACTCCGAACGAGCCGGTCGACGAAGGGCGCGTGTGCGAGCGGCCGGTCGAGATCGGTGGGCGAGGCGGTCCCGATCCCGTGCGTTACGGGGACTGGGAGAAGAACGGTCGCTGCATCGATTTCTGATGCGCGACACGGTTCCACCCTACAACGCCAGCCACCGGCGCCAGCACAAGGCCAGCCCATGACGCAGACCGTTCGACCGTTGTCTCCGCATCTGCAGGTATATCGCTGGCAGATCCAGATGGTGACCTCGATCGTGCATCGCGCGACCGGCATCGCCCTGGCCGCCGGCAGCCTGCTCGTAGTGGGCGCGCTGCTCGCGCTGGCCGCTGGACCCGAGGCCTGGTCCCGCGTGACCACGCACGCTGGCGCCTGGTATGGCCTGGCCTTCCTGTTCGCCTGGACCTGGGCCCTGGCCTACCACCTGCTCAACGGCCTGCGTCACCTGCTGCAGGATGTCGGCTGGGGTTATGCGATTGCCCAGTTCGTGCGCAATGGCTGGCTGGTGGTGATCGGCAGCCTCGTGCTGACGGCGATCACCTGGGGCCTGCTCGCCGCGCGTGGGGTGCTCGCATGAGCACGTCGAACCGCCTGCGCACGCCGCTCAAGAACGCCCGTGGTCTCGGCTCCGCCAAGTACGGCACGCATCATTTCGTTGTCCAGCGCATCAGCGCCGTCGCCTTGCTGTTCCTTTCGATCTACGTGCTTGGCCTGCTCGTCAGCTTGGTCGGAGCGGATTACGCGACGGTACGGGCGACGGTCGCTCACCCCTGTCATGCGGTGCTGCTGTCGGCGTTCGTCGTCACCGCGTTCTGGCACGCACAGCTTGGCCTGCAGGTGGTCATCGAGGACTATGTGCGCGCATCGGGCATGGCAGTGGTTGCCCAATTGCTGGTGCGTTTCATCTGCGCGCTTGCCGTGATCGCCGGCCTGTTCGCCATCGTCCGCATTGCTGCAGGGGCCTGACCGCATGACCGCGTACAAGATCCAGGAACACAGCTACGACATGGTCGTGGTCGGCGCCGGCGGCGCGGGTCTGCGCGCGACCTTCGGCCTCGCCTCGAAGGGCCTGCGTACGGTCTGCCTGACCAAGGTCTTCCCGACACGTTCGCATACGGTCGCCGCCCAGGGTGGCATTTCCGCCGCGCTTGGCAACATGGGCGAGGACGACTGGCGCTACCACTTCTACGACACGATCAAGGGCTCGGACTGGCTCGGCGACCAGGACGCGATCGAGTACATGTGCAAGGAAGCGCCGGCGGCGATCATCGAACTCGAACACTATGGCCTGCCGTTCTCGCGCACCGAGGATGGTCGCATCTACCAGCGCCCGTTCGGCGGCATGACCACGCGTTACGGCGAAGGCCCGCCGGCACAGCGCACCTGTGCGGCGGCCGACCGCACCGGCCACGCCATGCTGCACACGCTCTACCAGCAATCGCTGGCGCATGATGCACAGTTCATGATCGAGTACTTCGCGCTCGACCTGATCTGGGACGAGGAAGGCGTCTGCCGCGGCGTGCTCGCGCTCGATATGGCCGAGGGCACCTTGCACCTGTTCCGCGCGCATGGCGTGGTGCTGGCCACCGGCGGGTATGGTCGTGCCTATTTCAGCGCGACCTCGGCGCATACCTGCACCGGCGACGGCGGAGGCCTGGTGCTGCGCTCCGGCCTGGCCCTGCAGGACATGGAGTTCGTGCAGTTCCACCCGACCGGCATCTACGGCGCGGGTTGCCTGATCACCGAGGGTGTGCGTGGCGAAGGCGGCATCCTCAGGAACTCCAGCGGCGAGCGCTTCATGGAGCGCTACGCGCCGCACTACAAGGATCTTGCCTCGCGCGACGTCGTTTCGCGCTCGATGACCATCGAGATCCGCGAAGGCCGCGGCGTGGGCGAGCACAAGGACCACATCCTGCTCGACCTGACCCATCTCGGTCCCGAGGTCATCCACGAGAAGTTGCCCGGCATCGCCGAGAGCGCGCGCATCTTCGCTGGTGTCGACGTGACGAAGCAGCCGATTCCGGTGCTGCCGACCGTGCACTACAACATGGGTGGCATCCCGACCAACTACCACGGTGAGGTCGTGCAGAAGGTCGGTGACGATCCCGACCGCGTCGTGCCTGGCCTGTATGCGATCGGCGAAGCGGCTTGCGTATCCGTGCACGGCGCCAATCGCCTCGGATCGAATTCGCTGCTCGACCTGGTGGTGTTCGGTCGTGCGGTGGCCAACCGCTGTGCGGCAACGGTCAGGCCCGGTGCACCGCACAAGCGTCTGCCGGCCTCGGCCTGCGATCAGGCGCTGGCCAATCTCGACCGCCTGCGCAACGCCAACGGCTCTTCGCCGACGGCCGAGATCCGCCTGGAGATGCAGCGCACCATGCAGAGCGATGCTGCCGTGTTCCGCACTGCGAAGACCCTGCAGGAGGGATGCGCGAAGATGGCCAAGGTGTTCGCCCGCTTCGAGGACGTGCGCGTCAGCGACCGCTCGCTGGTATGGAACTCCGATCTCATCGAGACCTACGAGTTGCAGAACCTGCTGTACAACGCCGTGGCAACGATCAACTCTGCCGAACAGCGCCACGAGAGTCGTGGCGCGCACGCGCACGAGGATTTTCCGGAACGCGACGACGTGAACTGGCAGAAGCACACCCTGGTCAGCGTCGATGCAAAGGGCGCGACGAAATTCGATTTCCGGCCCGTGCACATGAACACGCTGAGTGACGATGTGGAACCGGTGCCGCCGAAGGCGCGGGTCTATTGAAGCCGGGAATGGGGAATAGGGAACGGGAAAGCGGATTGGCGCGTTGCCTGGCTCTTCACCATTCCCGATTCCCCATTCTCGATTCCCGGCTTCTCCGCACGATCGGTTTTCGTATCGTCATGGTGAGATGGGTTTCAGCTTCGTTTTGCGTTGTACCGGCGTCCTCCAGACGGTCGGATTTCGTATCGTCATGGTGAGATGGGTTTCAGCTTCGTTTTGCGTTGTACCGGCGTCCTCCAGACGGTCGGATTTCGTATCTACGTTGGGGTATTTCAAACATGGCCGAATTCTCCCTCCCGAAAAACTCCCGCGTTCAGAAGGGCAAGCGTTTTCCGGCCAAGCCTGGCGCGAAGGCCGTGCGCGAGTTTCGCGTGTATCGCTGGAATCCCGACGATGGCGCCAATCCGCGCATCGACACCTACGAGATCGACCTCGCCAGTTGCGGTCCGATGGTTCTCGATGCGCTGATCAAGATCAAGAACGAGATCGACCCCACGCTCACCTTCCGCCGTTCCTGCCGCGAGGGCATTTGCGGTTCGTGCGCGATGAACATCGACGGCACCAACACGTTGGCCTGCACCAAGGCGATCGAGGACTGTGGCAAGGGTGACGTGGAGATCTATCCGTTGCCGCACATGCCGGTGGTCAAGGATCTCGTCCCCGATCTCACGCACTTCTACGCACAGTACGCCTCGATCAAGCCGTGGCTGCGCACGCAGAGCGCGCCGCCACCGAAGGAACGCCTGCAGGCAAAGGACGATCGCGCACGCCTTGATGGTCTCTACGAGTGCATTCTCTGCGCCTGCTGCTCGACCAGTTGCCCGAGCTACTGGTGGAACGGCGACCGCTATCTTGGCCCGGCGATCCTGTTGCAGGCCTACCGTTGGATCGTCGACAGCCGTGACGAGGATACCGGCGCACGGCTCGATGACCTCGAAGATCCATTCAAGCTCTACCGCTGCCACACCATCATGAACTGCGCGCGCACCTGCCCGAAGGGCCTCAACCCGGCCAAGGCAATTGCTGAGATCAAGAAGCTGATGGTCGAGCGTCGCGCCTGAGTGGCGGATGGGACATCGCGGCCGGTTTTCAACAGCGAAGCCGGCCAGCCGCTCCCGCAGAGTTGGCGGTTTGGGGATGCTCTGATCTCGCGTCGGACTATCCTCGCCGGTGTATCCCGCATGCAGAAGGTGCGATGCAGATGAACCCGATCCTCGGCCCCGTTCTTGCCATGGTCGGCCTGACCCTGGTCGTGTGGATTGCGCTGTTCGTGCAGCGCCTCGGTGAAATGCGCCGCCGGCGGATCGATCCGCAACGGCTGGCCTCGGCGGCTGCGGCGACGGCCCTGCTCGAGGACCGGCGTGCGGCCGACAATTTCCGCAATCTGTTCGAACTGCCGGTGCTGTTCCTTGTCGCCGCGCTGGCCGCACTGGCGACCCAGGTGGTCGATGCCGTCCTGGTCGGCCTTGCCTGGACGTTCGTCGCCCTGCGTGCCGTGCACAGCCTCGTGCATTGTTCCTACAACCGCGTGATGCACCGCTTCATCGCCTACCTGCTGTCGTCGCTCGTGCTGTGGGTGATGTGGGTGAAGCTCGCCTGGGTGTGGCTGGCTTGAACGCCGAGCTTTCGCGCCTGCGCTGGCGTTGCCGCCGCGGCACGCGCGAACTCGACCAGGTGCTGGGCGGCTGGCTGGACGCACGCTATCCGTCCGCGAGCGAAAACGCCCGCGCGGCATTCGCGCGCCTTCTTGAGCGGCAGGATCCGGAGCTGTGGGACTGGATCATCGGTCACGGCAGGCCGGAGAACCGGGACGAAGCAGCCGTCATCGATGAAATCCGCACCTGCCATCGCCCTTGACCTCGTGCCGTCGCGGCGCCTTGCGCTCGGTGCGGTCGTCGTCGTTGTCCTGGCTCTCCTTGCGATCGCGGCAAGTGCACTGCCAGTGTGGCTTGGTCTCGTGCTGGCCATCGGCCTTGTCATCCATGCGATCGTCACGCTGCGCCGTTTCCTTTCGCCGCGCTGGTCGCGTCTCGCGCGCGATAGCGGCGGTTGGCAGCTCGCTGATCGCGAACACGAAACGGCCGTCGCCGAACTTCGCCACCATGCGCGTCTCGGTCCCCTCGTTGTGTTGGCCTTCGATGTGCCGGGGCATCGGGCCTTCCGCTTCGTCGTCGACCGCGTCGCCGTGAATGCGGATGACTGGCGTCGCCTCGTGCTCACCCTTGCCCGTGAACCACTCCGTCCGTAAACGGGCTCCTACCGCTTGAGGGCACGCACCTCGACACCGGACGCTTCCAACGCCCTGCGCAGGCGGCGGGCGAATTCACCGGCATCGGCGCGGTCGCCGTGCACGCACAGGGTATCGGCACGGATGCGCAGGGTCTCGCCGGTGCGCGCGGTCGCTTCACCGCGTATGGCGATGGCGAGGGCCTGCGCGACAGCGGTGTCGATGTCGTCGATGACGGCGCCGGGCTCGCCGCGCGGGGACAGGCGGCCGTCGGCTTCGTAGCGACGGTCGGCGAAGGCCTCATGGGCGACGCGCAGGCCAAGGCGTTGGCCTGCCGTGGGCAGTTCGCTGCTGGCGAGGCCGACCAGGATGAGGCCGGCATCGACTTCGACGATGGCTTGTGCGATTGCCTCGGCCAGCACAGCGTCGCGCGCGGCCATGTTGTACAGCGCGCCATGTGGCTTGACGTGGCTGAGGCGCGTGCCGGCAGCATGGGCGAAGGCAGCGAGGGCGCCGATCTGGTAAATGACCAGGGCCCGCGCCTCGGCGGGTGTGACTGACATTTCGCGGCGACCGAAGCCCGGCAGGTCGGGCAGGGATGGATGTGCGCCGATGCTGACGCCGCGCCTGACGGCGGCCTCGACCGTGTGCCGCATGGTCAACGGATCGCCGGCATGGAATCCGCAGGCGATGTTGGCCGAGGTCACGCATTCGAGCACGGCCTCGTCGGACGCTGTCGAGCTGCGGTCGACGCTCTCGCCGATGTCGCTGTTGAGATCGATCTTCATCGTTCGCGGATGGCGGTCAGGAGTCGTTCGAGTCGGAGCCGTTGCCGGCGGGCGGCGTCGATGGCCTCATCAAGGCCAGCCTCGACGAAACGCACCTCGTCCCCGGGGCGGCGCTGGGCGAGACGCGTGAAGTCGGCAGCGGCGAGCTGACCGATGCGCGGATAGCCGCCGGTGGTCGGTCGTTCCGCCAGCAGCATGATCGGCTGGCCACCGGGAGGCAACTGCAGGGTGCCGTCGGCGACGGCCTCGGAAACGAGTTCGAGGGGGTGTGCAAGCCGCAACGGCACGCCCTCCAGCCGCAGGCCGACGCGGTTCGAATCCCGCCCGATGTGGAACGTCGCGCCGAACAGCGCTGCACGTGAATCGACATCGAGGGCGTCGAAGTGGTGGCCACGCACCAGGCGCAGCGGGCGTCGCGTGTCGACATCGAACCAGGGGCGCGGATCGACGCTGAACGGCACGCCGCGGGGCGGCATGGTGCTGGCCCGCGATGCGTCGCCGAAGGCGAGCACGTCACCCACGGCAAGCGCTGGCGGGCCGAGGCCGGCATTGAGGTCGGCACTTGCGCTGCCGAGTACGCGGGTCACGGCGAAACCGCCACGAACGGCCAGGCAGGCGCGCGCGCCGCGCGCAAAGCGCCGACAATCGAGCACCTGCCCGGCCACGACATCGATGCCGCGCCAACCATCGAGGCACTCGCCGTCGAGTCGGGCATCGACCTCGGCGCCGCACAGCGCGATGCGCACGGCGCGTTCGAACTCGAGGACCGGACCGACCAGGTTCATCTCGAGGATTGGCGCTGACGGCACATTGCCGACCAATGCATTGGCAATCACCAGTGCTGGCATGTCGATCGCCCCGGCATGGCCGACGCCGAGCGCGGCGTGGCCGTGGCGACCAAGATCCTGCACGCTGGTCAGCAAGCCCGGCTTGACGATGCGCAGGCTCATGTTGCGGCCCCACGTGGCCAGGCCTCGAACGTCGCCGCGTCGATGGCGACGAAGCGCACACGGTCGCCGGGTGCAAGCAGGGTCGGGCACGTGGCGCGCGCGTCGAACAAGGCAAGCGGCGTGCGCCCGAGCAGTTGCCAGCCACCGGGCAGTTCGCGCGGATAGATGCCGGTCTGCGCGCCACCGATCGCCACCGAGCCGGCTGGCACGCGCAGGCGAGGTTCGGCGTGGCGCGGCATGTGCAGGGCAGGGTCGAGGCCGAGCAGGTAAGCGAAACCTGGCGCGAAGCCGAGCATGGCGACGCGGTATTCGACCGCGCAATGGCGCGCGATTACCTCGTCGGGCGTGAGGCCGGCATGTGCGGCGACGGCGTCCAGATCCGCGCCGTGCGCGCCGCCGTAGCAGACGGGAATCTCGACGCAGGTGCGAGAGTCGCTGCTGGATGCTTCGCCAGCCTCGGCGAGTTCGGCATCGATGCGCGCGGCGAGTGCGCGCCATGGCGGCGTGTCGCCGCGCTCCCACGTGGCCATGTCGAAGGCGACCGCTAGCGAGGCGTAGGCTGGTACCAGATCGTGGATGCCAGGCAGGGCGGCCCTGCGCAAGGTCGCCGCCGCGGCGTGCACGCGCGCGTTCAGGGCGGCATCGATCGCGGCGCCGAAGCGCAGTACGAGCATCGATTCGCCGAGTGGTTCGTACTCCACGCTGCTCAGCCGACGAGTGCGGTCCGCAATGCGTCGATGCCGGCGCGCACGGTGTCCGCTGAGTAGGGCTCACGCTCGCCGCGGCCCCAGACCGGCTGCGGCCAGGCGGCATCTCCGACCTGGCGCGCGATCACGTGCACGTGCAGCTGCGCGACCACGTTGCCGAGTGCGGCGATGTTGAGCTTGTCCACTGCGTGCAGGCGTTGCAGGGCTCGGCCGGCGCGATGGATCTCGTCGAGCAGAAGCTGCTGCGCATCGAGGTCGAGGTCGAGCAGTTCGCGCAGACCGGCACGACGCGGCACGAGGATCAGCCACGGCCAACGCGCATCGTCCATCAGCAGCACGCGCGACAGCGCCAGGTCGGCGACGACGTGCGTGTCTCCGGCCAGTCGCGGGTCGAGCGTGAAAGCGTCATTCATACCTTGCCCGCGAGGTGGCGGTTGAGGAATTCCAGGGTGCGCTGCCAGGCCAGCGTGGCGCTGACGGGATCGTGGTCGGCGCGCTGGTCGCAGTTGAAGCCATGGCCTGCCGGGTATGTATGGACCTCGGCATGTGGCAGGGCCTCGCGATGGCGCTGCACGGCCTCGGGCGGGATCGAAGCATCGCGCTCGCCGAAGTGGAACTGCAGTGGCACGTCGGTCGCCTCGCCGAGCCAGGCCACATTGCGCGCACCGTAGAAACTGACTGCCGGCAATCCGTGGCGCAGCGCGGCGAGCAGGGCGACGGTGCCACCCCAGCAGAAGCCGACCACGCCGATGCGTCCGGCCGAGGCGATTGCCTCCGCCGCCGCCATGACATCGGCGACCGCGCGCTCGAGGCCGAGTTCGCCGGCCAGCGCGCGCCCGCGGGCGATGCCGGCCTCGTCGTAGTCGAGTTCGACACCCTGCTCGAGATGGTCAAAGAACGCCGGCGCAATGGCGACATGGCCGGCCTCGGCGAGCCGCTCGACCAGGTTGCGCACGTGCGCATTGACTCCGAAGATCTCCTGGGCGACGACTACGCCGCCCTTCGGCATGCCCTTCGGCCGCGCGATCCACGCGGAAATGCAGTGCATGCCAGCCGTCGCGATCTGCAGGCGTTCGCCGATGCTCATGGGCGGCTCCCCCGTTGTCAGGCCGCCGCAGCGTAGCGCATGACGCGATTGCGGCCAGCGGCCTTGGCGGCGTACATCGCGCGATCGGCCGCGTCGAGCAGGGCGTCGACACTGGGCTGCGCGAGTTGGCTGGCCGTGGCGAAGCCGATACTGACCGTGATGCGGGTCGGCGCGACGCGCACACTGGTGAGCTGGTCCTCGACCTCTTCGCGCAGGCGCTCGGCGACCGCGCGGGCAGCGTCGGCCGAATGTCCTTCCAGGCCGATCACGAACTCCTCGCCACCGAAGCGACCGAGCATGTCCCCGGCACGCAGGCAGGTACGGATGGCGGCGATGCCGGCCACCAGCACGCTGTCGCCGCGCAGGTGGCCGCAGGCATCGTTGATGCTCTTGAAGTGATCGAAGTCGAGCACCAGTACGGCGAACTCCCGCCCTTCGCTGAGGCAGGCGGCAAGGCGCTGCTCGAGTTGCTCGTGCAGATGGGCGCGGTTCCAGACACCGGTGAGCGGATCGGAGATCGCCGCCTGGTAGAGCGCGTCTGCGCGTTCGCTGAGCTGCTGGTTGGCTTCGGCGAGGGCCTTGCGCTGTGCCTCGACCTCGGCGTTGCGCGTGGCCAGCGCGGCATTCAGGCGGCGCATGCCGGCGAAACGCCAGGCGCTGAGCGCGAGCAGCAGCAGCAAGCTGGCCAGCGCGCCGTAGCTCAGGTGCTGGCGCAGTTCGCGCGCATGCAGATTGGCCGCCTGCAGCTCATTGTCCTTTTGCAGCAGGGCGAGTTGCTGGCTGGCGTTGGTGCGTGCGTGGCGCGCCTGGAGCGCCGCGAGCTGGCGGCTGGCACTCGTACCGAGCAGGAGCTCGCGCTGTTCGGAATGGCGATGGGCGTAGCGCAACGCTGCTTCGATGTCGCGCTGGGCGATCGCGATGCGCTCGCGGATTGCGTAGGCCTGGGCCAGTTGCGGGCGCAGCTGGATCCGCTCGAGATGCGAGATCGCCTCGTCGACGTAGCCGCGTGCGCGCAGCAGGTCGCGGCGCTCCAGGGCCAGTTCGGCGAGGTGCAGCAGGGCGCGTGCGGTGATCTCGCTCTGCCTGATCTCACGGCCGATCGCCAGCGCGGCTTCGAGGTGTTCCGCAGCCGGCTCCAGGCGGCCGAGACCGAGCAGGGCGCGACCGATTTCGAGGTTCTGCAATCCTTCGTGCGAGCGAGCGCCGACGGCGATGTCGATGAACAGGCCTTCTTCGGCGAGCTTCAGGGCTGCGGCGTGGTCGTCGACATCGTTGAGCAGACTGGAATAGCTGCCGATCACCGAGGCATAGACCTCGGGGTCGCCACGCGAATCCGCGGCGGCAACGGCACGCTCGAAGTAGTCGCGCGCGGTCTGCTCGTCCTCGATCTCGCGATGCAGCAGGGCGATGTTGCGATAGCTCGTCTCGAGCTGGTCGCGCGTTCGTTCGCGAATGTCCAGTGCCTGCAGGTTGACATTGAGCGCTTCGGCGAAATCGCCACGGTCACGCAGCACGGTGCCGAGGCTCGACAGCGCGCGTGCCAGATAGATCTCGTCGCCGCTGTCGCGCAGCAACCGGATCGCGCGCTGGTGCCAGTCCATCGCGGTGTCGAAATGACCTTGCCTGCGCGCCAGCGTGCCGAGCAGGCCGAACGCGACCGCGCGCATCCGCACGTTGGTCGATCCGCCGTCTTCGAGGATGGCCAGCATCGCCTCGGCATGGCGGGTCGCCGCCGGATAGTCGCCAATATGCAAGGCGTTGTTGGCGAGCTGGTTCAGCGTGTCGATCTGCAGGTGGCGATCGCTGATGCGGATGGCGCCGATCTCGACGCGATGCCAGGCGGGTGTCGCCAGGCGATTGGCGCCGACCGCGGTGAGCAGGTGTGCCTGGATCTGCGACAGTGCGACCGACACGCGCGTCGCGCCGAGGCCATCCATCAGCAGTCGCGGAGTTTCGAGTCGGGCATGCAGGCCGGTGGCGACGCGCTGCGCGCCCAAGGTGGCGGCGGCATGCGGATGGCGCGCGGGATCGGCTGTGGTCGGGAGTCTGGCGTGGTGATCACTCGCGCCGGTCAGGACGGTGAGGGCCGCAACGGCAGCCAGCAACCAGCCCAGCAGGCATGTGCGGCCCTGCGTGTACTCGGTTTGGCGTGCGCCCATGTGTTTCCGGTTCCCGTTCCCGGCCCAGTCAGCCCGCCACGTTACCCCGGGCAGGCGCGCCAAGGATACACTGGTGCACAATTTTGACAGTTCCGGCAGGCCTGCATGTCGCGTCGTTCCCCGAAGATCGGTTTCGTCAGCCTCGGCTGCCCGAAGGCCCTGGTCGATTCCGAGCGCATCCTGACCCAGCTGCGCGTCGGAGGTTACGCGATCGTGCCGCGCCACGAGGAGGCCGACGTCGTCGTCGTCAACACCTGCGGCTTCATCGAGGCTGCGGTCGAGGAATCGCTCGAGGCGATCGGCGAGGCTATCGCCGAGAATGGCCGCGTCATCGTCACCGGCTGCCTCGGCAAGCGTGCCGAACTGATCCGTGAGGCACACCCGGGCGTGCTCGCAATTACCGGTCCGCAGGACTACGCAAGCGTGCTCGGCGCCGTGCATCAGGTACTGCCGCCGAAACATGAACCCTTTCTCGACCTGGTGCCACCAACCGGGCTCAAGCTCACCCCGAAGCACTACGCGTATCTGAAGATTTCCGAGGGCTGCAACCACCGCTGCACGTTCTGCATCATTCCGTCGATGCGTGGCGACCTCGTCTCGCGGCCGGTCGACGAGGTGCTGGCCGAAGCCGAACGGCTGGTGAAGGGTGGCGTGAAGGAACTGCTGGTGATCTCGCAGGACACCAGTGCCTACGGCGTCGATCTGCGCTATGCCGAACGCGAATGGCGCGGGCGCCGCTACGCCACGCGCATGACCGCGCTGTGCGAGGGCCTGGCCGAGCTCGGCGTATGGACGCGCCTGCACTACGTCTATCCGTATCCGCACGTGGACGAGGTCATCCCGTTGATGGCAGAGGGGCGCCTGCTGCCCTATTTGGACATTCCGTTCCAGCACGCCAGCCCGCGCATCCTCCGCCTGATGAAGCGACCCGGCGCGGTCGACAAGGTGCTTGCGCGCGTGCGTGCCTGGCGCGCGGCCTGTCCCGAATTGACCATCCGCAGCACCTTCATCGTCGGCTTTCCGGGCGAGACCGAGGCCGAGTTCGAGGAACTGCTCGACTTCCTGCGCGAAGCCGAACTCGACCGCGTCGGTGCATTCGCCTATTCGCCGGTTGAGGGTGCAAAGGCCAACGATCTGCCGTCGCCGGTGCCGGAGGCGGTCAAGGAGGAACGCCTGGAACGCTTCATGGAAGTGCAGGCTGAAATCTCGGCGCTGCGCCTCGGCCGCCGCATCGGTACCACGCAGCGCGTGCTGGTCGATGCAGTCGAGGATGATCTCGCGATCGCACGCTCCTCGGCCGATGCGCCGGAGATCGATGGTGTCGTGCACATCGAGGATGGCGGCAGGCTCAGGCCCGGCCAGTTCGTCGACGTCGAGATCGTCAACGCCGACACGCATGACCTGTTCGCGCGCCTCGCCCCGCAGCCGGCGAAGAAACGCCTGCCGCCGATCGTCGCCACGACCACTTGATGGCCGCGCGCCGGCGCTTCGTTGCACCGGAGCCGGCCGACGTGGATGCGGGCGTGTTCGTGCGCCTGCCGCTGGCCGACTGGGTTGCGGTCTGGCCGACGCTCATGCCGTCGCCGGCCTGGCCGACGATCGCGGCTTTCGAGGCGGCGCGTCGCGCCGCACAGGACGAGGATGGGGTCGAACGTCCGCAGTTCGTCGCCCAGGATCGCGCCGTGCTCGACGACGGCCTGCACTACGAACAACGCATCGCCGCCGGCCGCCTCGCCACGCGCCTTGGCAACTGGCACGACCTGTTCAACGCGCTGGTCTGGCTGCGCTGGCCGCGCATCAAGCATGCGCTCAATGCGGGCCAGTGCGCCGGCATCGCCGAAGTCGGTTGCAGTCTGCGTACCCGCGCGCAATGCGCCTTGACCCATTTCGACGAGGCCGGCGTGATCGTCGCCTGCGCCGACGCGGACCTGCTGGCGGCATGGGATACGCATGACTGGCCGGCGTTGTTCGGCACGCACGCGGCGGCCTGGGGCGAGCGCATCGTCGCCCTCGTGTTCGGCCATGCCCTGCTCGAACACGCGCTCGTGCCGGCGCAGTACCTGGTCGGCAAGGCCATCGTCTTGCAGGCCACGTCTGACGACGTGCGGGCGCTTGCGCGTGGTGACGCCACCGCGCGTTCCGCCCTTGATGCGCGGATCGCCGCGCTGGTGCGGACCATGCCGGCCCTCGCCGATCCGCAGCAGTTGCGTCCGTTGCCGTTGTCCGGCATTCCGGGCTGGCATGCCGGCGTGCAGGATGCCGCGTTCCACGCCGAGGCGCCGTGTTTCCGGCCGCTGCGCGCCGGGCGGCGCTATCCGCCGGCGTGGCCGCTGCACGACAAGAATCTCCCGTAGGAGCCCCTTCAGGGGCGATGCTTTCACCTGAAGAAGAAGCATCGCCCGTGAACGGGCTCCGGGGCGTTGCCGTGGGCGCGCTGCGGGAACTTTTTGGGGTGCTTTGCGGTACATTCCGCAGCCGCTCGCAATCCCGGCTTTTCGTGCCCCCGGTCAGGTTCCCCGGTGGTGATGGCATGCCGGCGATTTGCAAGCCAGGCCTGATCGCGCCGCGGTGCTTGCCGCCGCGCCATGGATTCGTCAACCAGGGTGAGCAGACGATGATAGAAACCCACGCACTCGGGAAACGCTACGGCGGGTTCACCGCCGTCGATGGCATAACGTTCAAGGTCGAGCCGGGTCAGGTGCTCGGCTTTCTCGGTCCGAATGGCGCCGGCAAATCGACCACGATGAAGATGATCGCGGGCTTCCTCGCGCCGACCTCCGGCAGCGCGAAGGTCTGCGGCTTCGATGTCGAGCAGCAACCGCTGGACGCCAAGCGCGTGGTCGGCTACCTGCCGGAGGGTGCGCCGAGCTACGGCGAGATGAGCGTGCGTCAGTTTCTCGATTTCATCGCCGACATGCGTGGCGTGGCGGCCGACCTGCGTCGACGCCGCCTCGACGACGCGATCAGCCGGCTCAATCTCGAAGGCGTGCTCGAGCAGCCGATCGAGACGCTGTCGAAGGGTTTTCGCCGCCGCGTCGGCCTTGCCCAGGCGATCGTCCACGATCCGAAGGTGCTGATCCTCGACGAACCGACAGACGGCCTCGACCCGAACCAGAAACATGAAGTGCGCACTCTGATCAACGCGATGTCGCGCGACAAGACGATCATCGTCTCGACTCACGTGCTCGAGGAGGTCCATGCCGTCTGCAACCGCGCGATCATCATCGCGCGCGGGAAGATCCTTGCCGACGCGACGCCGGCCGAGCTCGAGGCGCGTTCGCGCTACCACCAGGCGGTGTCGCTGTCGGCCGCCAACGTCGAGGCTGCGCGTGCGGCACTGGCGGCGGTGGCCGACGTCGCCGCGATCGAGGTCGATGCGCAGGACCAGCGTATCACCGCGTTCCCGAAACCGGGTCGGCAGATCTTCGCTGCAGTCAACGAGGCCCTGAAGGCGAAGGAGATTGTCGTGCGCGAACTGGCCCTCGAAGGAGGTCGTCTCGACGAGGTGTTCCGCACGATCACCGAGGGCAACGCCGAGGAGGCTCGCGCATGAATCCGACCTTCACCGTATTCAGGCGCGAACTGCGCAGCTACTTCGCCACGCCCGTGGCCTATGTGTTCATCGTGATCTTCCTCGTGCTTTCGAGCGCATTCACGTTCTATCTTGGCAATCTCTACGAGCGTGGCCAGGCCGACCTGCTGCCGTTCTTCACTTTCCACCCTTGGCTGTACCTGTTCCTGGTGCCTGCGGTGTCGATGCGCCTTTGGTCCGAAGAGCGCAAGAGCGGCACGATCGAGCTTTTGCTGACCCTGCCGGTGACGATGTGGCAAGCGGTGCTCGGCAAGTTCCTCGCCGCCTGGGCCTTCATCGCCATCGCCCTGGTGCTGACCTTCCCGCTGTGGATCACGGTCAACTATCTCGGCACGCCCGACAACGGCGTGATTCTCGCCAGCTATGTCGGCTCGCTGTTGATGGCCGGTGCCTTCCTCGCCATCGGTTCGTGCATCTCGGCGGCAACACGCAACCAGGTGGTCGCCTTCATCCTCACCGTGGTGGTCTGCTTCGTGTTGGTCATGGCCGGTTTCCCGCTGGTACTCGACGCCTTTGCCGCATGGGCGCCGCAGGGCCTCGTGGATGCGGTCGCGAGCCTGTCGTTCCTGACCCATTTCGCCTCGATCAGCAAGGGTGTGATCGACCTGCGCGACATTCTCTACTTCGGATTGATGATTGCCTTCTGGCTGTACGCGAGCGCGATCGTGATCGATCTCAAGAAGGCCGATTGAGGAACTCCCAGCCATGACCTTCAACCGCAAGACGCTGTCCGGCGGCGCGCTCGCCATCCTGATCGTGCTGTTCGTCGCCCTCATGCTGGTCGTCAACGTGCTGTTCCGTGGCGCGCGCGTCGACCTGACCGAGAACAACCTCTACACGCTGTCGGCGGGGACCAAAGACATCCTGTCGTCGCTCGATGAGCCGGTGAACCTGACCCTGTTCTACTCGGACAAGGGCAGCCAGAACCTGCCGCAGCTGCGAACCTACGCGACGCGCGTGCGCGAGCTGCTCGAGGAAATGGCTGCGCGGGCCGGCGGCAAGCTCAGGCTCGACGTGATCGATCCGCTGCCGTTCTCCGAGGACGAAGATCGAGCCGCTGCCTACGGCCTGCAGGCCGTGCCCGTCGGCGCCTCCGGCGAGACGATCTTCTTCGGTCTCGCCGGCAGCAATTCGACCAACGGTCGCGCTGTGATCCCGTTCTTCCAGCCCGACAAGGAAGCCTTCCTCGAATACGACGTGGCCAAGCTGGTGCACGAACTGGCGACGCCGAAAAAACCCGTCGTCGGCCTCATCTCAAGCCTGCCGATGGGGCCTGGGTTCGACCCGGCCACGCGGCAGATGCGCGAGCCATGGGCCGTGCAGCAGCAGCTCTCGCAACTGTTCGAAGTGCGCGATCTCAATGCCGGTGGCCTGACCGCCATACCGGCCGAGATCGGCGTGCTCGTGCTGGTGCATCCGAAGCAGTTGTCCGACGACGCCCAGTACGCGATCGATCAGTTCGTCCTGCGTGGCGGGCATCTCCTCGTGTTCGTCGATCCTGATGCGGAACTCGATGCCTCGGGCGCCGACCCGGAGAATCCGCAGGCGGCGATGTTTGCCGATCGCTCCTCGGACCTGTCGAAGCTGTTCAAGGCCTGGGGCATCGACTACGACCCGAAGACCATCGTCCTCGACCGCACGCGCGCGGTCGCGGTCCAGGTCGGTCAGGGCAGGGCGCCGGTGCGCCATCCTGGCATCATCGGGCTCACCGCCGCCGAGCTGAATCCGGATGACGTGGTCACCGCCAATCTCGCGTCGGTCAACGTGTCGAGCGCTGGTTCGATCGCACTGGCCAAGGATTCCGGCCATACCCTGGTGCCGTTGATGCAGAGTTCGGGCGATGCCATGACCGCGCCCGCCGACCGCCTGCGTATGCTGCCCGATCCATCGACCCTGCTGATCGACTTCAAGCCCGGCGGCGAGCGCTACGTGATCGGCGGGCGCATCGAGGGCAGGTTCAAGACCGCCTTCCCCGAGCGCGCGGCCGAGGGCCATCTCGACGAGGCGAAGGAGAACGCGCAGGTCGTCGTCATCGCCGACACCGACCTGCTGGCCGACCGCCTGTGGGTGCAGGTGCAGAACTTCCTCGGCCAGCGCCTGATGAATGCCTTCGCCAACAACGGTGACCTCGCTCTCAACGCCGTCGACAACCTGACCGGCTCTTCGTCGCTGATTTCGATCCGCGGCCGTGCGACCTCGCAACGCCCATTCACCACGGTCGAGGCGATCCGCCGCAACGCCGATGACCGCTTCCGCGCCAAGGAGCAGGAACTGCAACGCGAACTGCAGGACACCGAGCGCAAGTTGGTTGAGTTGCAGAGCGCCAAGACCCAGGACCAGGCAACGATCCTCTCGCCGGCGCAGAAAGCCGAGATCGACAACTTCGTCGCGCGCAAGACCGAGATCCGCAAGGAACTGCGCGACGTGCGTCGCTCACTCGATGCCGACATCGAAACGCTCGGTGCGCGTCTCAAGTTCATCAACATCGTGCTGATGCCGCTGCTGGTCACCTTGGCTGCGGTCGGCTTCGCTGTCTGGCAGTCGCGCCGCCGACGTGCGCGCTGAGGGAGGAAAACCATGAACAAGAAGACCCTGATCGTGCTCGGCGTCGCTGCCGCGTTGGCGGTCGTCGCAGCGCTCGTCGTCGACCATTCACGCGCCCCGCAAAGCGATGTTGCAGCCAAGGCCGGCACCCTCGTGCCGGGCCTGCGTGAGCATGTCAACGATGTGACCAAGGTCCGTTTCACCGGTGCCGGCAACCACGCCCTGGTGACGCTCGAACGCGGTGACCAGGGCTGGCGCGTCGCCGAGCGTGGCGGCTATGCCGCCGACGTCGGCAAACTGCGCGAGTTCCTGCTGCGCGTTGCCGGCGCGACCCTGCTCGAGCAGAAGACGGCGAACAAGGAGCGCTACACCGATCTCGGTGTCGAGGACATCGTCGCCGCGGATGCGCAGGGCGTCCTGGTCGATCTGGAGGGCCTGGCGCAGCCGGTGCGCGTCGTCATCGGCAACTACAACGGCCAGGGCGGCGATGGCACCTTCGTGCGCCGCGCCGACGAGGCGCAGAGTTGGCTCGCCAAGGGAACGCTGACGCCGGAAAAGGATCCGGCGGCTTGGCTGGCGAAGGATCTGGGAAGCATCGCCGCCGACCGCATCGCCACCGTCAGCCTCAGCCATGCCGACGGCAAGAGCGTGCGTGTCGCCAAGCCGTCGCCGGAAGCGGCACAGTTCACCATCGCCAACATCCCGAAGGGGCGCCAGCCGAGTTCGGAGTACGTCGCCAACGGCCTCGGTTCGGTGCTCGCCGAACTGCGCCTCGACGACGTCGCACCGGTGGCCGAGCGTGCGCCGCCGGAGTCGGCGGTGAAGGCCCGCTATGCAACCTTCGATGGCGTGGTGGTCGATGCCCTGGCCTGGAAAGACGGCGACAAGGCCTGGGCCACGTTCGCCGCATCGCTCGATGCCGAGGCCGCCGGTCGCCACATCGACGAGGCGCAGGCGAAAGCGGCCGCCGACCACGCGGCTGCCGTTGCCGCCGCGCCCAAGGTTGGTGAAGGCGAAGCGGAGCAGCCCGAGCCACCGGCCGCGCCGCTCGCGGTCCGCGATCCGGCGCAGGATCGCAGCGAGAGACTGGCCGCGCTCGAGGCCGAGGTGGCCAAGCTGAACCAGTCGTATGCCGGCTGGAGCTTCCATATCCCGGCGTACAAGTACGCGAACATCGACAAGTCGCTTGAGGATCTGCTCGCGCCGGTCGAGGCGAAGCCGGCGAAATGACGGCGCAACGGGCACGGCTTGCCGGCATCGTCGCGGCTGTGCTCGGCGCGCTCGCCGTCGCCTGCGGCGCGTTCGGGGCGCACGCCTTGCGTGCGCGTGTCGATGCCGACGCGCTGGCGGTCTGGGGTACCGCGGTCGACTACCAGTTCTGGCACGCGTTGGCCCTGTGCGTGGCCGCGCTGCGCATGCCGCATGGTGGCGCCGCGGCGATGCTCGCGGCGATTGCCTTCGGCGCGGGTTGCCTGCTGTTCTGCGGCAGCCTCTACGCGCTGGCCTTGGGAGCGCCGCGCGTGCTCGGCATGGTCACGCCGTTCGGGGGCGTCGCCTTCATCATCGGCTGGATCGCGCTGGCCTGGTCGTGGCGCGAGAGGGCGCCAACCTGACCTGCGTTGCGCCAGGAATGTGATGGAGTTCACGTCAGGTCGCGACCGATGCTAGGATGCGCCCCTCAGGATTCTCGGGTTGCCGCAGAGTCCGCAACGCCCAGGGATGCACTGATCGGTCCCGCGCGGCACGGCGCAAGCGTTTGAATCTCGATGTCGGGGTGGCATCCGCGAACCCCGTGGTGGTCGTGTGCGGCTCGTGCAGGCAACCAACCTGCACTTCGCCACGCCCACCCTGCTGCGAACCTTGCGGGCGACATGACGGCAGGGCGGGACGGTTCAGCATATTCCAGGGGGCTCAACATGAAGCGAACCATGCACCGGTCCATGCCGCGTCCAGGCCGATGGCTGTTGTCGATCGCCTTCGCCGCGGCTTGCGGCATCGCCCCGACGCAGGCATCCAACGATGCGGGCGATGGTGAGGTTCCCTTCCGCATCAGCCAGCGCGTGCTCGCCGGAGGTGGCGTCAGCCACGCGAGCAGTGCCTGTTTCGATCTTGCCGCGACCATCGCTGAACCGATCGTCGGTCGTTCGTCCGGCGGCGCGTTCGTGCTCGTCGCCGGGTTCCTTGGCGAAGCCGAGGCACGTGGTTCCATCTTCCGCTCCAGCTTCGAGGACTGTCAGCCATGATCCGACTTCCGCGCCTGCTCATTCTCGCCGGTGTGCTTGCATTCGCGGGGGCCGCGCATGCGCAGGTTGCCCAGTTGCCAGACTTCACTTACCAGGGGCGATTGCAGCAGAACGGTCAGCCGGCGAGCGGGAGTTTCGACCTCACCTTCACGCTGTACGACGCGGCCGTTGGCGGCAACGTCGTCGGCACGCCGATCAACGAACCGCAGTATCCTGTCGTCGACGGATTGTTCACTGTGTCACTCGCGTTTACCGGAGCGTTCAACGGTCAGCAGCGCTGGTTGCAGGTAAGCGTGAACGGCCAGCCGCTGCTGCCGCGCCAGGCCGTTTCGACCACTCCGGTTGCGCAGTTTGCGCTGGACGGCAACCCTGGACCCAGCGGCCCCCAAGGCCCGGTCGGAGCGCAGGGGCCGCAAGGTCCAGCCGGAGCGCAGGGCCCCGCGGGTCCGCAAGGAGAAACCGGTGCGCCCGGTCCGCAGGGGCCCGCCGGAGCCGACGGGGCGCAGGGCCCGGTCGGAGCGCAGGGGCCGCAAGGACCAGCCGGAGCGCAGGGCCCCGCGGGTCCGCAAGGAGAAACCGGTGCACCCGGTCCGCAGGGGCCCGCCGGAGCCGACGGAGCGCAGGGTCCGGTCGGGCCGCAGGGTCCCCAAGGCCCGGCCGGCACCTCGTTCGCCGATGCGCCGAGCGACGGACGCACCTATGCGCGCCGCGACGCTGCCTGGATCGAGATCGACCCTTCGAACGGACTGCCGTCGCTGTCGGCAGCGATCCTCGCCGATGCACCGACCCTCTACTACAAGCTCGACGAGGCAGCAAACGCCACTGGCTTCGACGACATCGGTTCGGCCGATATCGACGTCAGCCTGAGCGGCAGCACGCTCACGCTCAAGCCGGGCTGGAGTCGGTTGTTCCCGACCAGTGATGCCAGCTATCTGCGCATGAACGAAGGAAACGGCAAGGCATCGGCGGTTGGCAACCCGACTGGGACGGCCACGCCGAGCGGCTCCTTGACCGTCGAGGCGATCTTCAGCCCGCAGACCAACGGTTCGGGCTACCAGACGATCCTGCATATCGGAGATGATCCGCCGGCGGTGCCCTTCCTTATGTTCGGCGTGGTCAATCTGCAGCCGGCGATTCAGGTCGGCGCAGGCCAGCGTGTCGATCTGGCCGGACTGACGGCAGGTGCGACCTACCATATCGCCGCGGTGCTCGATGCGGCCGCGAGCGAGGTGCGCGTCTACATCAACGGCCGCTTGCTGCAGGTGCAGGCGATGTTCGGCTTCCCGTTTACCCTGACCGCGCCCAAGGTTCATGTTGCCTCGAGGCCCGACGAGGATCGCCCGTTCACCTATTCGACGCTTGGTCACGTCGCCTTCTACTACGGCCAAGCCTTGAGCGTGAACCAGATCGTCGACCACGCCAAGGCAGCGGGCCTCTACGGGCGCTGATTGCGCCGCCGCGGATGCCAGCACCAGTGCCAGGGTTCGTAGGCGATGCCGTGCGGATTGCCGCGCGGATAGGACAGATGGAAGCCGAAAGCGGCGGCATTGTGCTCCAGCCAGGCAAAGGCAGCTGACTGCTCGAAGACTTCCTCGAGTGGCTCGTAGCCTGGCGTGGTCAGGTCGAGCACGCGTCCGGAATGGTGTTCGCTGTAGCCAGGTGCGGCGCTGACGCGCAGGATCTCCTCGATCGTCAGACCGCGTTCGAGCTTGCGGCGCAGGATGCCCAGCTGGTACTCGGCCGAGCGGAACGCCGAGACGACCTCGAGCACGATGCCTTCGTCGCGCGCGGTGGCGTGCATGCGCTTCCATGCCGCCGCGGCGCGCGGAACAAGCCATTGCATGCGGCCGTGCACGTCAAGGCCGATTGCGGTGAGACGCTCGGGTTCGCGCACGAGGAGCAGTCCGCGCGAACGTCCGTAGTCGTGCGGCACGCCGAGTGCGTGCGCCGTGGCGACGATGCATCGCCGCTGCGTCGCATTGCAGCGTGCCGGTGGTTCGTGGGCAATCGGATTCATCGGCGAAGCATACGTGCTACGGCTGTGCAACCCCACACGGAACAGCATCGCGGACGAAGCGGCTCGCCACCGGTGGCTGGCATGGCGGCCGCGCCTTCAGTCGCGATGCGCGCATGCCAGGCACGCTCGTTCAGTGGGCACCGATCCATGCGGCAATGTCGTCGATCACGGTCGCATCCACATGGCCTTCGACGCTGTAGTCTTTCGGGCCCGGCGGGTCGCCACCCGGCATGAACAGGTGGCTGAGCAATGGATATTCGCGCAGTTGAACGCGCGGTTCGTCGGCGAAGGCTTCACGCCATCGAGCAAAGTCGTCGGCCGGTGTGACCTGGTAATCGCGTCCGCCCTGCAGGACCAGCAGCGGCTGCGGGATGGAGCGCGTGACCGCAAGCGGATCGTAGCCGGCAAGACTGCGCCAGTATGAGGCCGGCAGGCCGAGTAGCAGCGGTGCGGTGTCGGGAACCCCTGCATCCAGCGCCTTCACAGCGGCAACCTGCTGTTCGATCGGCGCAAGCACGGTTTCGATGTCAGCGTCCGACTTGCCGTCGAGTGCAGCCATGTAACGGATCTGCTGTGGTACGACATCCTCGAGCGCGCGCGCCGGTGCGGCGAGCAGGATGAGGCCTGCGAGTCGCGTGTCGCGGGTGGCGATGCGCGGCGCGATCATTGCACCGAGACTGTGGCCGGCGACGAACACCCGCGCGGGGTCGATGTCGGAGCGCGTGCGCAGGGCGGCGGCGGCAGCGATGACATCGAGCGTCACCTCGTCGTCGACGGTGAAGGCTTTGCCACTGAAGCGGACGGGTTCGGCACGCGTGCGCTTCTCGTAGCGCAGCACGGCGATGCCGTGACTGGCGAGGCCGTGGGCGATGTCGCGGAATGGCTTGTTCGGGCCGATGGTCTCGTCACGGTCGTGCGCGCCCGAGCCATGTACGAGCACGACAGCGGCGAACGGTCCGTTGCCGGCGGGCAGGGTCAGCGTACCGGGCAGTGCGCCGTGACCTGGGCCAGCGGCGAATTCGATCTCGCGCCAGTTCGTGCCCTGTTCGAGTTCGACCGGTGCGGGCGCCTTCTGCGCCGGAACCAGTCGGAACCCGCTGATGCGATCGGCCTCGTCGAAGAACACGCGGGCATCGAGCGACATCATCGGAAAGCTCAGCGTCGAGGTGACGATTTGCTTGCCGGCGACGATCTCGCCACGCAGTTCGCTGCGTGCGCTGCGTGCGCCGAGTTGCTTCGGCAGGATTTCCCAGGTGTCGCCGAGCTTTTTTGCATCGAGCGCGGCACGGACCTCGTCATTCGCCATCGCCAGCGCATCCTCGTAACGTGCGGCATCAAGCAGGTCGAGGAAGCGCGTGGCCAGTTCGGCATGGCGCGGGTTCAGCGTTGCCGCCTCTGCTGGCGGGGGCACCAGCTTGGTGTACAGCAGCCAGCCGCCGCCGCACAGCGCGAGGATGACGAGGATGATTGTGATGAGGACCTTTTTCATCGCGGCTCCGGTCAGCGTGGGCGCTTCAGGAACATCAGGAACGAGAAGCCGGCGGCGACGGTATTGACGAGTTCCCAGCCTTGCATGCCAAGGCGGACGAGCTGGGCATCAAAGTCGTCGGACTTGTAGTTGCCCCACATGCGCTGGTTGATCACCAGCGTCCTGTATTCCCATTGCGTCGTCGCGCTCATGTCACGGGTCTCCCGATGTCTCGCCGGCATCTTCGGCGACGCCGGCCGGTGGTGGGGCACGCAGGCGCCCCGATCTGCGCAACGCATCGCGCAGCACGCACTCGATCTGCGCGTTGAGCGAACGCAACTCGTCGTCGGACCACTTCTGCATGGCTTCGAGGACGGTTGCGTTGATGCGCAACGGATAGGCTTTTTTCTCGGTCACGTCTGCATACGGGCGGGTGATGCGTCTCAGTACAGCGAGCCGGTATTGACCACCGGCTGCGTGGAACGATCGCCACAGAGCACGACGAGCAGGTTGCTGACCATTGCCGCGCGGCGCTCGTTGTCCAGATCCACCACGCCGCGCTTGCCGAGTTCGGCCAGCGCCATCTCGACCATGCTGACGGCGCCTTCGACGATGCGTTCGCGCGCGGCGACGATCGCGCCGGCCTGTTGGCGCTGCAGCATGGCCTGGGCGATCTCCTGTGCGTAGGCGAGGTGGCTGATGCGCGCCTCGATGACCTCGACTCCGGCCTTGGCGAGGCGTTCCTGGATCTCGTCGCGCAGGTGTGCGTTGACTTCCTTGCCATGGCTGCGCAGGGCGATGTCCTTGTCGTCGTGCGCGTCATAGGGATAGCTGGTGGCCATCTGGCGCAGCGCCGCCTCGGCTTGGATATGCACGAAGTTCTCGTAGTCATCGACCATGAATACCGCCTCGGCGGTGTCGACGACCTGCCAGACCACGATGGCACCGATCTCGATCGGGTTGCCGTCGCTATCGTTGACCTTGAGCTTGCCGGACTCGAAGTTGCGCACACGCAGCGACACCGACTCGCGCGAGTAGAGCGGGTTGGTCCAGCGCAGCCCCTGGTCGCGTACCGTGCCCTGGTAGCGGCCGAACAGCTGCATGACGCGACCCACGTTCGGCTGCACTGCGAACAGGCCCTTGAACAGGAAGGCGATCAGCGCGATCAGCAGGGCCGGCGGCAGCACCTGCGCAACCGGTGGGTCGGGAACCTTCACCACGCTGACCAGCCAGGCGACCGAGCCGAGCAGGCTGGCAAGGAGAATGACGAAGACCGGGATACCGGGAAGTGAGAACGCCTGTCGCTCGTTCATGAAAGTTCTCCGCAGCAACGTGGCCGCGACACGGATGTCGCAGGTGCCAGTGGGCACGCAGAGAAGATATCAAAAAGATATCAGTCGTGTAAAGACGGGAAGTGGGGGAACAGGGAATGGGAGAGCAGGGAGTCAGGGATTGATCAGAACACCCTGTATTGGACACGGGCGGAGCCCGCTTTGAACCGTTCCCTATTCCCGGTGCTCCATTCCCGCCTTTTCAAACCGTATCCATGGCGCCGGCAGGCGTTCCCCGCTGACGCGAACGGCCGTACCGGGGTATTCGAAGCCGGCTGCCTCGGCCTGGGCGAGCGGCGGCAGCGGCAGGCGCAGTGGGCGCCGGGCGAAGGCCTGAATCCAGGTTTCGCCCTCGTCACGTGCATAGAACCAGAGGTCGCGATAGGTCATGACCAAGGCGTTTCGACCGCTGGCATCGATATCCATCGCGGTGGGCGAGCCGCCCAGGCGCGCAGCCGGGAAACGCGCATTGCGTTCGCTCGTGTTCGGAGCCGGGATCGAAGTGAGCGCAAGGCGGCGGCGGGCGATGGCGATAGCGCCGTCGCCGGGGCCGAGCGGCAGCGTGAACAGCAGCGGATCGGGTGCGTGTTTGCCGAGCAGCAACACCTCGCGCGTGTCGAGGTCGACCGCCATCGCCTCGACGTCACGGGCGCCATCGGCATAGCGGAAGCGCAGTCGCCAGGCCGGCTTGACGACCTGCTCGCTGCCGTCGCCGGCGAGGGCCGGTTCCTCGATCGCAATGAGTTCGTAGTCCCCGCGCACTACGCCGTTGTCGCCGCTGTCGGCGACCAGCAGCCATGCCTTGCCATCGAGCGCATAGCCGGCGATGTCCTCCCAGTCGACCGCGCGCACGCCGTCGATGCGCAGGCTGCCGCGGCGCCGACCCTTGCCGTCGAGGGCGACGAGGGTGGCTGGACGTGGCGCATCGTTGTGCACCCAGAAGAGATCCGGCGTGCGCCGCGATGCGGTCAGGCCGCTGATTTCGTCGAGATCGCGCTCGAGTATCAGCGCTTCGAGTTGCGCCGGCGCGTACCCCGCCGGTGAATGATCCTGCGCCTGTGCACTGGCGAGCGTGAGCAGCGTGAGCCAGATCGCCCTCATCGACGTTTGCCGTCGTCGAGTGTCTCGACGCGCACCAGCTTGAGCCGGCCGAGCAGGTCGAGGCTCTGGTAGAAGCGCAGCGGATCGCCATCGCCGCTCGAGAAGGCGATGTGCCCGGCATCGAAACCGGCGAGCGCGGCATCGAAACCCTGCCAGCGGCCGTCGACCCAGGCCTGCACCCAGGCATGCGGCACGAAGACGTGGCCGGCACCGGCGAAGTCCGGTGCGTAGGCGAGACCGTCGACGACGCGTGTGGCGATGCCGAGCGCGCGTCCGAGCGCGGCCAGCAGCACGGCATGTTCGGTGCAGTCACCTTCCGGGTTGCGCGCGACCTCGAGCGCCGAGGCATAGCCGACGCCGAGCGTCTTGCGCGTGATGAACCCGCGCACGAAGGCTTCGAGATTGCGCATGCGGTCGAGATCGCCGTGCGCATCGCCGGCACCACGATGCGCCAGCTCGACGATTTCCGGCGCTGCGCTCTGCAACCAGTCGTTGGCGGCGTAGTCGCCGGGCTGTGCGGGTGCTGTTTCGTGGCGGGCGTCGCGCCGCACCTCGACGATGACGTGGCGGCCGTCGCTGTGGACGCGCTGTTCGCTGGTATCGGGAAGACTGATGCGGCCACCATTTGTCTGCGGCTTGAGGCGATAGCGCAAGCCGCCGGCGAGTTCCTCGCGGCGTAACGGCCGCGGGGAGCGAACCAACGTGCGCGCGAGCACGTCGGTGGACTGGTTCGGTGCGGTTGCGCAGGCCTCGTCGCACGCGAGCAAGGTCAGTTCGACGCCGAGCGTGGGCACGGTCAGCTTGCGCATCTCGCGGCTGGCATCGACCCAGGTCGTGCTGCGTACCTGCACGCCCGGAAACGCGGTGACCTGTTCGACGCGGGTCAGGCGCTGGCGCCCGCCGGGAAGCGCGACCATTTCGCTGCGTCCGACGATGCTGGTCATTTCGACTGCCTCGAGCGTCGCCGCCTGGAAGGCGAGCAGGCGGAACGTCGCGCCTTCGTCGAGTGGTGCGTCGAGCAGGGCCAGGCGTTGCCCTTCCGGCAGCAGGGCGCCGCGCGGCCAGTCCAGTTCACGTTCGTCCGACGCGCCGGCGTTGGCAATGCGTACGTTCATGCGCCCGCCTTGGATGCGACCGTTGACCTTCATTTCGCTGCCGCCCATCGACGTTTCGCTGGTGAAGGCGAGCGGCTTGCCGTCGAGCGTCTCCTCGCTGGTATCGACGCTCGACAGCGTCACGCGCGTACCGGCGCGGTCGAGCTCGAAGCGCATCGCCTGCGTGGTGACGACGAGCGCGTCACGTACTTCACGGTGATTCTCGAACTGGCCGACCTTGCGGCCATCGAGCAGCACCGTGTACCACTGGACTTCGGTCGCGACGGGACCGCGCGCTATGGCGAGGCCTGGCACGACGAACAGGAAGGCGAGGATCGCGCGCAGCATGGCGTGTATCACCGAAGGGTGCTTCCATTGTGCCGGAACTGTCGGGGCAAGAGCCTTGAACACGGCGCACGTCCAGGGACTGGCGAACTCAAAGGCCTGCTCGCCGTGCTTCAATCGTTCGATCTTCCTGCCATAAAGCTTACGTGCGCTCGAAGTCATCGTCGTGTGCCGTTGGCACCCAACGGCCGCCGTCGAGGATTTCGAGAGGGTGGAAGCGGCGCTTGTAGTCCATCTTCGGATGGCCGGGGATCCAGAAGCCGAGGTAGACATAGGCCAGTCCGCGCGCACGCGCCAGCTCAATCTGGCTCAGGATCGCGAACGTGCCGAGCCCACGTGCGCTTTCGGCTGGATCGAAGAAGGTGTAGACGGCCGACAGCGCATCGCTGCACAGGTCGGTGACGGCGACGGCAACGAGACGGCCGTTTGCGCGGAATTCGATGAATGCGGTCGGGCTCCACGACGTGTACAGGAAACGCGTGAAATCCTCGGGTGCGGCCTCGTCCATGCCGCCGCCCGGATGGCGCTTGCGCAGGTAGCGCGCGTACAGCGCATGGCGCTCGTCGCTGAAGCCGGCCACGGTGACCTCCATCGAAAGATCGGCATTGCGCTTCAGGCAGCGGCGCTGACTGCGGTCCGGCTCGAACTCCGCAACCACGATGCGCGAGGCGAGGCAGGCGCGACAGGTCTGGCAGTGCGGCAGGTAGACATGGCCACCGGCACGGCGGTAGCCGCGTGCCAATGCGGTGTCATACAGCGCGGCGAGGCGCGATTCGGCTGGGTCGATGACGAGATTCTGCGCGGTGCGCTCCGGGTAGTAGCCGCAGGGATGCGGCAGGGTCTGGAACAGGCGGACGACGTCGGAGCGCATGGGACGGATTCTGCACGAGCCCGAGTGCCTCAGCGTGTGACGTAGGCCCAGGCCACAAGGAGGACCACGCCACCGATCAGGCCCATCAGGATCATGCGCAGGCGCATCGAGTGCTGGCGATGGCGGCGCGGATCGCCGAGCGAACGCGAGGCGGCCAGTTCGTCGGCGAAGCGTGTGGTCGGTTCGAGGCCGGCTTCGCGCAGCAGCTCGCGGGCCCGGGTCAGGTCGTTGGAGTCGGTCACCCACACCTGCGGCCAGGCTTCGCTCTCGCCGCGCTCGGAATAGCTGAAGCGTTTCCACTGGCCGCCCTGCCAGTCTCGGCGGTTGCGGATGGTGGTGGTGATGCCGGCCTCGCCGAGCAGGGCGACCACGCGATCGACGTTGTCGGCGCGCGGCGATGTGTAGATCTGGCGCATGCAGGGACTCCAGGAGTCAGCGGTCGATCACGCGGATCAGGCCTTCCTGTGCGGTCGAGGCGACCAGGATGCCATCTCGGCTGAATACCATGCCGCGGGCAAGGCCGCGCGAGCCCTGTGCGCTCGGACTGTCGCAGGCATACAGCAGCCAGTCGTCAGCTCGGAACGGGCGGTGGAACCACAGCGCATGATCGAGGCTGGCCATCTGCACATTCGGCTGCAGGTAGGAGATCGCGTGGGCAAAGGTGGTCGTGCCGATCAGGTGGAAGTCCGAGGCATAGGCGAGCAGCGCGCGGTGCAGCACCTCGCTGTCGGGCGCGCGATCGGCGAGGCGGAACCAGACGTTCTGGTACGGCGGTTGCTTGGTCGGGTTGGCTTCGTTGCGCGGATGTACGTGGCGGAACTCGAACGGCCCCTCGCTGCTGAGCCAGCGCCGGCGCATCGCGGGAACCTTGTCGAGATCCTCGGCCGGCACGACGAGCCGGTCCGGCAGGTCTTCCGGCATCGGCACCAGCGGCATCGGGAACTGGTGTTGTGCACCAGCTTCCGGCACCTGGAACGAGGCGGTCATGTTGAAGATCGGTTGGCCGTGCTGGATGGCGACCACGCGGCGTGCAGAGAAACTGCTGCCGTCGCGGGTGCGCTCGACGCTGTAGACGATCGGCGCCTCGACGTCGCCGGCGCGCAGGAAGTAGGCATGCAGCGAGTGCGCGTGGCGTGCTCCGTCGACGGTCTGCTGAGCCGCCGACAGTGACTGGCCGAGCACTTGGCCGCCGAACACGTAGCGTGTGCCGATGTCGCGGCTCTGACCGCGAAACAGGTTGTCCTCGAGGCGTTCGAGTTGGAGCAGGTCGATCAGTTCGGCGACGATCGGACTGGGCATGGATGGCGGCGACGTGCGGCGGGCCAGTATATCGGAGCGCCGGCGTGCACCGCTTTCATCAAACAGGTTGGGAATTCCTGCACGACCTGCGATTTGCTCGTCATCCCGGCCTTCGCCGGGGCCACGGAGTTGTGCGGGGTTTGCTTGGCCCGTTCCTCAAGGTTCGGAAAGACGTTCCAGCCCGCTCGCCGCAACGACCTCGTCCCACGGAAACAGTGGGCCCGGATCGAGGCGCCGGCGCAACTGCACGGAAGCGTCGTCGCTGGCTGCTTCGGTGCGCCGATCGAGTGCGTCATGGCCGGCGATCCAGCGCAGGTTCGCGTGTTCGGCACGCAAGCGTCCGAGCAGGGCGAGCAGGGCGTCGATCTGTTCCTTTGTGTATGGCTCGCTGAAGCTCTGGTGGCGCGAATCGGTCCAGTTCGGATAGCGGCCGAGGTTGACCAGTTCGACCCCGATCGAACGCGGGTTGTATTGGAACGTGTGGTGAGCGACGCGCGTGTCGGCAACGAAGCGCCAGATTCTGCCGTCGCGGTCGATGTAGTAGTGGCCGCTGTTGCCGGTCTGCGTGCCGGCATGGACGATGCGCTCGCCATACTCGCGCGCGAGGCGCATGTCGGGCAGCTCGGTGCAGTGGATCACCACCAGGTCGATCGCCGCCGACGCGCGCTCGACGAGTCGTTCTTCGTAGGGCAGGGGCCAGTCGTGAATGGCGAGGTCGATCATGCCGGCAGTGTCGCACACGAGCCACGCATGTTTGCCGCATAGGAGCCCGTTCACGGGCGATGTTCCCGCTTTGGAGGTTGTGCAGAAGGAGCATCGCCCCTGAAGGGGCGCCGACGGGGAACTGGGTACTGTGCGGATGCTAGGATCACGCGTTTCCCCGACTCGACCCACCATGAAAGGCACCGTCATCCTCTCGCATGGACTCGAAAGCGGCCCGCACGCGACCAAGGTCAGCGCGCTGGCCGCTGTCGCCGAGGCGCTCGGCTGGGCCAGTGTGCGGCCGGACTATCGCGATCTCGATGCCACGCGTGATCCACGCATGATCGCGGCGCGCACGGCGCGTGCGCTGGAGGCTGCTCCGGCCGAGGGACGCGTCGTGTTCGGCGGTTCGAGCATGGGTGCGCTGGTGTCGGGCTTCGCTTCGCTCGAACGCCGTTGCGAAGCGCTGTTCCTGATGGCCCTGCCGGTCGGCATCCCCAAGTATCCGGTTGCCTTCGAGGCGGCGCGGGTGCCGACCACGCTGGTGCATGGCTGGCACGATGAACTCTGTCCGGTCGATGCCGCGATCGCGTTCGCGCGTTCGCGTGGCGACACCCTGCACCTCGTCGACGACGATCATCGCCTGACCGCACACGTCGACTACTGCGCGGAAGCGTTCCGCCGGCTCCTGCTCGTACTCGAAACCTGATGAGATTTTTCGCGACCTGCCCGAAGGGGCTCGAATACCTGCTGCGCGACGAACTCGTCGCGCTTGGTGCGGCCGAGGTGCGTGAGGCGCTGGCCGGCGTGCATTTCAGTGGCGAACTGGAAGCCGGCTATCGCGCCTGCCTGTGGTCGCGCCTGGCCAGCCGCGTGCTGATGCCGCTGGCCGAGTTCGATGCCGCCGACGAGCAGGCGCTCTACGATGGAGTGCAGGCGATCGACTGGCGCGAACACCTCCATGCCTCCGGCACACTGGCGGTCGACGCCGTCAGTCAGCAAAGTCGGCTCAAGCACACGCGCTATCTCGCACAGAAGGCCAAGGATGCCGTCGTCGACCAATTCCGCGCGCGCGAAGGCGAACGCCCCGGGGTCGATCTCGAACAGCCGTCGATACGGCTGAACCTGCGCCTGCGCAAGGACCGCGCGACGCTGTCTCTGGATCTTTCCGGTTCTCCGCTGCATCGGCGCGGCTACCGGGTCGGCCAGGGTGAGGCGCCGCTCAAGGAGAACCTGGCCTGTGCGATGCTGCTGCGCGCGGGCTGGCCGGCGATCCACGCAGCGGGTGGCGACCTCGTCGATCCGATGTGCGGCGCCGGCACCCTGCTGATCGAAGGCGCGTTGATGGCGGCCGACGTCGCGCCGGGCCTCGGCCGCCAATACTTCGGCTTCCTCGGCTGGAAGGGCCACGATGCCGACACCTGGGCGCGCCTCATGGTCGAAGCGCGCACGCGCGCCGACGCCGGCCTGCGCACCCTGCGCCCCTGCTTCCACGGCAGTGATGGCGATCCCGGCGTGCTCGCCGAAGCGAAACGGAACGCCCAATCGGCCGGGGTGATCGGCTTCCTGCGCCTCAACCGGCAGTCGATCGAGCACCTGCAACGGCCGGCCGAGGCGGAGCGTCCTGGCCTGGTCATCTGCAATCCACCGTATGGCGAGCGCATCGGCCAGCAGCAGGCGCTGGTGCCGACCTATCGCGCGATCGGCGAACGCGCACGCACGCAGTTCGATGGCTGGCGCATTGCCGTCATCACTTCGGATGAGGCGTTGGCCCATGCTATCGGCCTGCGCGCCCACCGCATCTACACGCTCTACAATGGCGCGCTCGAGTGCCGCTTCCTGTTGTTCGACGTCGGCGGCGACGCCGCGCCAATGGCGCCGGCGGAAAAACCGCTGACGCCGGGTGCCGAGGCCGTGGCCAACCGCATCCGCAAGACCGCGCGGCACCTGCGCAAGCGCCTGCAACGCGAAGGTGTTTACGCCTGGCGTGCCTACGACGCCGACATTCCCGAGTACGCGGCGGCGGTCGACGTCTATCGCGCGGTGCCGGAAGAGGATCTTTCGGCAACGCCAGTCGATTACCTGCACATCCAGGAGTATTCCGCGCCCGGCGACATCCCCGAAGCCGTCGCGCGCACGCGCTTGGCCGAACTCGTGCGTGGCGCCGGGCTCGCCCTCGACGTGCCGCGCGCGCGTATCGCGCTGAAGGCGCGCTATCGCGCCAAGGGCGGCGGCAAGTACGGTCGCCTCGACGAGCGCGGTGAGTTCCTCGTCGTCGAGGAGGGCGGGCTGCGTTTCCGCGTCAACCTGCACGACTACCTCGACACCGGCCTGTTCCTCGACCACCGTCCGGTACGCGCGCGCCTGCGCGAACTAGCGCGAGGCACGCGTTTCCTCAACCTGTTTTGCTACACCGGCACGGCCACCGTGCACGCGGCGGCTGGCGGCGCGCGGGCTACGACCAGCGTCGACCTGTCGGCGACCTACCTCGACTGGGCGGCGCGCAATCTCGCTCTCAACGGATTCGGTGGACACCAGCATCGCCTGCAGCAGGCCGACTGCCTCGAATGGCTGCGCCACGAGCCTGGCGAGTACGACCTCGTCTTCGTTGATCCGCCGACGTTCTCCAACTCCAAGCGCGCCGAGGATTTCGACGTGCAGCGCGAGCATGTCGAACTGCTCGACCTGTGCGCGCAGCGGCTCGCCTTCGGCGGCACGATCCTGTTCTCCAACAACTATCGGCGCTTCAAGCTCGCCGCGGAAATCCACGAACGCTTCGACGTGCGCGACATCGGCGCGGCGACGATCCCGTTCGACTTCACGCGAAACTCGCGAATCCACCACTGCTTCGAGTTGAAGCCGAAAGAGCCGGGGATGGGGACTCGGGAATGGAGAATGGGGAAGCCTCGCCTTTGATCCACCCAACCCGAATGGTGGCTTTTGCAGGAACGGCTTCAGCCGCGATGCCTTTGCTTTCGGGGCATCGCAATGGAACGCGCCCCCGCAGACACTCAGTGTCGATTCAGTGATCCGGCCGCAGCATCCGTTCGTCGCAGAGGAGGCAGGGAAACGATGCGTACAGTCCGATTCCACCGTTCGATCCTGGTTGCCGCCGTCGCGTTGACCGCGTTGGCGTTCGCCCCGGGTGCGTTCGCCAGGGGTCATCACACGAGCTTCAGCATCGGCTTCTCCGGCCCCGGCTACAGCATCGGTTATTCCGACTGGGGCCGTGGGCGCGGTCATTGGGGGGCCAGCTTCTGTCCGTCGTGGGGCTACGGCTACTACGATGGTCCGCGTTACACCGGCCCGTACCGGTATCCAAGGGTGGTCGATCGTGGCTACTGGTACAGCCCGCCGTCGTACTACTACCCGGGTTCGTACTACTACCCCGGGCCTTACCACTACCCGGTGTACTCGACCTACTTCCACCATGACCGTCCCCGCCGGGTGGTCCGCCGGGTAGTGCGCCACGTCGAAGTGGATCACCATGACGGGTACTACGACCGTGGCAGCTACCGGAACCAGGAGCAGTACGACCGCCGCGACCGCGCATACGGCCGCTCCGGCTATTACAACCGGGACTGAGTCCTGCGGCTGACCGGCCGATCGGCCAGCACAAACGCTCCAGCGCCGGGACGACATCCTCCCCCATCGTGCCCGGCCACCGGCCCCGTGGCGATTTCCCCTGATCGCCACGGGGCTTTCTTTTTTGATCGGCATAGCCCTTGCGAACATCCACCAAGCCGCGTAGGTTCGCGTCCTCGCGTTGCAAGAGGTTCTGCGGCGCGACATTCCAGGGCGCCGATTCATGGCACGGGAATGGAACAGGACTCCGGGGAACAGGGGCCCGGGGTGTGACGGGATCGTCCATCGCTATCCAGGGGAAGGCGCCATGCAAGGCATTCACTCCCCGCTCTCGCGCGCATCGGTTTTTCTCTCTTTTTCTCCCTTTGTTTCCTCCTCGCCCGGCCCGAACCGTTCGGTGGCGGGGCGTACGCCGTGCAAGCCGCATCGCGGTCACACGCCCTTCGCGCCGTTGCTGGCGACCCTGCTGCTGACGCTGGGAGCGGGCAGCTCGTGGATGTCCGCGCCGGTACACGGGTTCGACGCCGGGCCGGCGCATCCGGTACCAGCCGCGGTTGCGGATGTGGCGCCGGCGCATGACGCGACGGTGGGTGCGGCAGCCGGGGAGAGCGGCGTGAGCGGCGGTGCCGCGGTTTACACGATTCCGGTGGCGGTGCCGCCCGGACGAGCCGGCATGCAGCCGTCGGTTTCACTCAACTATTCGAGCCGTGGCGGCAACGGCATCGCCGGCATGGGCTGGTCGCTGTCGGCATCCAGTGCCATCCATCGCTGCGCGCAGACCGTGGAACAGGACGGTCGCATCAAGGGCGTGGCGCTTGGCGCGGACGACAGGCTCTGCCTCGACGGCCAGCGACTGGTGCGCGTGGCCGGCAGCGCATACGGATCGGCCGGTGCCGAGTACCGCACCGAGATCGACAGCTACGCACGCATCACCCAGTACGGCGGCCTGCTTCAAGGTCGAGGAGCGCGGCGGCCGGGTGAAGCACTACGGTGCGGTGGTCGCGGGCAGCGCCTGCCAGGCCTCGGGCCGCAACGCGCGCGTGCAACCGGGTGGTGTCGCCGTCACGATGAGCTGGCTCGTCGAGAAGGACGAGGATCGCGTCGGCAACAACCAGTTCTTCACCTACGCGAATTTCGGCAACGGTGAAGTGCTGCTGTCGCGCATCGACTACACCGGCTTCGGCACGACGGTCGGTGACCGCAGCGTGCGCTTCGTCTACGAAGCGCGCCCGCTGCCCTCGGGTTCGAACTACGCCAACGATATTTCGTCGAGTTATGTGGCCGGCGGCCTGACCCTGCAGAGTCAGCGCCTGCAACGGATCGAAACCTGGGCCAGCGCGACGGAGAAGGTCGCCGCCTGGAAATTCGGTTATGTCGACCACGATTTTCCTGCCGCGTCGACGAGCCGGCAGACCGGACGCAGCCTGCTGCAGACCTTCACCCAGTGCGCGTACGAGGGTGCGCAGGAAACCTGCCTGCTCAAGAACGGCAGGGACTTCTCCACCCAGTTCGACTGGTGGGACGAGAACCCGGCCCAGCATGCCGACAAGCCGCGCTTCGCGTTCAAGCCCTTGGTCATCCCCGACCTGCCGCAATCGGCGTGGACCATCGAAGACGCGCTGATCGCGCAGGAGGAACTCGAAGCGCTTCAGCAGGAGCAGATCGCACAGTTGAACGTCGAGCGCGGCGGTGTCCACACGGTGGCCGACCTGCCGGTGCAGAACCTCGAAGGGACGCCGCTCGGCAGCGTGCTCGCGTTCAGCACGATCGCCGATTTCGACGGCGACGGCACGCGTGAATCGCTGGCCCAGGTACAGACGGCGACGGGGCCACGCACCTACCTGATCCAGTTGATGGCCGACCGCTCGGTGCGTTCCGCGGTCGACGTGACGGGCACCCTGTTTGCCTTCCCGGGAGGCCATGCCTACGAAGTCGTCGACATCGACGGCGATGGCCGCAGCGAGATCCTGTCGCACGGCAATCCGCTGTCGCTCCTGGCCTGGAACCTGCCGGCCGGCCAGGCGCCGGTCGGCAATCCGTTCCGTACCGTGACGACCAACATTCCCTCGGGCGCGGACACGCCCCGGTTCCGCGCCCGGCTCGCCGACTTCGATGGCGACGGCAAGCCCGATCTGGTCACCTTCGGGCCACATGCAAGTTGTGGCAGCGATGGGCAGGGATTCAAGCGCGGCGTGTTCGTCCATCGCAACACGATCCCGGACGGCGCGCCGGTCGGCGCATCGGCCTCGTTCGCGCAGGCGGTCAGTCCGTCCGTCTGCCTGGCGCGATCCTCGGGAACCGGAGAGTACGTCGAGCGCATCGCGGACTTCGACGGCGACGGCCTGCCCGACCTGTTCATCCACGAGCTGTCCGGCACGGCCGACGGAACGGAAACGTTCAATCGCATTCTCCGTGCGCAGCCGGGGCCGACCTTCACCTCGAGCACGGCGGCGTCGATCGGCATGACGCAAGCGGAGCAGGCGCGCAATGCGCGAACCGTGCCGCATTGGATCGACGTCAATGGCGATGGCCTGGATGACTACGTATTCGCCACCACCAGCATCGCGTGGAGGGTCAGGCTCAACCTCGGCGGCGTGCTGGGAGCACAGATCGATACCGGCAGTACGGCCGGCCTGATGAGCAGCCAGGACCGGCTGCGCTATGCCCATCGCCTGCCGGCCATGGACGTCGACGGCGACGGCCGGGTCGACCTGCTCGCGCCATCGGGCTTCGCGGCGCGGATGTGCGCCTACGCGACGCGCCAGCCCCCCATTCCCAGCGAATGCCCCGGCAGCATGAATACCCAGGGCCAGTGCATCGTCTACCTCTGCGCCGAGGAACCCGACAGCGGCCTGAACATGCCGCTCGACTGGGCCGGCGAGGAAATCAGGGGGCTCTACGCGCAGGGGCAGGGCGCGCTCGACAGCAGCGCCTATACGTTGAGTGCGCTGCGCTTCGTGTAGACCGGGCCGGCGGCGATCTCGATCCGGGTGACGCCGACCGATCTCGTCGCATCGCTGAGCCGGGAATCCGCGGACGATGTCTATGGCGACGGCGTGACCGACCTCTTCACGAGCGTCGGTTGCAAGTACCGCCAGGTGGGTGCCGGCGATGCCGGTTTCGACCCCTGCCTGGTCGTCAACGATGGCGTGTATGGCCCGGCCACGCTGCCGAACGGTCAGCCATTGACGGGTCACTACAACCGCCACAACGAGGCCTTCCTCTCCGAAGGCCGCGGCACCGACCTCGGCAACACCGGCATGCCGCGCCCGGCCGATCTGCTGTGGGGCACCGCGAACTCGCTGGAGGACTGGACCGCTTGGCGCTACCTGCCGCTGTCGTACCCGACGCCGACGAACCTTCCGCCCGAGGTTCCGGTGCCCTACTCCGTGCCGGCCAATCCGGCGGAACGCTACGTCGATGCCCGGCACTTCTACTTCACGTCGTCGATGCCGGTCGTACAGGTCATGACGCGCAGCACGGCAGCCGTCATCAAGCACGAAGACCCGAGTCTCGCCTATGGCGCCCGCTCCTGGTACTACGGCTATCAGGAGGCGATGTACAACCGCATGGGCCGCGGATTCCAGGGCTTCCGGCGGATCATCGAGGCCAACGCCGTCAGTGCCACCACGGGCCGCGGCCACTGGATCACCACGACCTTCCACCAGAAGTTCCCGCTGGTCAGCCGCGTGGAATCGGTCGAAGTCGCCCCTGTCCTGCAGCGCACACGCCCGCTCCGCCGCGAGACGAACACGTGGCGCTGCGGGTTGTCGAACCGGGGCGCGTGCCCGACGGTGCCGGTGGGGAACACGGTGTACACGCCGTTCCTGGATACCCAGGTCGTGCAGGTCTACGACCTCGCCGCCGCGCAGTCGGGTTCGAGTGCGCTGGTCAGCACCACCACGACGGTCAACGCGACCAGCGCGGGCGCGTCGTCATCGGGCTGGGATGCGTACGGCAACCTGCGCAACCAGGTGACGACGGTGGCCGACGGTGGCACGGGCGGCAGCTTCGTCGCCAGCCACGTCACGACCACTGCAAACAGCTACACGATCGACGCGACGAACTGGTGGATCGACAAGCTCGATGCGAGCACGGTATCGACGTCGATCAGCTACGCCGGCAGCCACGCCCTGCCTTCGGGATCGAGCGCGCCGCCGCGCACGGTGTCGACGAGTTATGCCTGGAACGCCGACCGCACGCCGCAGTCGCAGACCGTGCAGCCGGGTATTCCGAACCAGCAGGTGCAGACGGTCTACGGTTATCCGAGCCCGAGCTATGGCCTGCCTTCGAGCGTGACGCAGACTGCCTCGGGCGCGAGTCCGCCCACGCGCAGCACCTTCCTCAACTACACGAAGGACGGCGCCAGCGTCGCTGCGGATGGCTATTTCGTGTTGCAGACCACCAACGCGGCCGGCCACCTGACGACCACGGAGACGCGCCCGCGCGATGGCCAGGTCAAGCGCGTGATCGACCCGAACGGCCTGCGCGCGGTGACGCAGCACGACGCGTTCGGCCGTCCGATCCAGGTGGAATCGCGCGGCACGAACAACGCGCTGCTGGAGCCGGTGACGCACGTCAGCCTAACCCGCTGCTCGCCGACGACGGGCAGTTGTCCGGGCGGCTACGGCGAAGGCGCGGGCCAGACCTTCGCCGCGATGCGCGCGACGACGGTCAAGGCCGGCTCACCGACCCAGGTGACGTGGTCGGACAAGCTGGGCCGCCCGGTGAAGCGTTCGGTGCGCGGATTCAACGGCAGCTTCGTGCAGACGCTGACCGAGTACGACCGCATGGGGACCGTGGCGCGCGAGTCGACGCCGCACTTCGCCGGCGGCACGGCTCACTGGACGACGTTCGACCAGTACGACCAACTTGGCCGTGTGCAGCAGAAGACGGCCCCCGGATCGGAGATGGACCCGGTCAACGGCAACGTGCTGACGAAGTACGCCTACTCGGGCACGCGCACGGACATCCGCGTACAGGGCACGGCGTTCTCGAGCACGGCGCCGTGTCCGGCGAACCGCCCGTGCATGGCGATGGCGCGCTGGCACGATGCGCTGGGCCGTCTGGTCAGGACCGAGGATGCGCTGGGCGGGACGGTGAAGTACTGGTACGACGGCGCGGGCAACCCGGTGGCGGCGCAGGATGCGGAAGGCCACGTCACGCGGGCGAGCTACAACGACCTCGGCCATCGCACCCACCGCATGGACCCGAACGCAGGCAGCGCGAGCTTCACGTATGACGGCTTCGGCCAGGTGCTGACGCAGACCGACGCGCGCAACGTGACGACGACGCACACCTATGACGCGCTGGGCCGCCTGATCCAGCGCACGAGCACGAACCCGGCCGGCGCGGGGCTGCCGGCGGAGAGCGTGCGCGACACCTGGGAGTACGACCCGCCGGGCGCGAACGGCGGCGCGGGCCTGCTCGGTGTGCAGCGGCGCCAGCGCGGCCTGGGCCTGCCGGTGGTGTGGCAGGAGAGCTACGCCTGGGAGTCGACGACGAAGCGGCTGTCGAGCCAGACGACGACGATGGAAGGCGAGTCTCCGTGGACGACCGGCTACGCCTATGACCCCACCTATGGTCGCGAGGACACGGTGACGTATCCGAGCGGCCTGTCCGTGCGCACGGGCTACACGGCGGACGGGTATGCGAACAGCCTGTCGAACGCGAGTACGGGTTTCACGTGGTGGACGGCGACGTCCCAGGACGCGTGGGGCGCCACCAGCGGGGAGACTTTCGGCAACGGGATCGTCGGCACGCACACGAGCTACGCGAGCACGGGCCAGTCGCAACAGAAGCGCTGGACGAACAACGCCGTGCTGTTCGACCAGTTCCAGTACGCCTACGACAGCTTCGGGAACCTGACGAGCCAGCAGCGCGCGATGAACCTGGGCACGCCGCAGACGGTGCAGGAGACCTACGCCTACGACCGCCTGCAACGGCTGACGCAGTCGACCCGGATCGGCGTGCCGGGCTCGCCGGCGCCGGTGAGCCTGGGCTACAGCGCCTCGGGCAACCTGAGCTACAAGAGCGACAACGGCCAGGCCACGCCGGGGAGCTATGCCTACGGCGGCAACGGCTGCGGCCCGCACGCGGTGACCTCGGTGGCCCGGCCCGCGCCGTTGGCGGCGCGCACGTATGGCTGCGACGCGGCCGGCAACGTGACCCACGGCAACGAGCTGAGCGCGGTGTACGACTTCCAGAACCTGCCGCGACGGGTCCAGCGGACCGGCTCGCCGCACCCGGGCAGCACGGCGTTCCGCTACGCGGCGACGGGCGCGCGCTACGAGGAAGTGACGGGCAGCGGCGTGACGACGCGGCTGGGCGTGCGCGGCTACGAGAAGGTGAGCGGGGCGGGAGTAGTGTCCAGTCCGCGTCACCGGCACGAACTGGGTCCGGTGATCGTGACGCGGGCCGGCGCCAACGAGGAAGTCGTCTACGTCACCCGCGACCGGCTGGGCTCGCTGGTGGGAGTGCTGCCGAACAATCCGTACAAGGGCCTGCTCAAGAGCTACGACGCCTTCGGCAAGCCGCGGGAAGGAAACTTCAAGGACAACGGCAAGACACCGGAAGCGGGCCGCCTGCTGCTGGGCACGCTGACCGAACGCGGCTTCACGGGCCACGGCCACATCGACGAAGGCCGCGTGATCCACATGAACGGGCGGATCTACGACTACGCGCTGGGACGCTTCCTCGGCGTGGACCCGATCATCCAGTTCCCGGCCAACAGCCAGAGCCTGAATCCGTACAGCTACATCCTGAACAATCCGTTGGCGGGGACGGATCCGAGTGGGTACATGAGCCGCATCGGTCGTTACATGCTCTCGCGGATCCATGCGCAAACGGGCAGTTGCATGGGAGTGGGACACTGCCAGGAATACAGCGACAAGACGTTCCTGATGGGTGCAACCGCGGGGCTGCGTCCGGGATTGACCGCGGGTGGTGTACCGCCGGGGAAGGGGCCGAGGAACGGAGCGGACCTTGCGAACCGGATAGCGAAGGCGTTTTCCACGGATGCGGATGAGATTGGGGCAGTGGCGGCTCGCATCGATGGCGCAGCTTTCGCAAATGGGGCGGTGACGGCGGCGTTTTCGAGGGCGTTTAATGATGAAAACCACTCCCAAGCTCCTGAAACGAGAGTGGAATTGCACTACACCGATGCATGGGGGGACTACAATCACGCCTATATTGCGGTAATCGGACCCGAAGGCGAAACGTGGGGAATTCGCGCCGGACCGAGCGATAGGGCGGGTGGAGATATATCCTCGGCACGGTATGAGGCACAATCGCCAAACGCTTCTGGAAGTAGTGGCGGAAGTTGGGGCCATGTCGAAGCCGCTTGGGGCAATCACCCAGCGATGCTGTCTGATTTCAGCAGCCGAAGATTTGCCACGCAAGTAGTCGGTACGACACAAAGGCCAATGTCAGAAGTGATGGAATATTTCGTCGGATATGGCAATGCCGTCAACGCAGCCAAAGTAAGCTATAATCCATTCACAAGAAATTCTAACTCATTTGCTTTTGATGCGGCCTCATCCTTCTCTGGGGCGCGCTTATCACCAGTGTCAGGAACGAACGTTCCAGCGTGGGATAGAACTTTAGGAGTGCGCTATGCTCCGTTCAAAAAATAGCTCATTGCTTTCTTTTTTAGCTGCGACCTCACTTATGAACGGATGCCACCACCACAATCATGAAGATCAGTTAGAAAAAACAAAAAATGATATTTTAATGGTCGCAATGGTAGGCGCCGAAGAATCGGCGCTAGTCAAAGAACTTGATCAACGAGATATTGAGTTCAAAACCATAGACTTGAGTGACCTGAACCAACCACCATCATCTGGTCCCGTGCCGGCATCAGAATCAACAAGAAGAATAATCTTCTTTGTTCAAAGAGAAAATATTGATTCGGACCGCAAGGGATACGGGTTCATCATAGATATGTCGTCAGAAAAAAAGATAATCCATGTTCATATGGAGACGTTCTACACAAGCCCATAAGCTGGATACGAGAACCGGGGATACCGCGATCCATTCCCGGCGACGACCGGACCGACGACCGAGACCGCCACAATTCCGCCACAATTCCAGTGATTTCGCGCGCGGCGTGTCGGAGATTTCCTACACGCCGCGTGCGTTGGCTCGGTGATGATGGCGGGCATGACCACCGCTCGCCATCGCCTCGTCTGTGCCGGCCAGCCCAGCTTCTACCACTGCACCTCGCGCTGTGTGGAGTTCTCAGGATTTGATGGACAGTGATCCTGCCCCCGTTTCACGGACACCCGCCTAAGCAGCGTTTGCCTTCTCGAACTGCTCCGGACTGAGATAGCCAAGAGTTGAGTACAGGCGGTTTCGATTGTAGTCAACCTCGATGTACTCGAACACGTGCGCACGCGCCTGCTCGCGCGTGGCGAAGCGCTCGCCGTGGATCGCCTCGACCTTGAGGCTGTGGTTCCAGCTTTCCATCGCCGCGTTGTCGTAGCAGTTGCCCTTGGCGCTCATGCTGGCGATCAGGCCATGCTGGTCGAGGAGGTCGCGGTGCTCGTGCGAGCAGTACTGGCTGCCGCGATCGGTGTGCATGAGGACGCCGCGCGGCATCCTGCGGTTGAACAGCGCCATGCGCAGCGCGTCGCACACCAGCGAGGCCGGCATGCGATCGCCCATCGACCAGCCCACGATCCGACGCGAGTACAGGTCCATCACCACCGCCAGGTACAGCCAGCCCTCGTCCGTGCCGATGAACGTGATGTCGCCCACCCATGCCTGATTGGCCCGCTCCACCGTGAAGTTCTGCTGCAGTCGGTTCTCCGCCACCGGCAGCGCGTGGTTCGAGTTCGTCGTCGCCGTGAACTTCCGCGCGGCCTTGGCACGCAGGCCCTGGCGACGCAGGCTCATCGCCACCTGCCGACGTCCTCGATGCAGGTGACGCGACAGCCGCGGCGCACCGGCGCGGCCCTTGTGGGCCTTGAACTCCGCTTCCACCTGCGCATCCAGCGCGGCTCGCGCCTGTGCCCGCTTCGATGCGCCCCGCTTGCGCCAGTCGTAGTACCCGCTCGCCGACACCGACAGCACCCGGCACATCAACCGCACCGCGAACTCGCCCTCGTGTTCCCTCATCGTTGCGTACTTCACTTCGGCTGCTTCGCGAAGTACGCCGCCGCCTTTTTTAGGAAGGCGTTCTCCTCTTCCACCCGCGCCAGCTCACGCCGCAGCCGCGCCAGCTCTGACTGCTGCAGCCGCTGCGCTTCGTCGTTCTGGCCCTGCTGCTGCGCCTTGGATCGCCACGCGTACAGCTGCGCCGGCGCCAGGCCCAGCTCCTGCGCCGCCGCCGGCACCCCGTCCTTCACCGCCCTCAGCAATGCCTGCTGCTTGAACTCCGCGCCGAAGCGCGACCGCCGCGCCTTCCGTCCTGCCGTCTTCGTTGCCATGATGTCCACCTCGGTTTGCGATAGTGAATCGCTTAACCGGGTGTCCGTCGAGCGGGAGCAAGATCAGATCGGGGCAACGTGGCGATTCGTGCTCAGGGCGCTGATCTTGTGCACTACCTGCTGGGGCTTAACACTGGGAACCCATTCCGCATCGGGGCGTCCCTGCTGTCAGCGCCGGGGTTGTTTATGGGACCGAATTCGAGTCAGCATACATACCCATGTGGCAAGGCAGGTTCAACATGCAAACCTTGAAGCTCTTTGGCTGTAGTGCGTTGCTCGTGAGCGTGCTTGCGACAGGAGGGTGCATGGCGGCGGGATGGTCAGGAGGGCGCGGCCCCGACCCTTCGGTTCGCATCGATTACCAAGTTGAGGTGAATTTTCGGAAGATTCGAATATCCGTTCCGGCGGGTGGAAAGAGTGCAGCTCCTACTGATCTAGGGCCGTTGATCGTTCCCAGGACAAGCTCGCCGAATTTTAAGGCGCGATCCTTGTTTGCTCGGCAATATGGGAAGAGTACAACGCTCGGGAGAGAATTTGGTGATTTCAAGATTTCTTTGGATGTTGTTTCTGTGCCAGAAAAAATGGGTAACGTTCCAGAGAATAAAGATGATCTTGTCGATTTCATAAGGAAAGGAGTGGAAACTTCTTGGGAGGTTCGCCTTGAAAGGGTAGGAGAGATGGATTGGGCAGTACGCGAGAGCCCGCGTTCAATCTTCGGTTACACCTTTCTTTATACCCGCCGATTGGACGATGATGCGTTGGTGAGCTTGGTCTTCGCTTTGGACCGCAATCGCATGCAGTCGGATCCGGTATGGCTGGAAGTGCGCAAGCGTGATATCGATGCCGTGCTACGCTCTTTTGTTGAAGAGTAAGACGAGCACGCGGCGATCGGGACACCCAAGATTTCAGTGAACTCGCACGTCGCGCGTCGTTAGCATTGCGCTATGCGCGCGGTCAGGCCGGTGAGGGGTCGCTGTCGAGCATGCGTCTGGCGTTCCATGGTGCACCGGTGAATAATTTCATGGCGCGCGGGCTTGCGGGATCTGTTGGCATCGATCGAAGCAACGTGGTGGCGCGCAACGCACCGGCACCGGCGCGCACGTATGGCTGCGACGCGGCCGGCAACGTGACCCACGGCAACGAGCTGAGCGCGGTGTACGACTTCCAGAACCTGCCGCGACGGGTCCAGCGGACCGGCTCGCCGCACCCGGGCAGCACGGCGTTCCGCTACGCGGCGACGGGCGCGCGCTACGAGGAAGTGACGGGCAGCGGCGTGACGACGCGGCTGGGCGTGCGCGGCTACGAGAAGGTGAGCGGGGCGGGAGTAGTGTCCAGTCCGCGTCACCGGCACGAACTGGGTCCGGTGATCGTGACGCGGGCCGGCGCCAACGAGGAAGTCGTCTACGTCACCCGCGACCGGCTGGGCTCGCTGGTGGGAGTGCTGCCGAACAATCCGTACAAGGGCCTGCTCAAGAGCTACGACGCCTTCGGCAAGCCGCGGGAAGGAAACTTCAAGGACAACGGCAAGACACCGGAAGCGGGCCGCCTGCTGCTGGGCACGCTGACCGAACGCGGCTTCACGGGCCACGGCCACATCGACGAAGGCCGCGTGATCCACATGAACGGGCGGATCTACGACTACGCGCTGGGACGCTTCCTCGGCGTGGACCCGATCATCCAGTTCCCGGCCAACAGCCAGAGCCTGAATCCGTACTCGTACATCCTGAACAATCCGTTGGCGGGGACGGATCCGAGTGGGTACAAGTCGGAGAAGGTGCAATGCACCGGCTCACACGTCGCCCGGGACAACTGTGATGACACGGGTGTCGTGTCGATTGGTGCATCGGACTCCAGCGGTCGTCCCGTCGTCCGCTCGAACGGCCATGAGAATCAGGGCGCTGTCACGACCAAAGAAAGCAAGTTGACGCCATTGGCATCGGACATCCTCAGGACGCAGGCTCGGCTGAACGGAACATTCCAGTTCTCGGCCGGCTCGGACTACTTGATACCGGCGGCCCCGCCCTATGAGCCCCTTGTTGTAACACCGAATGGCGCTTGGTCCGCTTGGGAGCTGCGGGCGATGGCCGAGCAGCAGATGCGCAGGGCGATGGCGGATGAGGTTGTCAGGCGAGATGCGAGGAAAATCGTCAGGATGTTCGGGGCTGAACCCGCGGCTGGTGCGCTGGCGGGTATGGGTGTGGCGAGGGTCGTCGTTACGACAAAGAACTTGATCGTTGGATGGCGAGGGGCGCAAGCTGCAAAGACGCCACTGACCAATGCTGAGCTTGTTCAAAGTGTCGCAACCCGAGCGGAGGCTTGGGGAACTCGACAAGGTCTCGGTCTCGGGCCGAGAGCTGGCACCTTGAAGCACGGCTACGCCGATGAATTGCTGACTCGTTACCAAAACATCTACGGGCAGCGAGGGCTGCAAACGGAAACTTCGTGGCTTGGAAATGCTCCAGCGACGTATGGGACTCGTGATCCTGCCCCCGTTTCACGGACACCCGCCTAAGCAGCGTTTGCCTGCTCGAACTGCTCCGGACTGAGATAGCCAAGAGTCGAGTGCAGGCGGTTTCGATTGTAGTCAACCTCGATGTACTCGAACACGTGCGCACGCGCCTGCTCGCGCGTGGCGAAGCGCTCGCCGTGGATCGCCTCGACCTTGAGGCTGTGGTTCCAGCTTTCCATCGCCGCGTTGTCGTAGCAGTTGCCTTTGGCGCTCATGCTGGCGATCAGGCCATGCTGGTCGAGGAGGTCGCGGTGCTCGTGCGAGCAGTACTGGCTGCCGCGATCGGTGTGCATGAGGACGCCGCGCGGCATCCTGCGGTTGAACAGCGCCATGCGCAGCGCGTCGCACACCAACGAGGCCGGCATGCGATCGCCCATCGACCAGCCCACGATCCGACGCGAGTACAGGTCCATCACCACCGCCAGGTACAGCCAGCCCTCGTCCGTGCCGATGAACGTGATGTCGCCCACCCATGCCTGATTGGCCCGCTCCACCGTGAAGTTCTGCTGCAGCCGGTTCTCCGCCACCGGCAGCGCGTGGTTCGAGTTCGTCGTCGCCGTGAACTTCCGCGCGGCCTTGGCACGCAGGCCCTGACGACGCAGGCTCATCGCCACCTGCCGACGTCCTCGATGCAGGTGACGCGACAGCCGCGGCGCACCGGCGCGGCCCTTGTGGGCCTTGAACTCCGCTTCCACCTGCGCATCCAGCGCGGCTCGCGCCTGTGCCCGCTTCGATGCGCCCCGCTTGCGCCAGTCGTAGTACCCGCTCGCCGACACCGACAGCACCCGGCACATCAACCGCACCGCGAACTCGCCCTCGTGTTCCCTCATCGTTGCGTACTTCACTTCGGCTGCTTCGCGAAGTACGCCGCCGCCTTTTTTAGGAAGGCGTTCTCCTCTTCCACCCGCGCCAGCTCACGCCGCAGCCGCGCCAGCTCTGACTGCTGCAGCCGCTGCGCTTCGTCGTTCTGGCCCTGCTGCTGCGCCTTGGATCGCCACGCGTACAGCTGCGCCGGCGCCAGGCCCAGCTCCTGCGCCGCCGCCGGCACCCCGTCCTTCACCGCCCTCAGCAATGCCTGCTGCTTGAACTCCGCGCTGAAGCGCGACCGCCGCGCCTTCCGTCCTGCCGTCTTCGTTGCCATGATGTCCACCTCGGTTTGCGATAGTGAATCGCTTAACCGGGTGTCCGTCGAGCGGGAGCAAGATCATCGAGGTAGTGCGCGCCTTGATGTTTGGGAGCCAGCGACCGGAACCGTTTTTGACTACAAGTTCGGAAACGCGGTTCTCTCGCTCGCTCAAGTGAACAAGATTACTACCCAAGGGCCGTTGGGGATTCAGCAGATCATTCCGGTTCGTCCATGATGAAAATATCCGCAGCGCAAGCCAAGAGCATCACGAAAGACTGGCAGAATGAGTTCCCAAGTTTGGGAGTTTATAAGCCGCTACATCTCCTGCGGAGGTGTGGTCCCATTTTGGTAGGGTTGTGCCTGAACCGAGCCTCATCTGGCGACATCTACAAACCCACCTTCCACAGCCATTGTTTGCTTCGTCAGTTCCCAACAATCAGCCTGTCGTTAGCGGTGCAATTGAAGGCAGCAAACGGCACGGACGCAGCCGTCTCTGTGAAGTTCCACGAGTCCAAACTGGCGGAGAGTGCGACCAAAATGCGCGCATTGGCTCTGCTTCCTTTCGAGGGAGATTTGAAGCTTTCGCAATTTGACGATGCGTGCGCCAAATGGCTGCGTCAGCAGCAATCACCTTACTGGCCATCGGTTCTTGAGGATCGAGTTCTGCTTCATGCATGGAGCGGAGTGGATTTTGAAAAGACGCTGCGAGAGGCAGAAGCGATACTGAAATCGTGGCCTTCTTTCGTTACTGACAAGATCGGAGGAACATCGGGATGGCTTGCTCGGGTGGATGGAATGGCAGGCGACCGAAATGCCTTGGAGGATACTCTGGCTTCCGAAATTGAAGCACATGGTTTGGTTAACCTGCCAACGGGCTCCTTCTTCATGTGAGTCCGCTTCACCGTCGAAAACTCAGCACGCCGAAAGCACGCGCTGAAAAGAGTTTGCGCGTTCAGTTCGACCGCGCTTTTTGAGAGAGGAAGCCTGTCCCCTAACAGGCGTTAGGCTGGAAGTGTCCGAAGGCTGGCGCAGGGGTGGCGCATCGTGCGAGGGGCGGACATCCATCGGACGTTCGGGCGCTGCACCGCTGTCGCGCGAAGCGACGGCTACCTGGCTGTCCGGCAATCGACCGCTCCGTCACGCTGCCTGCGGATGGGGCGAAGTGCGGCTTCGCCGTGGCGAACGAAAGCGCCCCCGCAGGCATCGCGCCGTCGCTCGCGCGGGGGTGGTTCGGGGGGCGGTCGCTAGTCTTCCGGCCTGCGCTCGGCGGCTCGTTCCTCGCCACGTCGCTCCGGCCTCCAGCCGCTCCCTTCGTTGTGTTGGTTCCGCCCGTCGGCCGCTCCCGCTGCCGCTTCGCGTCAGACGCGGCCGCAGACCCCTCCGCTGCGCTGCGGGGCGGGCTCGTTGCGCTGCGGCGTGGGTGGGCGTGCGGTGCCGCATCAGCGCCTTCGGCGATTGTTTTTGAAGGATGCCCACCCACGCCTCCGCTTCTCCCTTTTTCGGGGTGGCTGGCGATGGTTCGGGCGCTCCATCCGTGACCGGCGCTCCAGACAGAAAGTCAGCCGCCGCAGGCGGCGACGGGCGCGCGCTACGAGGAAGTGACGGGCAGCGGCGTGACGACGCGGCTGGGCGTGCGCGGCTACGAGAAGGTGAGCGGGGCGGGAGTAGTGTCCAGTCCGCGTCACCGGCACGAACTGGGTCCGGTGATCGTGACGCGGGCCGGCGCCAACGAGGAAGTCGTCTACGTCACCCGCGACCGGCTGGGCTCGCTGGTGGGAGTGCTGCCGAACAATCCGTACAAGGGCCTGCTCAAGAGCTACGACGCCTTCGGCAAGCCGCGGGAAGGAAACTTCAAGGACAACGGCAAGACACCGGAAGCGGGCCGCCTGCTGCTGGGCACGCTGACCGAACGCGGCTTCACGGGCCACGGCCACATCGACGAAGGCCGCGTGATCCACATGAACGGGCGGATCTACGACTACGCGCTGGGACGCTTCCTCGGCGTGGACCCGATCATCCAGTTCCCGAGCAACAGCCAGAGCCTGAATCCGTACTCGTACATCCTGAACAATCCGTTGGCGGGGACGGATCCGAGTGGGTACATGAGCCGCATCGGTCGTTACATGCTCTCGCGGATCCATGCGCAAACGAGCAGTTGCATGGGAGTGGGACACTGCCAGGAATACAGCGACAAGATGTTCCTGATGGGTGCAACTGCGGGGTTGCGTGCGGGATTGACCGCGGGTGGTGTACCGCCGGGGAAGGGGCCGAGGAACGGAGCGGACCTTGCGAACCGGATAGCGAAGGCGTTTTCCACGGATGCGGATGAGATTGGGGCAGTGGCGGCTCGCATCGATGGCGCAGCTTTCGCAAATGGGGCGGTGACGGCGGCGTTTAGTTATGCGTTTGGGCAGATGGCTCGGCGAGGCCGTGGCGAACTCGGGTACGATGCGCGAAAGACGAGTGCTGGCGGCGTTCCGTACAGGACAGATGCTCCGGAAGAGTTCGCCGAGTTGCTGAATAGGTATCCCGAGATCGGGGAGAAGATGGACGCCACGATGGCAGCATCAGACCGTTGGGGTCCAAACAAAGAGCAGGGCTTCTATGGATACACGCCGGACTCTGGAAGCGGTCCTGCGAAGTTCGTCGATATGCCGCAGCCGGTTTTCCGCTGGGACTCGCTTACGTTCGGGCACATCCCGTACATGCCGCCTCCCGCGATTAGCGGATATTCGCTTGATGTCGTCTACCACTCGCATCCTTTCGATGTTTGCTTCAATCGATGCATGCCTGGACAAGCGCAGATGGGACCCAGCCCGAAGGATGGGCTGATGACGACGGTTCACCCGTCGGCCTTCCATGTCATCCAGCAAACGGGTGGTCACACGTACTACTACGGTCCGCGTGCGCTGAACGGAAGGTAGGGAAGTCATGATCAACCGTCTCGCTATTTCGTCAGCCGTCTTGATTGCTACCGTCTTTCTGGCTGGGTGGATCGCGCTGGGGAAGGCGCTTGTTCTTCTCGCTGGCTACGATCAAGCGGTGTTTGAGCTAACCGGAGAATTGGTGCCGGTGTGGTCGGTTCGCATTCAAGTGATTGCAGCCGCTGAACTCATCGTCGCTGTTGCGATGGGCGGCCTCGCTGCCGTTGGCTTGAGTGGGCGGCGCAGGGCTTTGCCATTGCTCCCGTACTTCGCTCTGGCGTTCACTCTCGCAGAGATTTCTGAGCTGATCAGCTATCTATTGGAAGTTGGCGTCCAGCCCTTCCCGACTGTCATGCTCGTCAAGATAGCCATGTGGAGTGGGTGGCTGGTTCTCAATGTTGTGCTCTTTCGCAAACGCGATGATGCCGGCCTCAATCCATCGTCCTAACATGTAGTTGCGTCAACGAAGCCCCGCGCCAATCGCGCGGGGCTTCGTCGTTTCAGCGGCTGGCGGTCCGCTTGTCGGCGCCAGCGCCGAACTCGCCGACGATCTGCCGGGCGCGGTGCTTGGCGATCAGGCCCTCGATCAGCGCCTTGATGGCGTTCTTGTCCTCGTCGGGCAGCTGGGCCAGCGTCTCGAAGTGCAGCCGCAGATCGTCGTCAGGTCCGCGCTCGTCCTTGTCGAACAGCAGCACGTCGGCGCTGACACCGAGCGCGACGGCGAGCTTGCGCAGGACTGAACCACCCCGGCTTTCGTGGAGGCTGTTTGGTTTAAGTCAGACCAGCTCGGCAACGGGCCTCTCGGCGAGTTGCCGGTAGTAGTTTGCCTCAGCCTCTGCCGGCGGGATATGGCCGATCGATCCGAGGAGGCGCTGGGTGTTGAACCACGACACCCATTCCAGCGTCGCCAGTTGCACCGCCGCCTTCGTCTTCCAGGGGT